>NC_019567.1:3068149-3374964 GCF_000317895.1 Bdellovibrio bacteriovorus str. Tiberius
CTTATTTCCGTGACGACCGGCGAATTTGTCACCGACTTGCATTTTACGTTTGATAGCAACGTAAACTTTAACCATTTTGATCACGCCCGGAGGCAATTCGTCACCTTTACGAAGACGATCGATCTTTTCATTGAACACAAGCTTAACTGCATCCAGCTGGTTACGAGCATTGTCGATGATTTTGTTCACCTGGAACTCAAGGTCTTGTTCAAGAGGGATGTAGTTCAACAATTCGAATGGAACTGTCTCTAGATCCGCTTCAGTGATGTCCTGACCTTTGTTCAACAACTTCTGAGAACCGTCTTCATTCAGAAGAACGCCTGTCGTTGTTTTACCAACCAGGATGTCGCGAAGTTTGGAGATAGCATTATTTTTGATAACGTTCTGCTCAACCGCCAAGTCTTTTTCAAGCTTGCGTTTTTTCTCTTCGATGATCAGGGACAGACGCTCATCGCGGTCTGCGCCTTCACGAGAGTAAACTTGAGCATCGATAACAGTTCCGTATACGCCGGATGGCGCACGCAGAGATGTATCACGAACGTCGCCGGCTTTTTCACCGAAGATCGCTCTTAGAAGTTTTTCCTCTGGAGAAAGCTGAGTTTCACCTTTTGGAGTCACTTTACCAACCAGGATGAAGCCAGGGCGAACTTCCGCACCGATGCGGATGATACCAGAGCTGTCCAGGTCTTTAAGCGCTTCTTCGCCGACGTTGGCGATATCGCGAGTGATCTCTTCTTTACCCAATTTCGTGTCACGAGCCACGCACTCGAATTCTTCGATGTGGATGGAAGTGTAAACGTCGTCTTTCAACAGACGCTCGGAGATCAAGATGGAATCCTCGAAGTTGTAACCTTGCCATGGGGTGAACGCCACAAGGATGTTCTGACCCAATGCCAATTCACCAAGTTCAGTGGAAGGACCGTCAGCGATGATGTCGCCTTTGGAAATCTTGTCACCAACAGTTACGATTGGTTTTTGGTTGAAGCAGGTATTTTGATTCGTACGCTGATACTTCGTCAGATTGTAGATGTCCACGTTCGCACCCAGCTCGCCACCTTTAGCGAAACGACGGATAACGATACGGGAAGCATCCACTTCCTCAACGATACCATCGTTTTGAGCAACGATGGAGGTACCGGAGTCACGAGCAACCAAACGCTCTACGCCCGTACCAACAAGTGGTGCGCGAGAACGAAGCAGTGGAACCGCTTGACGTTGCATGTTCGATCCCATCAAGGCACGGTTGGCGTCATCGTGTTCCAGGAATGGAATCAGGGAAGCTGCGATGGAAACCAACTGAGATGGAGAAACGTCCATCAAAGCAACTTTGTCTTTATCAACGATCTCGTACTCACCGTCACGACGAGTGATGGTAGTTGCAGTCTGGATGGCTTTGTTGCCAGCTTCGTCACGAGCCGCCGGAGCGATGTGGTGACCAGCTTCTTCCAATGCAGAAAGATAGTTGATGTCCTTGGAAACCTGACCAGCATCAACTTTACGGTATGGAGTCTCGATGAAACCATAGTTGTTGATACGAGCGTAAGTTGCCAAAGAGGCGATCAAACCGATGTTTGGACCCTCTGGAGTTTCGATAGGACAGATACGTCCGTAGTGCGTAGGGTGTACGTCACGTACTTCGAAACCAGCGCGGTCACGAGTCAAACCACCAGGTCCAAGAGCAGACAAACGACGTTTGTGCGTGATCTCAGAAAGTGGATTCGTCTGATCCATGAACTGTGACAACTGAGAAGAACCGAAGAATTCTTTAACTACGGCGTTCACAGGTTTCGCGTTCACAAGATCGTGAGGCATCATTGTTTCAACGTCCTGAAGGGACATACGTTCACGGATAGCGCGCTCCATACGAACCAAACCGATACGGTATTGGTTTTCCAGAAGCTCACCCACGGAACGAACACGACGGTTACCCAAGTGATCGATATCGTCGATAACACCACGACCATTTTTCAGATCGATCAAAGTTTTGATGGTGCTCAGGATATCCTTGTGAGTCAGTGTTCTGTGAGACGGCGGACACTCGTCCATAGAGATACCGAATCTGTGATTGATCTTGATACGACCAACTTCAGAAAGGTCATAAGTCTCTGGATCGAAGAACAAACGGCCGAAGAATGTCGTAGCCGCTTCCAAAGTTGGAGGCTCACCAGGACGAAGACGTTTGTAGATCTCAACCAAAGATTCTTCTTTGTTGGAGACTTTATCAACCAACAGGGTGTTGCGCAGGTAAGGACCCACAGTCAAACCGTCGAAGAAGATCATGAAGAAGCTTTCGATGCCAGCTTCGATGGAACGCTTGATGATAGCAGCGTTCAGCTCAGCATTCGCATCAGCGATGATCTCACCAGTGGATTCATCGATCAGTGGCTTCGCAAGAACTTTGCCTTCCAGATCTTCCGGAAGAACATCAAGCTCTGTGATATCAAGATCTTTGATTTTTTTAACGATCGCACGAGTGATACGACGACCCGCTTTAACCAGCGCTTCGCCGGATTTTGGATCAACGATATCAGTCAATGCTCTTTGACCGGACATACGCTCAATGTCCAATTTACGGAAGAGCTTGCCGCCCTTAACGTAAACTTCATCAAGATCGTAGAAGTATTCCAGCAATTGCTCAGAGTTGTAACCCAAAGCCTTAAGAAGGATTGTAACTGGGAACTTACGACGACGGTCGATACGTACGTGGATAAGATCTTTTTGGTCAAACTCAGCATCCAACCATGAACCACGATAAGGGATCACACGTGCAGAGTAGATCAGTTTACCGGAAGCATTGTTTTTACCACCGTCGTGATCGAAGAACACGCCCGGAGATCTGTGCAACTGGGAAACAACAACGCGCTCAGTACCGTTGATGATGAAGGAACCGTTGGCAGTCATCAGAGGGATTTCGCCCAGATAAACTTCCTGTTCTTTCACGTCACGGATGCTGCGTGCTTCAGTTTCTTCATCAACATCGAAAACGATCAGACGAAGAGTCACCTTGATTGGCGCAGCGAAAGTCATACCACGCTGACGGCACTCGTCCACGTCGTACTTAGCTGGCTCCAGAGTGTAAGATACAAACTCAAGGCTTGCTGTATTGTTGAAATCTGTGATTGGGAAAACAGATTTGAAAACGCCATTAAGACCAGCATCGCCGCGACGATCTGGATCCATATCTTTTTGAATGAAAGCTTCGTAAGAAGATTTCTGCAACTCAATCAGATTTGGAATATCAATGACTTGCTTATTTTTCGCGAATGACTTTCTAACTCGAATGTTAGAAGCCGTAACTGGAGTTTTTTCCAATGTACTCTCCGTGATAAGAAAATCGGACATTCGCTTCGGGGGGAATGTTCCAAGGCCCACATTAAATAAAAACGCAAGTATCTCAAACTACCCTAAGTTTTCAATAAAGCAAGTGATTCTGAAGGTTTTTGGTGCCTTTCCAAAAACTTCAGACACTCCAAAAATGGATGGTTATTGCGTCGTGTAAAGTCGAGTTTTGCAGCTAATCAGTAGCCCGTAACAAGGACGCATCATAGGCTTAAAAAGCCGAAGGAAGGATCCCCATGTTTAGAGCGTTGCTCGCCTTAAGTTTGCTTAGTTTGTCAGCATGTTCACATTCCATCAGCATGCGCGCCTCCCACTTCAACATGCCAGTGGTATCCAACGAACAGTGGCAAGGGCATGCCGCCGTGGTCATGGCCTCGGAAACCCGAGTGACCCTGGTCAACGACATCAACTCAAACCCACCCCTGCGCGACAAGGTTCTGATCAACAGCGACATTGACGCCAGCGACTTCGTGACCGGCGCAAACAACGTCGGATTCGACGCAAGCGTGAGTGTTTTCAAAGGGATAGAAGTCTATCTGGAAAACTTCCTGTGGGGCGCTAGATTCCAGTTCCTGAACCACGGAACTCAAAACCGAGTGTGGGTCGGCTCCCTGATGGGCGCCTACGGAACAAAAAGTGAAACCACAACCGACGCATTTTACCTGGGCAACAACACCACCGACGCCAAAGCCAAGTCGGACATCACCACCTCCCAAGCCGGCGTCAGCTTAGGGTACAAATACGAGTACCTGGTCCCCTACTTTTCCTACATCTACGAATTCCACAAAGTTAAAACAAGCATCACCAGCACCAATGGAACCTTCGGCCCCTATGACGACGAAGGAAATCACAGTTACTATTCCGTGGGCCTAAGCACCCATCAAAAAGGCCTTAGAGCCGCCATCGAATACAGCCACATAGACATCAAATGGGACAGATCCGACCGAGAAACCCAAGAAGCCTTCGGCATAAAACTAGGCTTCGCCTGGTAAAAACAACCACCCACAAACAAAAAAAAGGCCCCACAAGGGGCCTTAATAATCTCAAAAACCAAAAATCTAAGTCCAAAGCACCCAACAAAGGGGCTTTTTCGCACTTTGGCCACCGCAAGCCCCGTTAGGATTGGGCTGGGGGCTTAGGGATGCAAAACCTGAGTTCCACAGCGCCCGAAAAACCACCCAAGCACTCAGAAAACTAAAAATAAAATACTACCGCAAAACAAAAAGACCCCACCGCGCGAGGACTGTCCGAAAGGTTTTGCATCCCTAAGCCCCCAGCCCAATCCCAACGAAGGGTAAAGCGAAGGCCAAAATGCAAAAAGCCCCGTGTTTCCACGAGGCTTTCGGCATTAGTATAAACTAAGTGGCAGAAATTACTTAACAGTAACTTTCGCGCCCGCAGCTTCAAGAGCTTTCTTGATTTTTTCTGCGTCTTCTTTAGTAGCGCCTTCTTTAACAGCTTTGTTACCAGCTTCAACAAGGGCTTTAGCTTCAGCAAGACCCAAACCAGTCAAGCCACGAACTTCTTTAATAACGTTGATTTTGTTGGCGCCAGCGTCAACAAGGATAACATCAAAAGCAGTTTTCTCTTCAACTACAGCAGCAGGACCTGCAGCAGCAGCAACTGGAGCAGCAGCAGTAACGCCCCATTTTTCTTCCAAAGTTTTTACAAGTTCTGCGATTTCCAGAACAGTTTTAGCAGACAACGCTTCAACAATTTGATCGTTAGTCAGAGACATTTTATCCTCCAGGGATATAAAAAATTATTTAAAAATTCAAATATTCAGCACCATTTGCCCCGAAACATCGGAGCGCAAGCATTATGCTTGTGGAGCTTCTTCAGTACTAGCAGCACCACCACCAAGTTTCTCAGCGTAAGCGTTCAAGCATCTTGCAAGTGCAGAGCCAGAAGCCAATAGCGTACTGAGGAACATAGCGCGGAGTTGGTCTTTGCCCGGAAGTGTCGCCAAGAATTTAATCTTAGCATCATCCAAAGCAGCACCGTCCATAACACCGGACTTGATTTGAAGGATTTCAACATCCTTAGCAAAATCAGCCAATGCTTTTGCAGTCGCGTTCACCTCACCGTAAGAGAATACGATGGCGTTAGTACCTTTCATTGAATTAGCAAATGCTGTTTCAATAGCCGGGTGATCTTTGAACGCTCTTTTTGCAAGAGTATTACGAACAACTTTCATCTCGGAATCAGCAGCATTCAATTTTTTACGCAAGTTAGTAACTTGCTCAACCTTGATGCCTTTGAAGTCGACGATGAAAGCTCCTTTAGCTTTTCCGAATTTCTCCGTGATTAGCTTAATCTCCTGCTCTTTATCTGCGCGAGTGATCATAAGTGAGCCTCCTTTCATTAGACTTTTTGCCCTTCTTGCGAAGGGGCCTGTGCGAATCAGGTCGGTTTGGAGGTCGCATAGAACCTTTTTGCCTTATCTCGGTAGGCCCCTCACAAACGAGGGATTACATCCACTGAAAGAAACCTACTGTCTCTGATCGCAATAAATTTATGAACTAATACAAAATAACCGGATAAAAAACAAGGCCCTGAGCACGCTCAGAGCCTTAAAATTTACGGGTTAGCGCCAGTTGCAGCAGCTGCTGCGTTTGGCTCGATCTTAACGCCTGGGCCCATAGTGGACGCTACAGCGATAGAACGAAGGTAGATACCTTTGGAAGATGCTGGTTTAGCCTTAACGATAGCTCCCAACAAAGTCATGAAGTTATCTTTAAGTTTAGCATCGCCCATGGATTTCTTACCGATACCAGCGTGTACGATACCTGCTTTATCAACGCGGAAGTCCAACTTACCTTTTTTCTCGGCAGTTACAGCTTCACCAACGTTCATAGTTACAGTACCGATTTTTGGATTCGGCATCAAACCACGAGGCCCCAGGATCTTAGCAACTTTAGAAACAGTCGCCATCATGTCCGGAGTCGCGATACATTTATCGAAATCCAACCAGCCGCCCTGGATTTTTGCTACCAGGTCGTCTGCGCCTACGAAGTCAGCGCCAGCTGCTTTCGCTTCAGCCTCTTTCGGGCCTTTTGCGAAAACAACAACTTTAACTTCTTTGCCCAAACCGTGAGGAAGAGCGATAGCTCCACGCACTTGTTGGTCAGATTGCTTAGGGTCGATACCCAAACGCAATGCTACGTCGATAGATTCATCAAATTTAGCTGGAGCTGTTTCAACAACCAGTTTGAATGCTTCTTCAACAGTGTACTTTTTTGCAGAATCAACTTTTTTAGCGACTGCTGCGAATTTTTTGCCTGCCATCTTATACCACCCTTACGCGATGTCGATGCCCATGCTTTTAGCTGTACCAGCAACTTGGGACATTGCGGATTCAACTTTCAAGCAGTTCAAGTCAGGCAATTTCGTTGTAGCGATTTGCTTGATTTGATCGTTATTGATTTTGCCAACTTTGTCCTTCTGAGGCTGTTTGGAACCGGATTCCAGTTTCAACGCCTTTTTGATCAAAGAAGACACCGGTGGTGTTTTTGTGATGAAAGTAAACGATCTGTCTTGATAAACAGTGATGATGATAGGGATGATGCTATCACCCAACGCTTGTGTACGAGCGTTGAACTGCTTACAGAATTCCATGATGTTTACCCCATGCTGTCCGAGCGCCGGTCCAACGGGTGGAGCTGGATTAGCTTTCCCTGCCGGTATCTGCAGCTTGATCATTCCTGTAACTTTTTTTGCCATGACCCACTCCTGCAAGAGGTTGTGTTAATTAATATCCATCGGCCGCCCTATGCGGCTTCTGGTTATGGTTTTTCTACTTGAATGTAGTCCAACTCAACTGGAGTCGGACGACCGAAGATGCTCACAAGAACTTTAAGCTTCGCTTTGTCCTCGTTGATCTCTTCAACTGTTCCCTGGAAGTTGGAGAATGGACCGTCAATAACAGTCACGTTCTCACCTACAGCGAACTTCACTTTCGGTCTTGGTTTTTCAGCAACGCCAGCCATCTGCTGGGTCACACGAAGAACTTCAGCCTCCGGAACTTCTGGAGGACGGGTTTTAGTGCCGCCCACGAAGCCCGTGACTTTAGACGAATTACGTACCAAATGCCAAGTCTCATCATTCAAAAACATCTGAACGAAGATATAACCCGGGAAAAATTTACGTGATTTGGTCTGTTTTTGACCTTTTACCAGCTCCACTACGCTTTCCGCAGGGATCAGGATTTCGCCAAAGAACTCTTCCATTTTGGAAGATTTGATCTTTTCTTCGATGGCTTTTTTAGCCGTGTTTTCACAGCTGGTCTGAACGTTAACGATGTACCACTTTTTTTCCATGGTTCCGTCCTTACTTCATAAGAAAGTTGATTAAGAAGCCAGAGATCAGATCGAAGGAACTGATGATAACACTGGAGATAAGAACCATAACCACGCAAGCGATGGTCATAGCCGTTGTGTCCTTACGAGAAGGCCAAACTACTTTACGGATCTCAGAAACAACCTCTTCGCCCCAAGCTTGAACACGTGGGTTGAACTGAAGAGCGGCAAACAACGCGAAACCTGCCAAAACAGGGATCCCGTGGCGAACCATATCAGAGTCAGCAGCACGAGCCACCACACCGAATGCGCCAGCGAATGCCTTGATTAGAAGAGAGACGGTCAAACCGACCAAGATAGCTGCAAGTGCAAAGCTGATTGTCAAAATCTTAGAGTTGGCCTTTTCCATTATTCCTCATCCCTAAAGTTATGGAGTCAATATTGGCAGGGGCGGAGGGATTCGAACCCACGACCTAACGATTTGGAGTCGTTCGCTCTACCGCTGGAGCTACACCCCTGCACTTTTTTACTGAAGACAACCGACCCATCGACGGCGTTGCTTCGTCGGCGGCCTACATTCAGTAGGCCTTTCTCCTCGCGCCTTGCGCTGGATCGCTTCTCGTCAGTAAAAACTTCTTCCAAAAACCTCAAAAAATAGACTTTTCAGACCTTTTTTTGAGAATGCCAAGAAACACCGAGGGGGACCCTTTTGTCAAGGAGTCCCCCGGGTGATTAATACTTAGCTTACGCTGCGTTATTACTACTCAAGGATCTCAGTAACAACACCAGCTCCAACTGTACGACCGCCTTCACGGATCGCGAAGCGAAGCTCTTTTTCCATAGCGATAGGAGCGATAAGTTCAACAGAAACTTCGATCTTATCACCAGGCATAACCATTTCAGTTCCAGCTTTCAAAGTACAAACGCCAGTAACGTCTGTAGTACGGAAGTAGAACTGAGGACGGTAACCGTTGAAGAATGGAGTGTGACGTCCGCCTTCTTCTTTAGTCAGGATGTACGCTTCAGCTTTGAATTTTTTGTGTGGTTTAACTGTACCTGGTTTAACAAGTACTTGGCCACGTTCAACGTCTTCTTTTTTAGTACCACGAAGAAGAACACCGCAGTTGTCCCCTGCTTGACCTTCATCAAGAAGTTTACGGAACATCTCGATACCAGTTACAGTAGTTTTTTGAGTTGGACGAATACCAACGATTTCGATCTCGTCACCAACTTTAACGATACCACGCTCTACACGGCCAGTAACAACTGTACCACGACCAGAGATAGAGAATACGTCCTCTACTGGCATCAAGAAAGTCTTATCAACTGCACGAACTGGAGCTGGGATATAAGTATCGCAAGCATCCATCAATTTCATGATAGCTGGACGACCGATTTCAGATTGATCGCCTTCAAGAGCTTTCAATGCAGAACCTTTTACAACTGGGATATCATCGCCAGGGAATTCGTATTTGGACAGAAGCTCACGAACTTCAAGCTCAACTAGCTCAAGAAGTTCTTTATCGTCAACCATGTCAACTTTGTTCATGAATACAACTAGAGCAGGAACACCTACTTGACGTGCAAGAAGGATGTGCTCACGAGTTTGTGGCATTGGACCGTCAGCAGAAGAAACTACCAAGATAGCTCCGTCCATTTGAGCGGCACCAGTGATCATGTTTTTTACGTAGTCAGCGTGACCCGGGCAGTCAACGTGAGCGTAGTGACGGTTGTCAGTTTCGTACTCAACGTGAGTAGTGGAGATCGTGATACCACGAGCTTTTTCTTCTGGAGACTTATCGATTTGATCGTAAGCCATCGCTTGAGCTTTACCAGCTGCTGCAAGAGTAGTAGTGATAGCAGCAGTCAAAGTTGTTTTACCATGATCGACGTGACCGATTGTGCCGATATTTACGTGCGGTTTATTACGTGTAAATTTCTCTTTAGACATTTGTCCTCCTGCAGAGATTTTTTATTTATCTTAACCTTAAAAAATAAAAGCCAATTAAGTGGAGCCCATGATCGGAGCCGAACCGACGACCTCACCCTTACCAAGGGTGTGCTCTACCACTGAGCTACATGGGCATTTGTTCTGAAATTTGGAGCGGGAAACGGGTCTCGAACCCGCAACCCTCTGCTTGGAAGGCAGATACTCTAGCCAATTGAGCTATTCCCGCCCTTTCAGAACGCCCGAAGAGAATTTCTTCTCTTCTGTTTCAAAACTTTTCCGGGAAAACATTCAAAAAAATGGTGGGCAGGGAAGGATTCGAACCTTCGTAGACATAAGCCAACGGATTTACAGTCCGTCCCCTTTAGCCACTCGGGCACCTACCCACTTGTGAATGCTTACCCAGAAAAATTTGGAGCTGGTTATGGGACTCGAACCCGCAACCTGCTGATTACAAATCAGCTGCTCTACCAATTGAGCTAAACCAGCCTTACTGAGATAACCGAAATGTTTTACGGAGAAAAAGAACGTCCGTCAAAGATAATTATTCGACAGATTACGATTTTTTTCGATTTCCGCGCGGCGCATGCTGTCTAAGGGTCTCAGTTAGTGCCATGGCTGTCGCCACTGAGGCATTATAACTCGCCGAAGAACTAGCTTGCGGTATGAATACTAATTCATCACAAAGGCGTTCCGTTGTCACTCTCATTCCTTTGTCTTCTGAACCAATTGCCCAAACGACCTTGTCCGGAAGCTCTAATTCGAAAATAGATCGCTTTCCGCGAGGACTCAAACCATAGATCCAATAGCCCTGTTTTTTAAGTTCTTCCGCATAGTTAGCAAAGTTCGTGGTCTCTTCAACCGGAACATGCTCCACACCACCGCAAGCCACTTTATGTACAGTGGGCGTCAAACCGACCGCGCGGTCTTCCGGAATCAGAACCCCATGAGCCCCCACCAACCAGGAAGTTCGCAGGATCGCACCCAGGTTGTGAGGATCTTCGATGCCGTCCAGGATCAGAACCATGGACTTATCCAGACCTTCCAGACCAGCCATATCAAATTCCGGAGCGCCATCGACAAAGATCGCGGCACCCTGCTGGGACGGACCGAACTTTTCCAGCACCGCTTCAGCCTTCAATTCAACTTTGATATGATGTTTTAGCGCCAGGTCGTTCATGTCGCGCAGATCGCCCGAATTTTCAAAGCCCTGACGGATCCAGAAGCCCTTTACCTGCTTCGGACGCACCTTCAACACCTCGTTGATCGCATGCGTACCGATCACCACACGCCAGTCGCGCGGGATCTGATTTTCACGAGGAGCGTGAGCCTGGGGACGACCCCCTTGCGGACGACCCGCGCCTTGAGGACGCCCCTGCTGCGGGCGACCACCCTGCTGAGAACGTTGAGAGTTATTTCTGCCAGACGGACGAGAGTTATTTTTCTTCATACATTGCCATCACAAAATCAGTGGCCGCTTCCTTGATGTTGGAAGCTTCCAGAATAGGGCGACCCACGACCAGCGCTGAAGCACCTGCACGCAGTGCCTCTTTAGGTCCCATGATACGTTTTTGATCGCCGGAATCCTGCATACTAAAGCGAATTCCCGGAGTGACAAGGTAAAGATCTCGGTTTTGTAAAAGGTCCAATTCGTGAGGGGAACACACGACACCGGACAAGCCCGAATCCTTCACCAAAGTCGCCAGCTCCGTCACGTGCTGGGCAATCGGTTGAGATTTCATATTCACCGGCAGCGAATCCTGATCCCAGGAAGTCAGAATCGTCACCGCCAAAATGCGGAACGGACGCTGCTGATTCAGCTCTTTTTCGACCGCTGCCATGCGAGTCAGAGCCTCTTTGCCACTCAGGGCATGCACCGTCACCAAGGACGCACCCGCCTCGAAACTGGCGCGCACCGCAGCCTCCATCGTCGAGGGAATGTCGAAATGCTTGTTATCCAGAAAAATCGGCGCTCTTTGCGCCATTTCTTTGACGAATTCCATTCCATAACGCAGGCACAAACGCGGCCCCAGCTTAATGCCTCCGACGATATCGGAAACATCGTCGGCAATTTTCAGGGCCTGGTCGCGAGTATCGACATCCAGAGCCAAAATAATCGGATTTTTCATGGGGTGAGCACGCTGATTTTTGTTCACGGAAACTCCTGGGAAGACGAACCCATCATAAATGCAATCCCCGATTATGTAAAAATTATTCCTGCGGCATCAAAGATTGTCTTTCATGTCCTGCGTTAGTAGGTTCGCCCCGAAATCCGAATTTATTAACTTACAAGGAGATTATCCATGAAAGCTCTTCTTATCGCTTTGGCCATCGTTGGCGCTGCATCCTCTTCCCAAGCCGCTCTTTCCTGCGGTCAATTGGTTTCCTACAAAGCCAAACTTGCTGAGGAAATGAACTGGATCCGCGAAAAAATGAGAAGCACAAGAAACTCTGACACTCTTGAGCTTTACATGGACCAGTACGAAGAGCTTTATGCTCGTTATCAGAACGCTGACAAAGCGATCAAAAACGACTGCCAATAGTCGCCCAAGAAACAAAGCAGGCTGCCCCGAAAAGGCAGCCTCTTTTTTTGCCGTTTAAAATACAAATTCGGCATTTAAGGCTTTGCACTTGGCAGCCTCGGGTTTTCAATAGGGTATGGTCCAGAAACCCCGTCAGTTCCATTCATTTGAAACGGCTGTGGATGAGCTCCTGAACACTCTGGGGCGTGAGATTCGTATTGCCACCCCTCTGGGATTGGGAAAGCCCAATCAGCTGATCAACCTGCTGTACAACCGGGTCAAAGAACTGCCCGAACGCCGTCTTGAAATCTACACCGCACTTTCCCTGGATGTTCCTTCCCCGCAAAGCGATCTGGAGCGCCGTTTTCTTTCACCCTTTCTGGAACGCCACTTCGGTCCCGACTACCCGGCTTTTGAATATCTGAAAGACCGCCGTCATGGCGAACTTCCCCGCCATATCCGCATTCATGAATTTTACTTTCAGGCGGGTCAGGCGCTGCACACCGACTCAGCCCAGCAGGATTACGTCAGTCTGAACTACACCCATGTGGCTGCGTACCTGGTCGACTGCAACATCGAAGTCATTTTGCAGCTGGTGGCCCGTCGCCAGACAGATCAGGGCCCGCGCTACAGCCTAAGCTGCAATCCGGATCTGACTTTGGATGTGATGGATCAATACCGCAAAGCCGGCAAAAAAATTCTGCTGCTGGGAGTGGTTCACCCCGAGCTGCCTTTTCTGGGAACAGATGCCGAGGTTGGTCCCGACTATTTTGACATGATCGTGGACGACCCGACACAACATCGCAGGCTTTTTGCCCTGCCACGAACCCCGGTGGACTGGACAGATCATCTGATCGGCTTTTTCGCCAGCCACCTGCTGGAGGATGACGGGACCCTGCAGATCGGGATTGGTTCGCTGTCTGAAGCGCTGGTGTATTCAGCCTGCCTTCGCCATCAGCAGAACGCAGACTATGAAGTGCTGTCAGAAAAAATCTGGCAGCACCGCCGCCACGCCCGCGAACTTCACCTGCAGCGCGAACCCTTTCAAAAAGGCCTGTACGGAACCAGCGAAATGGTGATGGATGGCTTTATGAATTTGCGCAAGGCCGGGATTCTGAAGCGTCAGGTGCAAGAGCCCGCTTCGAAGCAAATGCGCTATCTGCATGGTGCATTCTTCCTGGGATCCACCGAGCTTTACAAGTGGCTGCGCCACCTGCAGGGCGAGGAATTTGACGGGCTGAACATGACCCGCGTGTCCATCGTCAACGATCTTTACGACGGCAACGAACTGGCCCTGCGACGCCAGCGGCGCAAAGCCAGATTCTTCAACACCTGCATGAACGTCACCCTGCTGGGGTCGGCGGCCTCGGACACTCTGGAAAGCGGGACCGTGGTCAGCGGCGTCGGTGGGCAGTATAATTTTGTGGCCATGGCGCACGAACTGGAAGGGGCTCATTCGGTGCTGATGTTGCGCTCGACCCGATTGCACAAGGGCCGCCGTCATTCCAACATCCTGTGGTCACACGGACAACTGACCATCCCCCGCCACCTGCGCGACATCGTGATCACCGAATATGGTATCGCTTACCTGCGCGGAAAGACCGACGAAGAGGTCATCAAAGAACTGCTGAATATCGCCGATTCTGAATTTCAGGAGTCTTTGAAAATCAAAGCCCAGAAAGAAGGCAAGCTGCGATCTGACTATCAGATTCCGGAATGGGCCCGCCACAATACTCCGGCCGAACTTTTAAATCAGGCCCGCGATGCAGGCTTTGATCGCCTGTTCCCGCCTTTTGCATTTGGCAGTGATTTTACCCTGGATGAAGAACTGCTGGCGCTGGCATTGGGCGAACTGCGCCAGGCTCAGGAAGAATCCCTGGGCAAGCTTCTGGGCCTGCTGAAGAAGGGAATGAAAACCGAGGCTATCGAGTATCAGGACTGTTTGAAAAGAATGGAACTGGATCGCCCCCGGGGATTGAAAGAACGACTCTTTCAAAAGCTGGTGTTGGGGGCCCTGGAACAAAGCAAGGGCCGGATCACTTCGGCTTTTTCTGCAGAACCACGTTGATATCCTGAGCCAAATCCTGAAAGTAGTCATTTTCACGCAGGTGAATTTCAACCGAATCAAGATTTTCATCCGCCATGCGCTTGACCGTGCGTTTGATATTGAAAAGAGGACCTACAATTCTGCGGGTCATGCGGTTGAAATACCAAAAGCCCACGACCAGCCCCAACAACACCGGGATCAGCTGATAGACCAGGAAAACGGTTTTATAGCGGGAAATAAACTCTTGAACCGACATCATTGAAAAGGCGCCGGTTCCGGCCAGCTCTTGAATCTTTCCAATGAACAACCAAGCCGCAAAAAGCTGGGCCAGAAACAGTACAGCCACAAAAAGGCTGACGTGCATGACCACATCAAACTGCACTTCGCGATTGACGATCAACTTGCGGCGCGGACGGAATGTTTTCATACCTAAATTATATCCCAGCCCCGAAGGTTAAACTCGTTAAATATAAGTATCCACCAGGGAACGTTTCTGTTTGAGAAACGTCCAAAAGTTCTTCAGTTCACTTCAGCGGGTGCGACTTAGGAAAAACTGCGCCACAGCCTCACGGTTGTATTTGCAGTGCCCCCCGGCCAGGGGACTCCAGGTCGCAGACATTCCCGCAGCCTGAGCCGCCTTCACAAACTCGGCAGATCCTTCCTGGAAGCCGAACTCGTCCTGCAGACCTGTCGACACAAAGAACACCGGCTTGATCAGACCCGAATAACGACTAAGCAGATTGAAGGGGTTGTGATTTTGCCAGTCCGCCTCGTCAGCAAAAACCTCGCGGGAAATCCCCAGCATCAAATTCACGCGCGAACGCAGCGCTTTCGTGCGGGCAATGTATTTATCAATATCCTGCTGGGAAGAGTAAGGCCCGATCACAGTCAGAGCCGGGCACAACAGCGCGACCTTGGAAAAGGTTGCCGGCAACTGCAACGAGGCCTGCGAGGCATTAAAGCCCCCCATGGATTCCCCCATCAGCAGACGCCGTCCACTGCCCAGGCCGCCGACTTTGCCTTCAAGAAACGGCATCATCTCGTTTTGGAAAACCGGCAGCAGCGGGAACTTCTGATTATTGACCAGCAGCCAGATTTCACCGAAAGACACCGTCACGACCGACGGTTCATACCCCAGCTGGGCCCAGTGTTTCAGCACCCAGGACGTGTCACGGCGCTGCTCAAAGAACTGCCGGGCATTCCCCCACAGTCCGTGAAAGTAATAAACCACGTCCTGAGTCTTCTGCCGATTTCCGGTATGAACACAATAATCATAAGAATCGCCCAAAGAAGTCGTTTGGGTTCCACAGACCGGCTGCGAACCTGCAAATCCATTTGAAGCAAACACCACCAAAGAAAACGCCAGCATCCCTACCGCGAATTTCATCAGCCACCTCCACACACTCTAAAGGCTCGCCGAATCACCACCAAAAGGCAACCAACGACCCGCCCCCAATTCCCCATCTGCCCCCCAACACCAGACAAAGGAACAACCCCAACCCCAAAACGCAAAAAGGCCGACCTATATAAAACCAAGGTCGACCCAAACAAAAAAAGGCCCCCAAATGGGAGCCTTTTAAAATCTCTTTTGCTCTTGTCCTAGTTAGAACAAGTTAAGATTTGCGGAAAGAGCTACGTTTGTGCGGTCTGCGCGGATGTCTTTTGGTGTGAACTGTACGTTTGGATACAGGTAGATATCACGAGTGATAGAGATACCGGTACCAACAGACTGATATGGTTCCAACTGATAGTTATCAGCATAACCTTCGTAACGTGCGAACTGGAAGTAACCAAACACGGTTCTGAAGGAATAACGGTCGTTGAAAGTGTACTGAAGGAACGGGAACAAACCGAAGCTCATGTCAGAGCGTTTGTATTTACCCGCTTTGGCTGCCGCAACCATGTTCGGATCATCCAGGTCCCCAGTGTAGAAGCTCTTACCCAAAGTAAAGCTTGTTCCACCATTCCACTTGGATTGACCGAAGTTCGCCAGAACTGTCTGGCTGAAGCTTGCTGCACCAAATGTTTTGGTCAGGTTGATAGAATCACTGTCTGTCGCATGGCTGTACTGCATGCTGGAGATCATCTGAGTGTCGAACGCGCGGTAACCACGGCTCCAGCTCAGGTAAGGAGTGGAAACTTCATAACGAGCCAAAGTGCCTTTACGGCCTTTACGAGTGTCTTCTGCAGGCTTCACGATATCACCGTGAAGAGGATCCACCACGGTCACGCCCGTACCGAAGCTGATATTGTCACGCTCACCCAAACGGTAGTTGACACCAACATCACCAGACAGAGTTGTCATGGCTTCGATAGTTGCGGAAGCACGGTAGTTTGGACGAACACCACTTAGAGGCTCTTCAACAGAACCACCAGAGTACGCCAGGCTGGATTTGAAAGACCATTTGGATTTGGAACCCAATTGAGCTCTCATGCGGGCGTCAGTGATTTCACTGTCGATGTCCTTTTCTTTTTCGTCAGCCTTTTTAAGGTCTTCCATTTTCACTGTGCTGGAATTTGTATTCACAGACGTGGTGGAAGTTTGTGCGAAACCAGAAACAGGGGCCATCAACAACCCTGTTGCCGCCAATACCAAGTAAGCATTCTTATTCATCATTTTAAACTCCGTTTGTAATGAACAGGCGACTGGTATAGCCCACTCCCAGAATGTGAGTCCATATTAAAAATAGGATATGAAAGAATGGTCCCAGTGATCAGGATTTAGACAGGGGATCTGCAGACGGAAAAGCTGTCTCTGCCAATATAGGCAAGGCAGAGACAGCAAGCCCCTAGTGACGCGAGGGGGCGATTAGACCTGTGCCTTTTTGTATGGAGCCTAAGCGCCAGTGCTTCTCTCCTTGGGAGGCCAACCATGTTTGTACGACTTCGGCCTGCTCTTTCTTGATAAGCAGAACCAATCCAACCCCCATGTTGAAGGTGCGATACAGCTCTTCCCCGGAAAGACTCGCGCGCGGAATGATTTTTCCAAAGACCGGAGCCATTTCATTCAATGCCGGCCAGCCGGAAATATCATAATCAAACTTCTCACTCATCCGCGGGATATTGTGAATGCCCCCACCGGTGATATGAGACGCGCCCACCATCGCCATCGGGAACTGACGACGAAGCTCATTGACCAGCTTCACGTAGATACGCGTGGGCGTCAGCAGTTCCTGCATCAGCTCGGTTTCGTCCTGTTGCACAAGCTTTCTGAGCAGGGAATAACCATTAGAGTGAAAACCTGAAGACGCAATCCCGATCAGCACATCGCCTTCGTTCATGTCTTTTTCATCGTACAGATCCGCCGGAGACATCTCGCCCACACTGAAGCCTGCAAGGTCGTATTCATTCCCCTGATACACGCCGGGCATTTCAGCCGTTTCACCACCGATCAAAGCCATCCCGGACTGACGGCAGCCATCGACCATTCCGGCAATCAGCTCTTCACTGACTTTGGTGTCGAGCTTTCCAAAGGCCATGTAATCCAAAAAGAACAACGGTTTTGCACCAACACACAAAAGGTCATTCACACACATCGCCACCAGATCGATTCCGATGCCGTGGTGTTTGTTCAGAGTTTGCGCCAGTTTCAACTTCGTACCCACCCCGTCTGTGCAGGAAGCCAGGTACTTTTCTTCAGTCAGTTTGTAAACGGCAGCAAAGCCGCCAATGCCCTGAAGAACCTGGTCGTTGAAAGTGGTCGGCACCAGATTTTTGATTCTTTCCACGAAGGCATCGGCCTTGGTGATGTCAACTCCTGCATTTTTATAGTCCAAAGTCACAGTCGTCATGGCTTAGTCTCCTAGTGTAAAAAATGGCGGCGGCCGGTAAAGATCATGGCTACACCCAGGCGATCGGCTTCGGCGATCACTTCCGGATCCTTCACGGATCCGCCGGGTTGAATGATGGTTTTGACCCCCAGCTTTGCAGAAACCTGAACAGAGTCTGCAAATGGGAAAAACGCGTCTGAAGCCAGTACCACGCTGGCAAGATCGGCGATGCCCTTGTCAGCCAGGCGCGAGGTGATCAGTTTTTCGATGCAGTCGATGCGGTTGGTTTGACCTGAACCC
Source organism: Bdellovibrio bacteriovorus str. Tiberius (assembly GCF_000317895.1). Lineage (NCBI taxonomy): Bacteria > Pseudomonadati > Bdellovibrionota > Bdellovibrionia > Bdellovibrionales > Pseudobdellovibrionaceae > Bdellovibrio > Bdellovibrio bacteriovorus. The sequence continues at coordinate 3,086,374 of NC_019567.1, forward strand.
ATGGTCAGAAGCTCAAACTCGGGACCGTCCTGACGGCAAAGAGCAATGGCATTGCTTTTCAGGTTCTTCACCGCCAGCATGGCAAAGGCCGCCAGACGCTGTTGTTCCGGACTGACTTGCTTTTGGGTGACAGTTTTCATATGGCTTAAATCAAAGCCATCGGCATCCTGCAGCAGCAGTCCGCCCTCGATAGAGCGTACTTGCATCGACGGATTTGGCGTTAATGAAACTTCCATCACGCGGCAGTTCTTTTTCAGCTTTTCGCGAGCGCCCTCGGTGAAGGACGGCGCCAGAATCACTTCGACAAACTTTTCGGCAAAGAACGCGGCGATGTCTTCCGTCACTGGAATGTTCAGGGCGATGATGCCGCCGAAAGAACTTTTCTCGTCCCCTTTCCAGGCTTTTTCCAAAGCACGCAACGGAGTTTCGGCCACAGCCATTCCGCAAGGCGTGTTATGTTTCACAACCACAGCGGCTGGCAGGGCTTTTTCACCTTGCCAGGAATGCACATCCTGCAAAGTCTTAAGCGCAAAGTCGGCATCCAGATAATTATTGTAGGACATTTCTTTGCCTTGCAGGGATTTGGCGTGGGCCAGACCGTCAGCAAACGGATCTTTCAGAACGACGGCCTTTTGATGCGGGTTTTCACCGTATCTTAGAGCAGCCCCGGATTTTTGCGTCAGGAATCCGGCGATGGCCATGTCATAAAAAGCGGTCATAGTGTAAACAGAAGCGGCACATTTTTGACGGAACTCCCAGGTGGTTGCGCCGCTATTGCCGTTGAATTCTTTTAAGAACTCACCGTACTGGGACGGTTCACACAGAACTGTGACGGACTGAAAGTTCTTTGCCCCGGCACGAAGCAGCGTCGGGCCCCCGATGTCGATGTTTTCAATGCATTCTTCAAACCCCGCCTGTTTTTGCAGGGTCGCGTGGAAAGGATAAAGATTCACCACCACCAGATCAATGGGTTCAATCCCCAGCTCAACCGCTTGGCGCACGTCATTTTCATCCTGACGACGGAACAGCAGGCTTGAGGCAATTTCAAAGCTGATGGTTTTCATGCGGCCGTTGAAGGCTTCGCCTTTGCCGCTCAAGGTTTCCACTGCGGTGACTTTGAAGCCGGCGTCGGTCAATGCCTTGGCGGTGCCGCCGCTGGCAATCAGCTCGACGTTCTGAGCTGCAAGATTTTTAGCAAGCTCCAGCAAACCGGTTTTATCAGAGACGCTCAACAGAGCTCTGCGGATTGGATTCATACAGTCACCCCCATTTCCTGATTCAAATAATTCACAGCACTTTTGAAAAACTCCAAACCCCAGGCTTCGCCTTTATAAGGCAGGTGCCAGTCATGCACGGCTGCCTCGGGATGCGGCATCAGCGCAAACACCAGACCCGACGGATCACAGACGCCCGCGATCTGTGCCTGAGCACCATTGACGTCTTCAGTGTAACGAAGCACAGCCTGATGCTGGGTCAGCAGACGCTGCAGCAGGCTTTCATCGCGACAAACGAAGCGGCCTTCCCCGTGACGAATCGGCAAGGCGAATCTTGCGGGAAGATCGCGCGTCCAGATACAGGGGGACTTTTCATTTCTTTCCACTTCAATCCAGCGGTCAATAAAATGACCCTGCTCGTTTTTCACCAGGGCACAGCTGCGCTGAAAGTCAGCGTCCGGCAACAGGCCCAGTTTGATCAGCGTCTGAAAGCCATTGCAGATGCCCAGCACTGGGCGGGTTTTCACAAACTGCTGCAATTCATTTTTCAGATTCATTTCAAGTTTCAGGGCCAGCACTTGCCCGCTGCCCAGATGATCACCAAAGGAAAAACCACCGGGAATCACCAGAGCCTGGTATTCATTCAGCAGCCCCGGGTTTGCCAGAAGGTCATTGACGTGGACTTTATCCGCTTCACCTCCGGCCAGCGAAACGGCTCTGGCTGTTTCATTTTCACAGTTGATTCCATCACCCCACAAAACCAAAAACTTAGGCTTGATAGACATTCAGAACTCCTTCAGACCAGATTTTTTGCAATTCGGACAAAGCGGTGTTTTGAGTGGCCCCCTGATGCTGCCAGCTCATCACAGGATTTTCCTGAACTTCACCCAACAGTCTTTGCTGACTGGTGAACAGTTCTTCAAACTGAGACTTGTCAGCAGGCTTCACACTGACCACAAACAAGGAGCCCGTTTCAGACCACAGTTCATTCCAACTGAATGATTCCAGATTCAGCTTCATTCCCAGATTGTTGCCAAAGCCGCTTTCCGCCAAGGCGGTCATCAAGCCCCCGTCGGAAATGTCATGGCAGGACTGCAAAAGCGTTTTCTGATGGGCCGCATAGATACGGCCATAAAGATCCTTGTTGCGGGCAAGATCCGGATATTCGGGTGCAGATTCCTGCACGATGAATTCCTGGGAAAGAACCGAAGCGTAAAGGCTGCCCGTCGGTGCACCCAAAAGATAAATCAGATCCCCGGCCGTCTGGAAGAATCCGGGTGCCGTTTTCGTCGCATCCGGCACCTGCGCCACCGCCGTCACCAGCAAGGTCGGTGGTACGGAAATCTTCACGGTGTCCCCGCCCTTGGTTTTTCCGATAAAGTCGTTTTTCATACTGTCTTTACCGCTGACAAATGGAGCGCGGTAAGCCACAGCCGCATCGTAAAGCCCCGCACACGCACGCACCAGTTGCGCCATTTTGTGGGCCGCATCGGGATTGCTTGCTTTTGGAGTCGGATCCGGCCAGCAGAAGTTATCGACCAAGGCCATCTTCGCAGGGTCCGCTCCGGTCGCCACCAGATTGCGCACGGATTCATCCACCGCTTTTTGTGCCATCAAATAAGTGTCGTACCAGGAAAACTGCGGGCACAGTCCGTTTGAAACTGCCACGGCGTTGTTGTCATCGCCCCCATGCACTGACAGATCCAGCACACCGGCATCGTTGGCTCCGGACTGGGTTTTGCCACCGTAAGGTTTTACGCGCGTGGCCCCTTGAACTTCGTGGTCATAATAACGAACCAATGGTTCACGTGAAGCCACGTTGGGATTGGCCAGAACTTTTTTAAGTGCCACGGCAAGATCGTTGCTCGCCAGTGGTATTTTACCTTCTGCGCGGAAGTATTCCTGATATTGTTTCGGTCCGTCGAAGTGAGCTTTCAGCTTCATGCGGCTCAGACCATCATGCAGGAATTCCAACTGCAGTTTTGCCAAGGGCTCTTTGCCATGGAAGATGTCAAAGAATCCAGAATCGGTGAATTCACCCAGTACAAACGCCTCAACACCCATGTGACGGGCCAGATTCATAAAATCCATCAGGTGATTCGGGCTGACGGCGTAAGACATACGCTCCTGGGATTCGCTGACCAGCATTTCCCAGTATTCAAGCCCCGAATATTTTACCGGATGCAAGCCAAGATCCATTCGCGCGCCGCCGGAATACTGGGCCATTTCTCCAATTGACGAACTGACACCGCCGGCTCCGTTGTCGGTGATGGCTTGAATCCAGCCGTTGTCACGGGCTTTCAGTGTGAAGTCCAACAGACGCTTTTGCGTGATACTGTCGCCGATTTGTACGACGTTGGAAGCCACATTGTCATGCAACGCCAACGAGCTGAAAGTCGCACCATGCACGCCGTCTTTTCCAAGGCGGCCACCGGCCACCACAATCAAATCGCCTGCGCGGATTTCTTTGGATTCACTGGCGCGGCCATGAACCGTCTTTGGCATCACGCCGACAGAACCCACAAAGATCAAAGGCTTCGCCGCAAATTCGCTGGAAAAACAGAAGGCCCCGTTGACAGTCGGAATGCCGCTTTGATTGCCGCCCTCTTCAACCCCCTGATGAACCCCACGGAAGATCACACCAGGATCTTTCAACAGCTCGGGTCTTTGCGGGGAATCTGCTTCCGGGAACAGGTTCGGGGTGGAAAGACAGAACACATCCGTGTTGGCGACGGGCTTTGCACCCAATCCGCAACCCAAGATATCGCGATGAACCCCTAAGATGCCCGTCAAAGCGCCGCCGAAAGGATCCAGCGCCGACGGGCTGTTGTGTGTTTCGACTTTAACACACACATTTAATTTTGAATCAAAGTCGACAATGCCTGCATTGTCTTTAAAAACAGAAACCAGATAACCACAGTCATCCAGATCTTTGGTGGCTTTCTGAATATAGCTTTTATAAAGGCTGGTAATTTTCCTGTCACCCAGGGCCGGGAAATCGCCAGAAACTTCGGAATAATCCACTTCAGCAGCAAAGATCTTATGCTTGCAGTGCTCACTCCAGGTTTGCGCCAGACACTCCAGCTCGACTTCGGTGATCTTGCCATGCCAGCCGTAAGAAGCTCGCTCGGCAGCAACTACCGGCGAACTGAAATGACTCAGAATGGTTTGAATCTCTTCATCACTTAAAGCCAGGCCGCGCTCGTTGTTGATGCGCCCAAGGGTTTCGACATCCAGGTTTAAAAGCTGCAACTGCGGTGTGTGTTCAGAAGCCTTCCAAAAGTTCGAATAGGCTGCCCATGAATTTTCTTGTTTAAGGGCCGCGCCCGTCTGGATTTCCAGTTTGTTTAAAAGTGGATTGGCCAGGTTCTGGAAAAGAACCTTTTGGATTTGGTCCTTGGAAATATCCCCGCTGATTTCCATTTCCCACCCACTGTGGACTTCCAAAGGGAACTCCTGCCAGGAAGAATTATGTTGCGCAGAAAACAGCATCAAAGCTTCGGTCGCGGTGCGGGCTATGTTGTCGGTAACTCCGGCCAGAAAGCGGATCTCAACATAGGTTTTACCGTCCTGATAATCCAAGAAGCCAGTTTGCTGAGCTTCCGATATGGGATCAAAGAAGACTTTATCCATGACAGCTTGAAGAGGGAACTCTTTGGCCGCGCCGGGTTTCTTTTCAAGCAGCCAGTACACGCGACGCAGTTGCAGTTCGTTCACCGGGGCTTCCAGCGACAACGCGGATTTAAGAGCTTTTTCGGTGCTGTGATCATAGCGGCTGCGCACAGATATTCTTTGCATCTTTAAGTCTCCTTAAAAGGGCTTGTGGGGATCTGCCCCAAAGCCACAAGTTCCAGAAATTGAGTGTAAGTTTGATGTTCCAGCTTATGAAAACGCACGGACCAGTCGGCAAGACTTTCACCGGCTTCCAAAGGCAATCGCGACTGCATCAGTTGCGGGCCGGTGTCCATGCCCTCGTCCACCAGATGCAGGGTCACGCCACTTTCCTCCACACGGTCTTCGAAAGCGCGACGGATGGAATCAACCCCCGGGTAAGCGGGCAACAGCGAAGGATGAATATTCACCACCTGTGAATTCCCGCCATGCCAGCCATTGAAGGTCTGAAGAAACTCTGGACTTAGCAGGCGCATGTAACCTGCCAGAAAGACCCAGTCGATGCGGTATTCACGCAGCAGGTTTAACACGCGCTGCTCGTGTTCGCGGCGGTCGCTTTGTTTTGCCACCACAAAATGGCGCACAGAAAAATTTTTAGCCTTTTCCAAAACACCCGCCCCGGCTTTGTCAGAAAGGACAAAGGTGACTTCGGCAGAATTCAGGGACTGCGCCTTTTTCATCAGGGCTTCGGCATTTGAACCGGTTCCAGAGGCCAGAATCGCAATCCTGATTTTATTCATAGCCCGATATCCTGTCGCAGGTACATGCCGTCAAAATTCACGGCCTGCATTTCCTGATAGACCTTTTCACGAGCCTCTTCCCGGGTTGAACCCAGGGCAGTGATTCCCAGCACCCGTCCACCGACATTGACCAGTTGATCATTGATACGGCTGACTCCGGCAAAGTACAAATGACGATCCGGAGCAGATGGCATCTTGGCGGTGATGGGATTTCCCAATTTCATCGGGGACCCCGGATAACCTTCACTGGTTGCCACGACGTGAACAGAAGACTCGGCAGCCAGCTCACACACTTCATTTTTCAACTGATGAGTCACAGCCTTCATGATCAGGCCTGCAAGATCGGTTTTCAGACGAGGCAGCAGCGCCTGAGTTTCAGGATCCCCCATGCGCACGTTGTATTCCAGAACGTAAATCCCTTCGCTTGTTTTCATCAAGCCTGCAAACAGGAAGCCCTGATACGGCAGGCGCTTGTCACGCAGGCTTTTCAGGGTTTTAGAGAAAATACGGCGGATCTCAGCTTCATCCGCTTCGGTCACAAAATCACAAGGGCTGTAAGCGCCCATGCCACCGGTGTTGGCACTGAAAGGATCGGATGACACGCGCTTATAATCACAAGCCGTGCCCAGAATCACAAAGTCTTCGCCATCACACAAAGCAAAGGCGGAAAGTTCTTGCCCGATCAGACACTGTTCAAGCAGCAGAGGAAAACCAAAATGACGCCCCAGCGTGCGCACAGCCTCTTCAGCCATGTCCCAGCTGTTGCAAACCCAAACACCCTTGCCTTGAGCCAGGCCATCGGCCTTCACCACCAGGGGGCTTTTAAAGTCATGCTTTCCCACTGCGAGCAAAGCCTGTTCTTCCGAGTAGCTGACCTGGCAAGCTGCGGTTCTAACGCCTGCATCCTTCAGCACCCCTTTGCAGAAAAGTTTGGATGATTCCAGCTGAGCCACTTCCATGGACGGTGCAAAGCAGGCAATGCCGCGTTTTTGCAGGCGCAGCTTCAAGTCAGACAAAATCAAAGACTCCGGACCCACCACCACCAAAGAAACACTGTTTTCGACACAGAAGGTTTCTATGGCTTCCGGACTTTCACAGTTCACGCAAGTAATACCTGCTTGCTGCATTCCGGGATTTCCCGGCGCCACCCACAGCTCGGTCACCAGGGAAGAGCTTTTCAGCTTTTGCGCCAAGGCGTGCTCGCGCCCGCCTTTTCCGACGACGACCAGTTTCATGCTTTGTTCTCCAGCAAAGACAAAGCCTTTTGATGCCAGAATTTCAAGTTGATGTTTTCGTCAAAAGGACGGGGTTTGTTAAGGACAGCGGCGATCTCGTTAGCCAAAGCCAGGTACAGCCATGAACTGACCTGGATCTGTTCTGCATTCAATGCTGCGGGCTTCTGACCCAGTTCATTCTCGCAGATGGATTTCCAGTCTTGGGTTTTTCTTTCCTTGGCCAACTCTTTGGCTTTTTTAACCGCTTCGCTCCACTCTGAACCTGTGTAGATCTGACGCAAGAATTCTTTGGAAAGAGGCAGACCTTCATAAGTCAGACGCAATTCATCCGGCCCGATGGAATCCACCAGCACCAGTCCGCGCTGACCGTTGTTTTCATGGGTAAAGGCGAACTCAAGCTTCCCGTCCCATAATTTGACTCCGAAGCTTGCAAAAAGCTTTTCAAGCTCGGCCGCCACATCCTGGGTGTTTTTGCGCAAGGCCGCGTATTCAAAGTCGTTCACCACGTTCATGGCCGCCACATCAGCCTTGGACAGGTAGCGATCTGTGGTTTCAAGTTTTGTTGAAACCTCCACCAGGGCTGGCATAAAGCTGTCAGCAGACGTTGGCATCCGGGTCAGCTCCAGATCCGCAAGATATGCGGGGTTCTTTTTCAGACGTCCTTCCAAAGAATTCCCCTGTCCCAGATGACGACGGAAGATCACTTCCAGCGGCACCAGACACTGGGTCGGGCGACAGGCATACATGGAATAATCATAATCTTCACCCTTCCATTCTGGGCGCAACACGTTCACCGGCTGCACTTCAATGGAAGTGCGCGAACGACCGGACAGATAGTGCGAAGAAAAACCCTTCGCCGAAAGATGCTCAAAGAACATCGAGGCCATCGCCGCCAAAGCTTCGCCTTTTTGCGGGATTTCATCGGGCATCTCGCCCCAGTCAAAAATGGAATAGCGATTGCTGTATTCAAAAACAATTTTGTCGTTGTTCTGATAAAGGTCCTTTACGGAACCGCGATAGATCAGATTCATCGGCCTGCTCCCAATGCTTTCAGCTTGTTCCATTGATTCACGAAATTAGTCACGTTGTTGGCCCCCACCCAGAATCCGCCATGGCGGGCTTTGGCATAGAAGTCCAACGCCAGATTAGAGCTGGCCAGTTGTTCTTTTTCACACAGGAACAGATTCAACCCTTGCGTGTGCGGAAGCTCCCAGGGACTGACGATTTCACCCAGACAGGTTTCGGCCTGAGCCGCCGTCCATTCAATCTGCAGACCCGTTTGGGTCTGGATTTCATCCAGAGCTTTTTGAATTGGAGAATAGCTTTCAAGACTGCGGTTCCAGTGCAGACACAGGCGGTCTTTTGGAACTTTCGCCAGACGAACAATGAAGTCTCCGATGGCGCTGGCATTTTCTTCAGTCACTGCAGCCACGGGAATTCCACGGGGCATCTGAACAATCGACAAGAAGGCATCAAGGCCAGCAAAAGCCCCGTTCACCGCCACGCCAAAGACCGGCTTGTCTGTTAAAGAAGCCACCACACCCGGAAGGTGGGCTGCCAGGCCCGCACCGGCAACAAAAGCATCCGCACCGCAGTTCTTTACAATCTCGTGGACTCGGGCGGGATCACGGTGGGCCGAAGCCACTTCCATTTTCACATCGCCGCATTTTTCAAGGGAACGACACAACGGACCGTACACACGCTCATCATTCGCACTGCCAAAAAGAACCTGAATTTTCATAGTTCACCACCTAAATTGATGTTCCGGGTCTTCAAAAAGTTTTCAGTTGAAACCGGAACGGGATAATCACCATCAAGACAAGCACTGCAAAGATTCTTAAGGCCCAGGCCCTCTTGCAGTCGGTTCAGCGGAAGGAAGACCAGACCGTCCACCTCCAGAACCTTTTCCACTTCCGCTTCGCTGCGCTTGTGCGCCACCAGCGATTCTCCATCCGGGAAATCAATGCCATAGAAACAAGGATGACGGATCGGCGGACAGGTGCTGGCCAGATAGACCTTTTCCGCCCCGGCATCACGAAGCAGTCGGATAATGCGGGCGGAAGTGGTCCCGCGCACGATGCTGTCATCCACAAGCAGGATTTTTTTACCTTTGATCTCGCTTTGCACTGGGGAAAGTTTCAGATTCACCATCATTTTGCGAACCTCAGGTTCGTTGACGATAAAGCTTCTTTGCACATAGCGGTTTTTGATCAGAACTTCGCGGTAGGGTTTTTCCAGCACTTCCGCCAATCGGCAGGCCGCCGCCCGGGAAGTGTCCGGTACCGGAGCCACGACATCGATATCCAGCCCTTTTTTGCGGCACTCTTCCGCCAGGATTTCACCCAGCTTCAGGCGCACTTCATAAACCGGACGGCCGTGCCACTCGGTTTCAGAACCGGCAAAATAAATCCATTCAAACATGCACGGGCGCGGTTTCTTTTCACTTAAGACAAAAGAATGCAGATTGCGATCCTTGTCGACAAAGACCAGCTCGCCGGGGCGCAGATCACGCCAGTACTCGTAACCCAGTCCGAAGAAAACCTGTTTTTCAGAGGCAAAACAGTAATTGTACTTATCGCCCTTTTTCTGGCGCCCGATCAGCAAAGGCCGTATGCCATTCATATCACTGAAGGCAAACATGCCCTGATCGGCCAGCATACCAATAGAGCTATAAGCCCCTTGCACAGTTTGCAGAAGCTCTTTCACGGCCTCGGCCAGGCTGGCCGGAAGATCCGGGTTGTCCTTGCGTGAAGACAGCCCCACCGCCACCATGTGCATCAGGATTTCCAGATCGTTGCGCGAAAAGGTCCACCTTAGTTTTCGATTGCGCAGATAATCCACGATTTCGTCATAGTTCGTGACATTACCGTTATGAATCATGCCGATGCCATAGGGATAGCTTAAGAAGATGGGCTGCAGGTCCTCTTTATCAACGCTGCCGATAGTGGAATAACGTGTGTGCCCCAAGGCCATGGTGCCCTTCAGGCGCTTGCGGCGTTCGGTGGTGAAGACGTCTTCCACCAGTCCCAGATCCTTTTCCAGATGAAACTGCGAGCGTTCAAAATCATAACTCAGAATCCCCGCCGCATCCTGCCCGCGGTGCTGAAGAGCGAACAATGCCGGGTACAGCTTTTCTCCGGCCTGATCTTCACCGATGAGTCCTACAACGCCACACATGGAGCGACCCCTTTAAAAAACAAAAACGGCGTCACTGGGACGCCGTTTACTTTAATATTGATATTTGATTTTTTCTGCTGGCAGTTCGGGTGCAAAGACACACCGAGGGTGTTCAAACGGGATGTCTCTCCCGAAGAGGGTCCCTTCGATGGGGGCCTAGGTGGCGAAGAATGTCTCAAAAACACTTGATGTGTCATGGTCTCTCTTTACGCTGATTGGGTGGAATGCAACCAACGCTAGCGACCGTGACAGAGTTTCGTCAAGGCCCCTGACAGAATCCTGACAATTCAACACATCTTGCCATAATCAAGGCTTACACTCTTGGGCATCATTACTGCCGCCGTCGCAACCCAGAGCCTTTTGCAACTCGGGCTTGGCGTAATAGATACGATTGATACGACGATTTGCATCCGGGTGACTGGAATGACCATCCGAATGCTTCATATCTTCCATATACGCGCGGATTTCCTCCAACTGAGGGCATGACTCCACAAATTGATCCATCTTTCTGTCGACCGCCTCTGTCACCTCTGCGCATGCAGTCCCATAGAACATGGTCTGTGATCCAAAAGCGTATTCCTTAGCCTTGGCAGAATCCTGAATACCAGAAATTTTTGACGTCAATGCCTGAGCCGAAATCCAGTCAGAGAAAGCTTCCTGAATATGACCTGTTCCGGTGATTTCACTGCAATACTTGTAGCGCTCGTAGTTCTTTTCAATATTCTGACGGGAATCCTCAAAGCGGGCATCCGTGGCATCGGTCGCTTTCGTTTCGCCGGTTTCTTCATCGATTTCGTCGCCGACTTCAGCTTTCAGGCCGTCTTCAAATTCATTGATCTCGCGAAGCAAAGCATCCTTCGTGGGAATGCTGACTTCAATGGACTGCGGAGACTGCAGACAGCTGATCACATTTTTAAACGGATTCTGGGCCATTCTGACCGCGGCATTGACTGTCGGTTGATTGGGCTTCACCACCAGACTCATAAAGTCCGGCAGTTTCGCCCCCTCTTTGCCGAAATCCATTTCCATGGCACAAGGATCAATCCCGTGACCGAACTCGTGGGCCAGGGTTGCAAACAGCGACGCTTCCGGCAAATTCATCATCTGCGGGCACACCGTGATCGTGTTTTCTTCAGAGGAATAATAGGCATTCGGTGATTCACACCCGTCAGCCACCAGATCCATGTACCGGCCGTCAGTTTTTGCCGCCCGATATTTGATGGCCTTCACCCGGGCGATCATGTTGTCGATCTGCTTGCCGTTGGCGGAAGTCTTCTGCACTTCCAGAGCTTTGACAACGTGATTGCGGGCGTCTTCAACAATCTTCAGGGTGCGGGCCGTTTCTTTCTTCAGACGTTCTTTGTTGCGCTGAAGCTGTTCCTTGCCGCCGGCCGCGGCTTCATCCATAAATTGATTGGCATAGACAAAGGGATCCTGCACGGCGCTTTGCGGGAAGGTGCCTTTCGCGCAATGTTCGGCAAAACTCAGATTGCCAACCATTGCCATATTTGGAACCTGACGGCCTTCGCTGTCCTGATACAGATAAAAATCCTGGGCTTTTCCCGCCAGCTTCCCGCAATAGCCTTCAAAGGTACAAGTTGGTGACTGCGGTGTCTCACAGGCCCCGCTGCGATCCGCTGAGATTTTCAAGGTCTCGCGCATTTGGGAAATCTTGTTGATGGTTTCCCGCATGTGAGGACTGACCGCTTCCTGTGCAGAAGCCGTGAGTGAAGAAAACGTCATCGCAACGAACAAAATGGACTTCATAAATTATTTTCCTCGCGCATGAGTGCGGATGTCTTCAATATGCTGCACGAAGCGACCGTAAGCGGCCCCTTCGGCACATCCCTCTGTGCGGGTTTCTTTTTTAGAGACTCTGTTAGTGTAGATATAAGTTCCGGCATGGCAGCGCTGCTTTCCCGCGGAAGCCGGGCCTCTTTCAACCTGCTTCCAGGCTTCGGCCACTTTGGGTGGAAGCGTTTTTCCCAACGACTTGCCATCAAAGGTATAAGTGCCTTTGTCCCTTTTCAAAATATCAATCTTACGGACGCCCATTTTATTGGTGCGGTCCAGAATGACTTCGTTCGCAAAACAGGAAGCAGACATAAAGAAAACGAGCAGGAAATATCTCATTGTTTCAGTTTATTAGGTAAGCCCCCGCTTTGCACCCGACGATGGTCAAGAAAGCTTTTGAACCGGGAGCTTTTATGGTTAATAGCCCTCAACGACAATCAGCGTGCGATACTTCACTGCGCGGATCACATTCCCCCGCCAGTCCCGGGCCACAGCTCCGTTGGGTCGAATAACGGGAACCAGACCTTTTCCTTCCTGCACGATGCGTTCGTAGATGTACTTTGCATTATCGCGATGCAGGCGGACACATCCACCGGAAGCGCGGCGGCCCAGTTGATAATTGTGCGCGGAATTTGCGGCATGCAGGGCAACCCCGCCGTTAAAGAAGACGCTGAATTCCATATTGGTTTGCCAAGTTTGAGAATAGTGATTGCGCACAATCGAATAAGGATAGAACCATCCCGGCGGCGTTGTGGTGAAGTATTGCCGCCCGCTTTTTGCGGTTTCCCACTGCTCCCTCCCCGTTGAAATCTTCCAGGTGTGAGTGTGCCCCCCGTTCTGAATCACCCGCATCGTCTGCGCCTCGTAACCACCGGCACTTTTATTGGCGATCAGAACTATTGGAAATTCCCGGGTCACATTCAGTGACTCGACAGAATCAAAATCCCGCAGACTTAAAACTTCCGTGTTCATTTCCGTGCGCGGAAAGCCCGCTTCCGCGGCAATTTCATCCGGTGTCATAAGGTCATCCAACGATTCGGTTTCGGCCAGCGCATTCACAGACAGAAACAATACAAATGAAAGAATGAAGGATTTCACAGGGCCTCCCGGTTTTTTTATTTATGTTACCCCAGATCACAATGAAAATTCCCGACACGATATGGGGCTTTCTGACACAGGACTTTCATTCGTCAGAATGCTGCAATGTCGATTGAAAGTTATCGCGAAAGAAAATTCCCTTTGCATGAATTTGCGTTCAACGTAGATAGCAGTGGAGGTCCCCATGAAAAATACACTTTTCATCGCGTCCTGTGCTTTGTTGACGGTTTTGCTGTTTGTTATGGGTGCCAAAGCCGAACCCTCCATGGCCTCCCCTGAAACTCCGGATCCAATGACGATTGCTCAAGGAATGAACTACTGCCGTACGCTGATTTCGGTGTGTGATCTGAAGTCCGACGGCAGCGCCTGCGGAGGTGACCAGTATGCCGGCTGGTGGCTTCCAACGGCTGAAGAGCTCAGTCACTTTGTGGGGCTTTCAACTTCTCAGAACTACAACTGGTCCCGCACCCCTTTCACGCAGGAACTGGACACCTATATCATCATGAGTCTGCTGGATGGATCATGGGGCTATGGTGGATATGGCAATGCCGCCGTCGTTCGCTGTGTTCGTTAGGCTATCGGGACGGAACTGTTTTGCTTCCACAATGCCCGCCCTAGGTCCAGTCGCGTCGATGCTTCCTCATTAACTCCGAGGGGATATCCGCCGATAAATAGAAGCCATGTCCATCAAGATTAAGTTTCTAGTGATTACATCTTTGTTGCTGCTTCTGTCGTCGGCCACGATCTTTTGGATCAACCGCACCTCTTTCCTCGATGACAAGCGATCTTATCTATATTCCTCCGCGATGGAGCGAATCCAGGATGCCACGGAAGTTATCGATGAAGGCTCTGGCAAAGTCATGGAACGCCTTCAGACCGCACTGCTCTTTTTTGACGGAGCTGTATTCAGTCCGCAAATCAAAACGGCCGCTTTGCAACAGGGCTGGGGCAATATTCAGATCTATCGCAACATCGAAGGCAATGCCACATTCCTGGATGCTTTGAGTGAATCCCCAAGCCTGCCGCCGGCGCAATTGCAATATCTGCAAAAGATGCCTGAAGGCAAAGTGCAAACCGACGTCAATCTGGACAGACCCGAGAACATGATCGTGTACTACCGCAAAGGGGATTTGCTGATTTACGGTCAGCTGACCTTTGACGGACTGAAAGACGCCAATCAGAAAAAAAACCTGGGTTTCTGGCATCCACAAAAGAAGCAGTGGAAAGTTCCTATCGGCCTGACCAATGCCTCTGATATCCATTCCCCTATTACCTCCCAGCTGACCGGCCAGGGCAGCAGTGTGCGTGAAATCCGTCTGAACGGTAATGACTATCTGATTTCTTACACCTGGCTTCCTCAGTTGCAGGCTTATATGTTCCAGGCCTTCGATAAAGGCCAGATCTATTCGGTTCTGCAGCAGACGATGAATAAAACCCTGCTGGCTTCCGCCCTGATTATTGTGCTGGGATTGATCGCCACCTTCTTCAGCGTGGATTCCCTGACCCAGAGTATTTCTGTTCTGGCCGGAGGCATGTCGTTGTTCGCATCGACCGGCCAATCCAAGCCTATCCAGTTGAAATCCAACGATGAAGTGGGCCGCATGGCCAAGGTCTTCAATTCGATGCTTGAAAAGATCCAAGGCCTGCTACGCCAGACCGAGGAAAAGGCCCGAATGGAAGCCGAACTTGAAACCGCCAAAGAGGTCCAAACAGTTCTGCTGCCAAAACCCAAAGTCGACACGGATCACTTCACCCTGAAGGGGTTTTATCAGCCGGCTTCCGAGTGCGGTGGGGATCTTTGGTTCCATTTCAATGACGACAAACGACTGTTCGTATTTATCGCTGATGCCACCGGCCACGGAGTTCCCGCGGCCCTGATCACTGCCGCGGCCCGCTCCGTCTTGTCTTTATCCATGGCTGAAAACATGTGGGACCCTTCGAAGGTGCTTAGCATGATGAATCAGGTTCTGTGTGACCTTGCCAAGGGTGAAAAGATGATGACAGCCTTTGCCGCTCTTTACGACCGGGACGCAGGCACACTGACTTATTCCAATGCCAGTCATGACTTTCCGATGATCAGCCCCCAGCCGCCTGAAGGCAAAAAGATCAAAAAGAACGATCTGGTGTTTTTAACTGAAGCCAACTCCAAACGTCTTGGGGAAAGCCGCGAATCGAAGTTCCACACCGCCACCGTGCCATTAATGCCGGGCGGAGTATTCTTCGCTTATACTGACGGATTGATTGATGCGGTCAACGGAACCGGAACTGCTTATGGAGAACGAACCGTGATCAAAACCGCCGTGGATTGCACCAACCGCGGTTCTTCAAAGAGCCTTCACGATATCATGCAAAAACAGATTGTGGAGTATATTGAGAATCAAGAGCAGCCCGACGACATCACATTCCTCGGGCTGTATATAAAACAGACTTAGACAGAACGAACGGCACGAACGGTGCCGTCCACCAGATCGCCAACTCTTAGAGAGCGGCTGTACATCACTTTTTCAACTTGCTGACAGATATCACGGCGCACTTCCGCAGTTTTCTTTCTTTGCGGGATTGCGACCATGTCAGTCAGGTCTCTTTCAACGATCATCGCTTTTCTTTCAGGCAATGTCGCAAGGATGCGGTTGTAGAAGGCCGTATGAGTCTTGAACAAAGCTGCATACAGGGAATCCACTTCGTACCCGTTCAGAACCTCGGACAGAATGTCAGAAGGAACCAGTTTCAGGTCATCGAAGGTCAGGATCACACGACGCAGACGCTCCAGCTCTTCCGGATTGTCATTGGCAAACAATGCCAACAAGTCCATCTCTTCTTCCGGAGACATGCCACGGATGACTTTCGCCAGAACAGATGCACCTTCAATTTTTGGCTCCGGACGCATGCGCATCTCGGTCAGTTTTTGGTTGAAGGATGAAATCACGGCCTGCACCACATTGTGCGGCAGTTTTTCCACGCGGGAAATTTCAGCCAGAACCTTCACACGCTTTTCAGCATCCAATGAACCCACAATCCCAGCTGTCACTTCCGCTGGGGAATGCAGGCAAAGAACCGCGATGTTGGCTGGCGTTTCTTTGTCCAGGATCTGCTGACGTTCTTCTTCACGCATTTTCAGCACGAATGAGAATGGATTTGTTTCATCCGAGGACATCTCGTGCTCAACGTAAGCCGCCAGAATCGCTTTATAAACATTGCGAACCGCAGTTTCAGTTGCAGACTTCGTGGTGTTGCCTTCACGCTCTTTCACTGCTTTACCCAGACGGGCCCAGGCCATCGCCGGCACATCCGTGAACACACGCTTGGAAGTGTCCCAGCCTAGGAACTCCATCAAAAGCGACGCATCACCCGCAGATTCGTTTAAAGTGAACTCGGTCACCGCACGGGATGCCAGTTGAGGGTACTGAGCGGCGATCGCCAGAATGTGCTGTTTCACGGCGTCCATATTGAACTCCGGCTCCACCACGGCGGCAGGCGCTGGTTCTGTTGCTGCAACAGCAACTTCTTCCGGCTTTTCTTCACCTTCCTGGTCTTTTTCAGTGTGTTTGTATTCGTGGTTTTCTTTTAGTTCCTTACGAGGATCCTGCGCACGGCCACGTCTCCAAGCCCAGAACATCAGGCCGGACAAAGCCAGCAAAGACATGATCACAATCAGCGTCCACATCTTCCAGGTCAGCTCTGGCAGAATATCCGGTTTTGGCTCGGCCTTTGGAGGATCTGCCGGAAGCTCAATGCGCTTCACTGTAACAGAGTCACCCGCCGTCGCATCCAGATGCAATTTGGACGTCAAAAGCTCTTTAATGATCTTTTCAGTCTCGGGATTCACATTGCGGGATAAAACCACAGAAATGTCAGTTTTGGACTTCATCTCGTGAAGTTTATTGGTGGCCTTACCCAGCGTTGGAGCATCCCCCATCAAAGGCATGCCTGGCAGATACTGAACATCCATTTCGTCATGGAACTCTTTCAGCTTCTTTTCATCGCGGTCCATTTCAATGGCCACAACCAGAGTGTAATCCGTCGGACGCAAAATCGTGTTCAAGACACTGCGTGCGCGGGCTTCGTACACTGTTTCAAGAGATCCGATCTCTTCAATGTACTGGGCGAAGGACACCTGAGAAAACATCAATGACAGAAGAAGTGCAGAAAAACGTTTCATCATTTGATCCCTTTATCTTTCGCGAGAATGGCACCTGCCAGCATTTTAAGGTGCGGATACTGAGACTGCTTTTCGATTCTTTGGATATCTGCGGTGAACTCACTCACCACGTTCAGTTCCTGAACAGCCACAAGGAAGCTGTCTTCCCAGACTTCATCCTTGCTCTTGGCAGCTTCCGCCAGATGCTTTTTCAGGTCGCCCTGAATCAGGGTGTGATTCAGAACCAGCTGCTTGTACACAAACGGCTTCATTGCCGCCGGATAATTCGCATAGTTTTTATAGACACGGTTCAACAGCTCTTTGCGGGCCTCACCGTCACGCACACGGGCCAGCATCTGCAGGCCTTCATTCACTTCAGTTTTGGAAAGCAGCATTTTACCAAGCAAAGCCCGGCCTTCACTGCTTAGTGGTTCGGTCTGAATCAGCACATCCGCCACAATTTCACGACGGAAAGCATCGCGATTGGATTTGTGGAAGTTTTCAATCGCTTTCAGGTCTTCCCCTGCCGGAGTTCCCAATCGCAGCAGTGTTTTGGCTGCAAAGCTGTGAGTCTGGGCCACATCCCCCACAACACCCTTGTTGGTTTCGGTCAGGAAATTCACGATTTTGGACTGCAGAGCCTGCACGTCCTTCTTTTCTTCAGGCTTCCACTGAATATTGGAAACATCCAGCACATAGATACTGGCTTGGAAGAACTCTTTGTTTTCCTTCATGGTGCGCTCTGTTCCAAACGACGCCATCAAGGCTGCGAAGTCATGCTTTTTCCACGCTTGTCCAACTTTAGAGGAAAGATGCGTGTTCACAGTCATTGAGTGGGATTTTTTAAGTTCATCCCAGGTTCCCTGGCCAGAGCGAATTCCCGCCTGACGAGCCTGTGGTTTCTTGCTTTGCAGATAGCCCGCATAGCCCAAAGCTGCACCGACAACCAGCACAGCCCCCACGATCACACGTTTTTTGTTAGTGTTTTTATCAGACATCAGTCAAACCCCACAAAACGAAGACCCGCAAAAAGAGTCATAAAGCTATATTTGACGTTTTCATCCTCTGAGGATGGAGCCGTCAGACTGGAGCCCATGGACACCTGCCCGATCAGCAGCAAATCAGACATCACCGGAATTTCAACGCCGCCCCTGATGGTCAAATCAATCAAAGACGCATTAAAATCATCCACCGCCAGATTGCTCAAACCCAGGTTGGCGGCAATAAAAGGAGTCGGACGCCAGATTTTTGCTTCCGAAGAACTGTCCACCACCACACGCGTTCCATTAACACCGAACATATAGTAACGACCGCCCAAAGCGATACGTGTGAACGGAAGCTGCTTGCCCCCGCCGCCGGCCATTTCCATGAAGGACAAGGTCAGGGCCGAGTTCAATGCCGGATTGTTAATCGAATAGTTCACTTCCATGGTGGTGGAAGATTCGATGGACTTGTCAACGCCAGCACTGGGGAACTGATACTTCAACGAAGTCATGCCCATGCTGACATCCCAATCAGATGTCAGAGCAGCATGAGCCGGAACGTACAAAAATAGAAAGATCAGCGCCCCAAGAAACTTCATCAGCGAACCCTGTTTTCGTTACGCTTTTCGATTTCCACGTTGGAAGCCGGATAGCGCATTTCAGCCCCTGTTTTTGGCAACGGAGCCATTCCCAGACGCTGATAGACGTCAGACAGATACTGATAAGCCACTTTGTTATATGGATCGATTTTCAAGCAGCGTTCCCAGGCGATTTTCGCGCCTTCAAAGTCCTTCTGCAGGTATTTGATGGAACCTTTCAACAGCCATGCATTGTTGGAGTATTCATCCAGCTGCAAAGCTTTGTCGATTTCAACCAGAGCTTTTTCATACTGCCCTTTTACAATCAGCTGCTGACCCTGGAAGACAAAACCAACCACGCGGTCCGTGCGATCACGCTCTGCTGTCGGCATACCGCCGGAAAGACGTGGCGAGAACAACGCATCTTTGTAGAACGAGGATGTATTTTCCAGAAGTGCCACACGAAGTTTAAGCTCCTGCATTTCTGCCAGCAGCTCTTCCATTCGCTTGTCTTCAGGTTTTTTGTCTTTGTCTTCTGGCTTTGGTTTTTGTGGATCGTTCTTTTTCTGATCCTCGTTCTGAGCCAGCTCTTCAGCCTTTTTTTCCTCGTCAGACAAAGGGTCCATGCGAGTTGCCACCGCAAGGCTTTCCCCTTCGTTGACTTTGACCATGACTTCTTTGGTGCGATAGTTCTGCTTTTCAAAGATCAGGAAGAACACGTCACCGAGCTTTGATTCCTCTTTCACCTGAAGAGGCGCGATGCCCAGAAGTTTTTTCTCCTGGCTTTGCACGTCCTTGATGTAAACCTTGGCGCCGTTGGGATAGGACTTGATTGAATACTTACCTGCGCATGCAGAAAGCAACACTGGCACCAGAGTTACAGACAACAATCCAAGTTGCCTCGTAGTTAAGATTTTCATTACCACCATCCATCCTAGATTCGGGGTCTGTTGACTTCTTACATTTTCTAGGTAAGCTCGTAAATTAACAACTTTATGAAGAGCTTACTAACCTTAGTCCTATTCCTAACTGTTCCCCATCTTGCGAATGCGGAATTTCAAGCGCCGGTTATCCGCGCGAAGATGTCCATGTTCAGTACGACTGTATCCGCTGGTGAACAGGTTAACGAAGAGCCCTTAGGGTCCATGTTAACGCTCCAGCCGATGGTTCTGTGGAACTTCCCATCCATCAATTCCCGTATGGGAATCCATTATATTATGGATTTCTCAAGTAATTACGGCTTCACCCCTATTTCCGGTATCGGACTAACGGGCTATTACTATCTGAAGGGTTTGCCGGCTTCTTACGAAACGACGCCGGACGACACGCTGGTGCAGAAATCCAAGCCCGGCTTCTTCACCTTCGCCAGTTTCACTCCCGTGAACTTCAACTTGAATAAAAAAGAATCCACACCAAATGCCGGTGATGGTTTTTCTTTCAGTGCTCTTTTGTATGAATTCATGCTGGGTGTGGGTTACGAATACCCGCTTCGTCCCAATGCCCTGATTGCCGTGGAAATCTCCACGCGCGAAGCCAGCGGCGGAGACGGCAGTACGAAGTTCAGCTACTCAGGTCTGGGTCTGGGGATTTCCTTCACAACTTCCTATTACTAAAAATAAAAAAGCGGCCCTGAAGGCCGCTTTTCTTTTTGGCGGATTACTGTGCCGCCGGGGGATTCAGATCGGTCTCAAATTTCTGAGCCTTGTTTTCCAAATCCTGGATCTTTCTTTGTAACTTATCCAGCTGCTGCTGTTTACGACGCTGCTCCTGTTGCTCCTTGTGGCGCTTCTGGGCTTCATCGAATCTTGCCTGGGCCTGTTTCATTTTTTCCTGCAGGCTGGCTTCACGCTGCTGATGCTCCACTTCTTCCTTGGTCAGCTGCTTCGAGAACTGTTTCTGCTGAAGCTTGTAAGCGGCTTCGGCATCGTCCAGTGTCACAGCCACCACCACACGCCGGTTCAGGATTTTGTTGGCTGGGATTGACGCCCCTGCCTTGTCCACTTCCGGTGCCAGCGGGTGACTGGATCCGAAACCAGCCGCTGATAGCAACTTGGCGTCGACTCCACTTTCCTCAAAGTAACGAACCACAGAACTTGCACGCAAAGACGAAAGTTCCCAGTTGGATTTCACCAGACCGCTTTGAATTGAATCGCTGTCGGTGTGTCCTTCCACGGCAATCTTGTTCACGCCTTCGATCGAACGCAAAGCACTGACCACTCGGCGCAGATTCGGCTTCGCCGCATCTTTCACCTCGACTGCACCGGAATCAAACAGCACTTCGCCGTCGAATTTCAGCAACAGGGTGTTATTGCCATCCTTGATGATCTCCACGCCGTTCAGGTCGCCAGAGCCCTTCAGGATATTCATGATCTTTTGTTCAGCCAACAGGGCCGCACTGACTTCCTTGATGTTACCACCGAAGTACTTTGCCACTTCCTTGCGAACCAGATCGAACTTTGTATTATCGAAGCGGGACATCGAATACATAAGAACGAAGAAGCCGAAAAGAAGCGTCATCATGTCGGCGTAACTGACAAGCCAGTTGGATTCGTCATGAGCCATTTCATGCTCATGCTCCTCCAAATGCACTCTGCTGCGTTTATTACGCTCTCCCATAATTAAGCCGCCTTCTTAGCTGTATCCACTTTCAAAGCACCGTCATCCTCGCGCTGCGCAGGAGACAGGAACGACTTCAGATATTCTTTAATGAACAATGGATGCTTCTTTTCGTGAACCAGCAAGATGCCTTCTTTGATGATTTCACGCAAAGTCACGTCCGCCTTGGAAACCGTCTGAAGCTTTTCAGAAATCGGAATCAAGACGAGGTTGGCCACAACCAGACCATAGAAAGTCGCCACCAGAGCGGTTGCCATCGCAGGACCGATACGATCCTGAGCACCCGGCTCACCCAGAGTTTGCAACAGGGAGATCATCCCCAGGGTCGCACCCAACAGACCGAATGCCGGCGGGAAACGGGACATGGTATGCCAAACTTTGATTTCTTCATCATCACGTTTCTTTTTACCACGCAGGGCATTTGTCAAAACGTCTGCCAGCTCGTCGTAGTTGAAACCGTATTCCACCAACAGCTTCACACCGTCTTTGATGAACGGATGGGTTTCCGGCTTCATCAAAGCAGAAACGGTTTTCGGGTCACGACGATAGGCTTCGGAGATTTCCACGATCGTGCCGATGGTGCCCAGATAGTCGACTCTTTCACGACCCAGCATTTTGCGTGTGACGATTTTCAAGGCTGTCCAAAGACTCTTGAAGTTGAAGCTCAACAGAGCCACCGTCAGAGTACCACCGATTACCAGCACGATCCCGTGCACATCGGCGAACACCTTTGGATTCTTTGCTGCATCGAGGATAGAAAATACTGCAATACTGACTGCAGCCAAAATACCTAAAAGCCCCGCTATATTCATAGTTCCTCCGGAATATATACAATTGTCCAAACATCGTTTCGGAGCCCCGAGGGATACTCGAAACTGTACCAAGGCTTAGATTTGAGGGTGTTCCGCAGTTGAGACTAAATTACCTGTTCCGCAATTCTATATAATGAAGGGAACAGGGAGAGTGGAATGACGAGCCTTATTATTGGTGCATGTCTTGTGATCTTTGCTATCGAGGGACTTCTGATCAGTCTGGAGTACTTTAAGATGCAGAAGAATACAAAACTGCAATCCGCACTGGATAAAGCCAACAGTGATAAAGACCTTCTGGGCCAACGTCTGGTTCAGGCGGAACGCGATCTGCAAAGTGCGCGCGCTGAAGTTCAAGGCATCTACGTTCTATGGAACAAATCCCTGGAATCTGAAAAAACCATGCGCCATGAACTGCATGTTGCCAAGACTCAACTGACCTATCTGGCTCAAAAAGTGATTCAAGGGGTTCCGGCTCCGAAAGTCAGCCCCCAGGCTGCCTACTGGGACACTCAAGAGCGCACTGCGGAAGTGGCCGTTTCCAAAAACGTCCACCGCGAAAGTTACCAAGCCAATATGGACTTCCTCTAAAGAGGACACTGCAAGAGCGCATATTCCACCCCGCTCTTGCTGTTTTCAACAAACAGGTGTCTCCCGCCTGGAAGCACTGTCCACAATCCCCGCTCTGAAATCGCCTTCACCGCCACCTTGTCTGTCACCGCAAATTTCTTTGATTCCCCTGCCGGAGCCGCCACGGTCAGACCGTATTCCTTCAGAATATTATAAGGTCTTTTTCTTTCAGCAAACCACACGGCGCGAGGCTCCTGTTCACCATAGACTTTGTACTCTTCGCGATAATCCAGAGGTTCCCCGGTTTCAACGGCCAAAGCCGCCGGTGCCCCCTGCAAATGAGTCAAAGGATAGAAGGCCCATTTTTCATCACGCTCCAGCCAGCTGCTGGTTTTAAATCCGATCTGTTCATACGGTGCCACCACAAAGTCCGAGAACGGATTGGTGCCGGCATCCACGGACAGCCTTTGCGTTTCAAGGCTTAAACGATCCGGTGCCACTTTATAGACAGCAAAGTCGTGACCCTCGCCGCTGGAATAAGCCAGCAGACCCGGTTCGATGCGCACACGGGCTTTGCCGTTGGAATACTCCTGCCCGCACTGCAGGACACTGAGCATGTTGCCGGACTCAACCCCCATCAGGGTGTCCGGTGATCTTGGCACTTCACGCGGAATCACGCTTTGCCAAGCCTGGCTGTTGTAAAAGCCAAGGCGCCCGTTGGCCTCCAAAGAAACAAACGTGCTTTGGTTCAAACGTCTAAAGATCACATCTGACTTCCAGTTGTGCCCACAAACCCCCAATTGATTCAGCATCGTTGCATTGTCTCCGTCCATTCGAATCGGCAATGTCCGCCCGCTTTCGGTGCGCACAAAGGCCATATTGCCGAAAGTCGCCGCCAGGGAATATTTGGATTCTTCGAAAGGATAAATAGCATTGGCAATGGTGGACTTGGCTTCGAGATACGGAGTGAAGTCTTGAGCAAAGCCCAGTTTATTCACCACCCATGTGTCGCCCTTGGCATTCAAAGTCAAAGCCCGGTATTCACCATCAGAAAAACGGTCCATCGCCGCCAGCATGGAGGTCTGCTCGAACCGGCCGGATTTCACCGTCGCACATTCCGGAAGTTTAGGACGAGGCTTGCTGTTTTCAAAAACCATGGCCAGCACCAGCCCCAGAGCAATCACAACCGCCAGAATCACCGGGACTTTAATAAAAAACGGAATGGCTTTTTTATTGGTCATTTTTCACCTTGCTGCAATCCATCTTCACAAGTCCACTGTTGGAACCCATGATCACATCCTTAAAGACGCATTTTTCATCCACGCGGACTTCGTAGACGCCCTTACCCAGAACCAGTGGCACATTCGTCAGATGATTTCCCAGCAGCGCAAAGCGTCCGTCATAGACGTAAATGCCCCGCACCTTGGGATCTTCCACCACCAAAGCCCCGGCTTCCTGAACATCATAAGTGTATTCAGCATTGGGAACAATCAGGTAGTTTTCCAAAGTCTTTTCAAAGAAAGGATCACGATAAAGACGAATCGCCCACTTGCCCGTTGGCAGCGGAACACGCACATCACTGGTGAAGCGCTTGATTACTTTGCGGTTGGAATCCAGAAGCTCGATCTTCATCAGCTTTTCAACAAAGTTTGCCTGGAAGAACCCCTGTCCGCCCACCTTCAGCGTCACCTTTTTTTGAGGTGGGATGATGAACTCTGAAAATTTGTATTTGGGTTTCAGATTCACGATAGCCAGGTACTTGCCCGGAGGAACTTCAATCCCCTGAGAGGCATGGAATTTACGATAGATCTCGTTCGGGGAATCCGCCCGGAACAAAAACACCGTCGCGTTGGGCTGAGGGCTGCTGACAAACAGGTTCTTACCCGGATTCAGCTGCTTGTCCAGATCCTGAAACAGCTCTTCCAGCTTTTGTTCGTCATCCGCCTGGTTCATGTCACCAATACAGGCCAGCTTGTTCAAAATATCCGGCTGGTTCTGCAGACCGAAAGCCACGACAAAGAATTTCAAATCCACATCTTTGCCACTGAGTTCCGCCGCGATCTTGCACGGATCCTGACCGCAGGTTTCTTCCCCGTCGGTGAACAGCACCACTCGCTTCGGCCCCTGGTAATGCTCAACATCCTTATAGGCATCCTTCAAAGCCTGACCAATCGGGGTCATGCCCACCGGTTCAAAGCCCTTCACGATACCCTCAATTGCGCCCAGCTTGCTTTGTCCGGGTTCAATCGCCAGATAGTTGTCCTTGCAGTCTTTCTTGCGGCGTGAACCGATCACCCGCAGACCACTGCTGGTCTTTTCCGTCCACTGGGACATCAAATATCGGGCCAGCAGTTTTTTCAGAACATAGATCTTGGTTTTTTTCGGGCCCATCAACTGTCCCATCGAACCCGAGCTGTCGATGACGTATTCCACCAGTGGAATCGCCGTTGATGGCAGGTCTTCGGCCTTCACCTCTGCCGCGGCATTGGCAGGAATCTTGGAAGGATCGAAATCCATATTATCAAGAAGATCTTCAGCCTTTAGTTGAGTCATCCCCTGCGGCACGGAAGGTTCGTCCTTTTGCTGGGCCGAGGAGGCAAAAGCACACAAAGTCAGGGCTATCAGAATCAGCTTTCTCATCGTGGTTTCAGCATCTTTCCGATATAGTCTTCCATACGAAGACCAATCATGATTCGAATGAAGTTCTGGCTTTCTTTGTAGGTGCCACCTTCAGGGATACTATAAAAGCCATCCGGAGCGTTTGTCGGCGCACCCGAGAACGTCACCTGACTGGAGCTCATTCCCGTACTGACATCCACCGAGAACCTTTTAAAGAACGGAATAAAACCCATGTGCACCAGCGTTGTCGCCCCAAGGGAAATTTCCATCGCCGTCCCGGTGGAGCTTTCCCCCCGGGTGACCCCACTGTCCTTCATTGAATAAGACGGGAAGTAAGTCAGGTCGAAGTACACACGGTTGAAGCTCCAATCAAAGGACTTTTCTGAATTAAAAATATTCGGACCAAACAGATAATGGAAGTTTGCTCCAAGCCCCATGCCAGAACCCGTGCTGCTTAAGACATATTCATCATCATTGGCGGTTTTGAAATCCGTGGACTTTGTCACCAGCTTCAGCGTCGGACGCAATTCTTTCCAGATCGGCAGAAAACGGTAATGAATCGCGATCATGCTTTCGCGATAGGTTGTTTCCTTTTCCTCGCGATTATAGGACTTCACCGGCACGCTGCCGCCCGAGCTGCGGTACTCAAGACCGATTCTCCACAGAAAATCGAAGTACCACATCAAATGCGTATCCATGAAGTTGTATTCAAACGTTTTGTACTGATTGGCCTGATTGGGTGACGCACTTTCGATCTTTCCCTGATAAGGGCCGAAATCCAGCTGCACATAACCCTGCTCGTAAGGATCCGGTTCGTCCGGCTGAATGCCCCCGGTTGGCGGAACTTCCGGTTCGTCATACTTTTTTTCCTGAAGGCGCGCCAGACTGACCACGCGGTCCCGAACCTTCGGAAACTTGGTAATGGTTTTTGAATCGAGCAGAATCAGGAACTTCCCATCCTGCATGTTTTCCACAGACCCGCGCGAGATAACTTCGATGTCATCATCCTTGATACGCGCAATGACCACCAGATCACCAACCCGAACCAGCGGTGTTGATCCGACAATCACCACATCGTCATTAACCCCGATGATGGGTACAGAATTTTTCCGGATAACATCCGGATTGATGATGCTGGCAAAGCAGACATTGGCGATAATAAAGATGCTGAAAAAAAGATGAAGCCTCACAGATAAATTCTATGAGGCCTCTCTGAAAGATACAATTTTAAAGCTAGCGGGCGCGGTAAATCCGGCCCTTGCTGCGACTGACAAGAAGGATCTGGCCCGAGTCAAAACTGATGATGCTGTCGACTGGATCCTGCACGGAATTCGCATAGACCTGATAGCTGTCCAGATCGATAGTGAACACCTGATTGGCATCCTTCATCGTTCCTATAATCATGCGTTCATCAGGTCGGATGACCAGACGACGACCCTGCCCTGGCACATCAAATGGCGAGCTGCTGATTTCATTGACCCCGACGAATTGAACGTCGGCCGCCGTCGGAGTTTTTGCTGGTCCGTCGGTCAGGACGGCCACGCCGCCGGTTCCGGTCAACAAGGCCATCACACGGTGAGAAGCCACATCCACAACCAGATCCGTCGGTTTGCAGTCCTGATGTCCAGCGACCCCGTCCCACAACGTGATCTGAGCCACCAATCCAGGTGTTCCCCCAGAACGCACGTTGCTGACATTAAAGACAAACAACTTATGCGATACAGACGGACTGGTCTGCTGAGTCGCCACATAAAGGCGTTCCAGATTCTTATTCAGCACCATACCGGAAATTTTAGCCGTGCCGAAGTTGTAAATCTGAACGGCGCTGGCCGGATTCAGATAATCGTACATCAGCTTGTCCCCGTTATCCGAGGCATAGAAGACATAAGACGAATCCAGGGACTCGGTCAGACGCAAATCAGAATTCATACTGCTGGTGAACAAGTTCTGAGGACAGTCACCGATACACTTGTTTCCTGTGCCCAGACTAAGACCAGTCAGATCCGTTGCCGGAATACGCAGCGCCTCTGTCGTCAGACCAAATGGTCCCACCCGACCGGTTTGCGATGTCAGCAGGATATCAAAGCTGCCGGACGTCTTCACCAGGGCCATGCGTTTAGTCTGAGTTCCCGTCAGCCATGGCAGATCCTCCATAAAGTTCCATGGAGGATTCACCAAAGTTCCGTTAGGTTTGTTCATCGCCCCATTCACCAGAGTCAAATCCCACAGGAAGTGCTTCGTGAACATTCCCAAAGTATAGGTTCCGGCAAAGACCAGGTGATCAACAATGTTTGACCCCAGATTCAGCGTGACCGGCACTTCATTCAGCCAGTTCAGCGCCAGTGGATTCATTGATGGCAGACTTTCCGGACGTGCCGCAAAGATGTCGAACAGTTTTTCTGCCAACAGATAGTTATTGCGGATCTTCACTTTCCATTCTTTGGTGGCCACATAGTTTCCGTCAGTGGCTTCCGCACGGATCATAAATTCACCGGATTTCAACGGACCTGCCCCATCCGGATCCACGGAAGCATCCGTGTCCTTGGCTTTAAATTCAAAGTTTGGTCCCTCGTCATAACGAAGCTCATCATTCACGTACCAGCGATAGAAGAGTGTATCGTTGGCATTCGGATCTGTTGCCGAGATCGAGAATGAAATCGGTGATTTTTCAGATGCCAGCACATCCGTCCCCGCAGGCAGGAAGCTGTCAATCACTGGTGAAGCCTCAAACGGCGACAACGGATTCTGCACTTTCAGATAGAAGCTGACCGTGTCAGTTTCCTGGGTTTTCAAGTCACGCACGCGGACTCGCACCTGATGGCCCGCACCGCCTTCGGCAGTCACGTCTGTCGGGTACGCCGGATTCCAACTGATGATGCCTTTCGCAGAATCGATACACATTCCGTTCGCTTCCGCACATGGGCGCGGCGCTGTTACCAGCGAGTACTCCAACGAGTTATTCTGCGAATTATTAACAATCACCGGATATTTAAACGGTGCCGACGGCATACTGGCCGCCGTGTGAGGCATAAAGTGAACCGGAGTGCCCGCCAGATTCTGCCGAGGACTGACGAAGTAAGCCGGTGCCACCACATTAATACGTAATGGCGTCGCACTGGCAGATCGAGCCAGCGCCAAAGCATCACGATCCACGTCACCGTTATCGTTGACATACAATTCAGCAGAATGCTCGCCAATGTGAGTTCGTTGAGGACACCATTCCAACTTATAACGCTGGCGCAAAGTGCTGCCGACAAGCTCTGGAGTACCCACCGGAGTCAATTTCGGCACGGCCAAGTCCGCATTCAGATTCGTACCGTCACCACACTGGGGAACTGAAACGTTACGTTTGTAAGTAGCATCATAGGTGGCAATTTCAGGAGCCCAGGTCGTGCTGTTCGCATGACACGTATAAGGATCTGCCGACACCGGATCCAAAGTTGGATGGCGCAAAGGAACGCCATTGGCATCACGACAAAGCGTCAGCAATGTCGAGAAGCTGCCGCCATTTGGAACATAGGCATCATTGTCATACAGGTAAACATCCTGGCTGAAGTACGTATCAGCAAAAATCCTGAAGTTGTTGCCTGAAACGATTTCGGCAATGGACGGCACCTGATTTTTATTGATCAGACGAATCTTATAGAAGGCATCTGTGGACTGCTGCACATCCGGCATTGTTTTGGCGTCATAGACACGCATTTTAACAACAAGCCCTGCTGTGCCCGAGAACTTTTTCGAATCCGCATCTGTCGGATTCCAGACCAGCTTGGCTGTTGTTTTCGAACCAGGTCCCGGCGTCAAAGCTTCACGCTTTTCGATTTGAACACTGAGGCCTTCCGGTCGTGGCACCCAAGTGGAGGTTTTTAAATCATACACCTGGGCATCCAGATCGAAGTTCACCGTCTGAAGCTCGGATCCTTTGTTGTTATCCACAGCATAGATATTATAGAGCGACTCGGTAGCCTCATTGAAGTCACCCAACGTCAAAGGCGTACCCAAAGCCGCGCCCGATCCCCCCGCTAGCGGTGTGAAGCTGCTGTTGGTAAGGACAGGCTTGGTGTTGATCTCTTTCACCACCAAGGTGACATTCGTGACGGTGCTTAATGTTCCCCATGGTGAACGCTCAATTGCCGTCACCTTGAAGCTGAAGTTTCCGGAATAATCAGCCGCATTCGGCGTGTAACGGAAGTAACACTTGTTTGTCTTAAAGTAAGTCTGGTCCGCAGCCGCTGGCACCGTTGAACACACATTCGTGCCCGTACAAGCAGAGTTGGCAAGTCCCGTTGTACGACACACGCTCCACTGACCGACGGGGCCTGTTCCGATCTTTTCAACGGTGAAGGTGTAGTAGTCTTTTGGATCCAGGGGATACCAATAGTCATCCAAATTGTAATACGGAGTTGGCAACTTTAAAGCACTGTCGGCAACTTGAATCAAACCATCCTGCAAGTTAGTACCTTGAGTTGCGATGATTGTCGGGCTGCTGACGATAATCGACGGATTGTTGACGTCGGTAAATCGCAAAGACGCCAGGCGATTGTTGGCAATCGGTGTGGCCGTTGTCCAACCCACATTCTCGACCCGACGAACCCATCTGTTGATAGTCAGCGTACCTACCGGCATCACCAGAGGATCAATCAATTCGTAATAAGTGTAATTGGCCGTACGAACCCGAGTCCCGGCCGGCAGGTTGATCGCCGTGGTCCCCGTCGCCCGGAAGAATCGGGCAATACCCTGGTGCTCAAAGACCCCGGTGTTTTCCACTTTCAAATTGGAAGCTTCCGGTGGCAGAACATTCACGAACGTATTAATGGCTTTGGCCGGCGCACGATAGCCATCCAGTGCCCGCACGCGGAACTTGCGATAGATATCCACCTGATTCGATGTCCCGCGCTGAACAGAGTGCTCATTCCAGTCATAAAGGCCTGGAGGATGCGGCAATGTTGGTGACCCGGCTACAACCGTTCCAGAAATCGCCTTCACGGTGAAGGCCGGTGAACCTGCCAGCGTGTTACTGGAGGTCAGGGCCGTTCCGTCAGCAATCAGAATTGGTTTTCTCCACACCGGGATTGAAACACTGGCTGTCCCGATCGGCATCACAATGTCATCCGGAGTTTCAAATTCCATTAAACGGGTTGCCGTGCGCACCACTGTCATTTTAGGAATTGTGATCGCTGTCGTGGTTGTCGGACGACTGAACGTGACAATCCCACGATCATACAAGGCCGCCGGATTCGTCACCGTAACACCCGCCGGAACCGCTGTCCCGATCACCGTGACAGTATTGGCCGCGGCCGTAGTACCATCAGCAATCACCGGGAACAGGACTTCAAGATCACCCGCGTTTATCGTGACAGCCGTCTTGGGCTTAAAGACGATATTGCTGCCCGGAACGGTGAATGTGTTCGTGGTCGCAAAAGTTCTGGCGGCGGTATCCTCGCCCGAACGAGCGAAGCGTACATACCCCGCAGCCATACCCGCAATATCCGCAGATGTATTCATGATACGAATACAGAATGAAGAAGCATTTCGACGATAGGTCGGTTCATCCATCCCCACCATACGACGCAGAATCAGCATTTGATTCGTTCCGCAGTCCACAACGTTGGTCAACGAGTCAATGGCCCCTTTATTGGTGTTCGTGCCCGCCAAGCTGAAGTCATAGGCTTCAAGCCATAGCGGATCATTATCCTTGTCCGAAACAGTGTAAGTAATTTGGTTCTGAATCTGATTGGTTCTGACCTGAACCGTCTGATCCGCCCCTGCCAAGCAGGGTTTGGTATTGCGATCGGCGGCCGTCAAATTCAATGTGATCGGAGCTGCTGCACCGTTGTGATTGTCCTTCAACGTGACAATGAAAGTGCCGGTTTTCAAAGTATGCAGCGGCTTCCACAGGAAAGTATACCGAACACGGTCCACCAAAATTTCAGGTGAACCCACCTGCGTGATATAAGTCTTTAGTGTGCCGGCTGTCGTTACGACCAATTCATCAGGCGGAACTGCCGCATTGGGCCCGATATTGTCGGCATCCTGGAAATCCAAATAAAACTGATAAGGAGCCGCCCCATCCGGAACTTCGTTGGCGCAATAGTCATACTCGATTGCACTGTCGGCGATCGGATTCACCCCGCCCAGCATGATGGGGGCAGAGTTGGTGTCTTTTACGGTGACCTGCAAGTTGGCCAGCGTCAAACCACCCAGAGCATCGGTCACTTCCAGCATGATACTGTTAAGACCTTTTCGTGCGTCTTCATTGTTCGGCGTCCAGCGCACCGTCACTTCACCGGCGTTGTTGATTTCGGTCGGCGCCATCACATTATTCAAATACAGCGGATTGGAACCAGCAATGGCATCCGCCACCACTTTTACGGCATCCCCGTCTTCATCTTTGAATTTGACCAGACACACCCATTCCGTGTTTTCGTTGACCGTCGCCGGACAGTTATAGCTGTAAGTGGGACGACGATTGACGTTTTCAACCAGCACCGGCCAGTCGACACGGCTGATTTTACCGCCGTCCGAAAGGATGACACTCATTGTATAGGGCTCGGGACGACCATCATCATAGGTCGGATCCCAGCGCACGATGCCCTCTTCGGCCGTGCGCAAAACACCTTCCAGCATCCAGGCATAAAACACCTGATCCCCATCCGGGTCTCTGGCGGTGGCGCGAATTTCAATTTTTTTGCCTTCTTCCACCCGCTGCTGCTGCACCTTGGTGGTGGCCTTTTCATCCAGCACCGGCGGGCGGTTCAGAATTCCAAATGGATAAGGCTCGACGGTGACATCGCCGTCGGTGTTAAAGACGAAGTCCACACCGAAGGATTTCATATAGGTCAGGAAATCATAGCTGTTCGACAGACCGTTACGGATAAATCGATACAACAGATCCGGATTGAATTCCGGAGAAATACCGAACAGCGCCAGTCGCTCTTCACGGAATTTGGTCACGGCGGCGGTGATCTTTTGAATTTCATCAGGCGTATAAGTGCTAAGATCGCGGCCCGGATAAGTCGAAAGCAGGTTATAAACCAGCGTCGTATCAAGACTTGGCTGAATGATAGCGTCTGGATACACGACGGCATACCACGGCAAGGTACGGTATTCCATCACCACTTTCAAAACCATGGCGCCGGCAGGGCTCAGTCCCTTCGGCATGATGGAACGGATGAAATCCGGTTTCGCATCGGTGGTCATATCCAGCAGGTTTTTGGTTTTCTTTTCAGTCTGAATGAACTCTGTCAGGTACAGAGAGAACTTTTTCGTGCTGGCCGGGTTGACCTTGGTCATATCAAATTGCAATAGACTGCCCGGAGGAATAACGATTTCACTCGATTTCCCCTGCTCTTCAAGACAGCCTGTCAACCAGACTGTCGCCAGAATAAGCGCCAAAGCTTTTAATACCATCCCCTGCCCCCGCAGAAACAAACGTGCTTAATAGAGTAAGAAGAAGTTCCCCACGTCAATACCGTTGATCGGTGCATGTCCATCATGTCCCTCACTTGGAACCAGAATGTCCATGGTACCGTCCCCGTTCACATCCCCGGATGAGGTGTTCATATAGAAGTAATATGGTGACGTCTCGGTATCATCGTACTGGATCACATAAGGTTTCATGCGCCCTTGAGCATCCCCCACAACAACCGTGTCCGGATAATCCGCGGAATGCAAACCAACGCCGGAGCCGAAGAACACCAATCCACGACCCAACTGAGTGTTGCCGTTGATCGAGTCATCGTATCCATACGAGCCCAGAATCACGTCATCGAATCCGTCACCATTGAAGTCGCCTTTTTTCATTCGGCCTGTCATGACTTCACTGCCAACCAAATCTCCGGCCTTGGCATCCCACGCGTAGAACGCCTGAGGGGCCGGCTTCGGTGTTCCCGAGGCACGCATACACTCAATTCCCGCACCACCACCTGGCAGACTTGGATCGGTGTAAAGCATCTGCTTGTTCAGATTGATCTCTAGGTAATCCCACATCGCAGAGTTATTATCTGAACCGCACAATGGACCATAATAGACATAGGACATACCCACGTCCGTGAATCCCGCCTTCGGCGCTTCGCGCGGAGCCGTCACAATCAGGTCTTCATAACCGTCATTGTTCAGATCCCCGGCCGTCGCGACACGGTAACCGAAGTAACGACCAATCATGTTGTTGCCAAAGCCCTGATTCAGGATCGGAGGCATGATGCCATAGACACGGCCCGCAGCACCGTCCAGATCCAGGGACGGATCCAGATTCTGGAACTGACTTTGTGTCGTGTTGACACACGAACCAGCCATGAATGTGGAATTATAGTAGCTGTCACGATCTGCTGCCTGAATCCCGTTCGTGCTTCCCTTGTACATGAACAAGCGCCCGTAGTTGGAATAGTTGTCAGCATCATAGTAACAAGCCAGATCTTCCCAGCCCGGAGCGGAAACCACCAGATCATCGATACCGTCTTTGTTGTAGTCCATCACGGCAATGCTGGCCCCGAACATGTGGCGCATGCGATCGTAACCAAAGTTCACGTTACGCACCATCGGACTGTACAGGTACTGCATTTTACACGAGTTATTCGGAGACCCACTGCAGGCTTTGTTGGCCACTGCGGCAGATTCGGTACCATAGGTGTCGATCATATACGTCGCATTCGCCGACAACAGGTTCGTATTCACGGTTGGTTCGTTGTCTGTCGGGGTATAACCCTTCACTTTCGGAGTCTGCACACCGGTAGAAGAACCATACCAGATAAACACGCGTCCCATCTCGATCGCCTGAATACCATTCAAGCAACTGGAATCCGCTTCGTCATAACACTGCCAACCTGCGCCCGCCGCCGGAGGATCCCCGAATGGCGGATTCACGTCGGCGATACTGGTGCCTTTATTCATGGTAAAGAACGAAGGCGCAGAAGGAATCGCAAATACGATATCCGAATAACCATCTCCATTGAAATCACCATGATGGATCACTTTACGGCGGTGAGGAGACAGTTCATCCATTCCCAGGAATTCAGATCCCCATGTGGTCGTTGACCAGCGGGTGGAAATGTACTGAGGATCTCCAGCTGCAGGAATCCATTTTGGATTCGTCACAGCCTGCAACCCGCCTCGGGATCCATAGTAAGCGACGATCTGCCCGCCACTTGCCGGATCAAGGAAGATCACATCACTGAAGCCGTCTCCGTTAATGTCGCCGCCATCAAAGGCGCGAATCGCCCAGCCCGAACTCAGGTTCGTGGGCTTGCTGATCAGCTGAGGCAGCGCAATATCGTTCAGCGTAACCCCTTGCGCCGGATTCACGGAAGGATAGCAATATGTTTCATTCTGACTTTGGGACTTGAAGACCCGGGCCAGATTTTCCTTACAGAACGAAGTGGTGACCAATCCCAGATTGGATCCAAAGAACACCACCGCATCCGTCGTATAAGTTTTGCTGTTCGCGGACGGCCGTGAAATCTGCGCCACTGCATCGGCATATCCATCGCGGTTGATATCACCCACGATACGAATGCTTTCGAAATTCAAACTTTGCGGGCTGCCCATGCGGTCCACCAGCTTTTCAGCAGGAACCGAGTTCACAGAGGACAGCGGCTGGCCCTTTGAATAATAACCAAAGGCTGCACCACCACCCAATTTGGTGGATTTATCCAGATATGCACCGACAAAGACGTCATTCAGCGGCGTCAATCCGGCATAATCCCCATCAAAGTTACCCACTGCCACAGACCTGCCAAAGTAGTCATAAGACTGACCTTGATAGTTGTACATATGCAGGAAGTTGGATGTCAGCCCCACACCGGACAAGCCGGTAAATACGTAGGCCGCGCCCGAGTTGGTGGCCTTCGTGCCATCCCCTGTTGCGCCCACGACAACATCCTTAAGACCGTCACCCGTGACATCCGCCACGGCCATCGCTTCCGGATACAAGCCAAGATAGTAGTTGGCACCGATGGAATTAGAACGAATCAGCGTCGGAGCACATTTGCGCTTAGTCACGTTGTTATTGACATCAAAGCGGTCACACTGCGACGAGCCATCATTCCAGTCACTGTCCTTGATCGCCGGATCCACCGCATCAATACCCTTGAAGGCATCCATTTCATAAAGCTTGAATGGATTTCCATAGAAGACCCACAAAGCCCCGGAATTGGTTTTGGAACCGTTGTTAAAGTAGCTGCTGGATACAACGGCTTCCGCCCAGCCATCCGCATTGGTGTCGGAAGGACTGGTCAAAGCCGTATTGGTAGCATCATAGCGTGAACGGTCACCGACCAGCGCCACTGAAGTACCGAAACCACGTGATACCATTTTTACGCCAGAACCCACTTGGTCATCTTTATAATAACTGCGGGGGAACAGAATACGGAAGCCTGCTTTGTTCGTCAGACACGAGAAGTGTTTATTCGTATCCATCTTACGATTACCGCAGAACCAGAACTGATTACGATAGGTCTCGTCCTCGGTCGCTGACGCTGTAGGCGCGGAACGGCCGAAGTAAATATAAGCCGCACCCGGTGCCGAGCCCACTCCAACTGCCGCATTGTTCACCGGCAGGCCGTAGTGATTAGTCCCACTTGGGAACGAGAAGCCCGAACTTCCCCAACCACCTTCTGCCGGCGGAATCGCCGCACAGGTGTCGGGAGTCGAACAGCTGGCGGTTGTTGCTTTTACTTTCGCACTTTGCGCCTGGATATAACGATCCCCTGGTGCCCCCACGATCATGTCAGATCCACCCACCAGCTTCCCGGCGGAGTTGCGGATTCTGAATCCACCATCCACGTCCGCTCCCCCATGCACGGAATAACCAAAGCGTGCGCCATTGTGCGGCGTCGGTGCATAAACTTTCAGGAAGCGGAACTTAGGATGAGTGGCATTCGGAATAGCCCCCGCCGTCGGAGTTTCATATCCGATACCGGACTTGGACCCGAAGTATAAACCCACAAACCCAGTTTCACGCTCGTATTTGGAATCCCCCGGAAGATTCGGAGCCGGAGTTCCATCCCAGTCACCACGCGGAGCCCCGATAGCAATGTCATCATAGCCATCACCGTTGAAGTCCCCAATAAATGATACTGAGTATCCGAATTCAGCATTATTACCCATCTGAACTCGGCCCGCCTGATCCCAGTGCGAGGAAGGCCACAAAGATGTGTCCGGCCACAACATCACCGCAGAACATGTCGCGCCCTCGACCAGGCCGTTACAAGTCTCAAAGTTCTGCTGCATGTCTTTGATTTTCGTCGGAGCTTTTAAACCTTCCGCACTTCCGAAAAAGACAAAGGCTGCCCCATCATATTCATATGGACTGTAAGTGGTATCCTGCCCCGGCGCACCCACGACAAGGTCCTGACAGGCATTACCCAAGCGGGTATCGCCGTTCAGATTTCCACTGCCGGACATGGATTTACCAAAGCGCGCAAGATGAGACAAATCTTCAAATGTGATGATTTGTGGATCCACCCCTGGAACCGCAGGATTCTGCACCGGATCCGGGGATGTTTTCAGCTTGAAGCTGGCAGAGCCCGTTGGTTTGTAAGAGTAATAAACATACACCGCACCCGCATTGGCGGACTTAACCCCCAAAGAGGAAATGGAAACATTCGGCAGACCCACTGCCAAATCCGGATGACCATCACAGTTGAAGTCGCCCGAAGTCATGGATTCACCCATATAAGCCACACCTGCATCAGCAGCTGCGACTGGTGGCATGTCCTTATAGCCCGGAATACCCTTGATATAGGTGCTCAGGTTATCAAAAATCAAAGTCTCATTCTTCGCACCATCGTTGTAATTCACGCGAATGGACAGATCTTCAATTTTACCGATCGTCCAGTTTGCCGACGGAGAGAACACGATTGTTCCGGCACCCACCAATGGATCCGATACCGCCGTGCTGCCCATGTAAACGCGGCTGACATAGTTTTCGTTTTTGTATTCAGAGTTCACCACCGGCGTGACCTTCGCAAAAGGCAACGCACCGATGGAAATCGGGCTTAGCTCATAAGCTGGCGTCGGGAAGGATGAATTCGTGGAAGCAGTCACAACTTTCGTTGGACGCTCGTACGTGTCATCCATGTATTTCGCCTGAACCACAAAGTGGTAGCGCGTGGAACCCGTCATATTACGAAAGATATAACGGTTTTCCATTGACGTGCGATCCACCGATGTCCAATTGGTGGTATTGGCTGCCGTCGGGTCTTCGTATTCTTTAAAGAAAATCTGATATTCTGCAACCTTGTTTGGATAGTCCCAAACCAGAATCAAATTGCCGTCAGCATCCTTGGAAACACTGCCTGCACCGGCAAAAGGTTTGTTGGTCGTGACCGTGATCTCTTTGTTACCACCCACACTGTTCGTTCCGTCCGTACCCACTACTTTAAAGGTGTAGGCAGTATTCGGGGACAGGTTACGGATGATCACAGAATCCTGGAACGTTTCCGCCACAGAATCAGAAGAAAGATTGTAATAAACTTTGTACTCGCGATAACGGCTGTGCAGCTGCCAGTAAACTCGCACCGCGGTTGGTGAAAGAACCTCGACGCCTTCCGCGCCGGTAAAATCACGCAACAGACTTCCCGTCTCAAGCTTCTCTGTACAAGCCGTCAAGCTGACGACAACGGTCAGCAGGGCTGCTTTGAAAATCCTTTTAATAGAGAACATAGACGACTCCTGTCGAGAATGCCTTGCCTGATGGGTGATTACGACCCGGAGCCCCCAGAATCACATCTGGAACCCCGTCGCCATTGATGTCACCGCTCACACTGTTGGATATATAAGTGTATTCGTATGCTTTTCGCTCGGGCAGATACAGCAGGTACGGTTCACACATCGGTGAAGAACCGCCATAGCAGCGTGGAGTTGTGGTAGGCGTGGAATTGATCTTCAATCCCAGCAAACTGCCGTAATAGATTACGTAAGCTCCGGAATCGGCCTGAACTTCTTCCAGGTCGTAGTCCTTGCCCGGCATATTCACAATGATGTCCGCATAGCCGTCATTATTCACGTCACCCAATCCCGCCAGACCGTAACCGAAGGCATCAGCAGCCTCAAAGACGGCATCAGTTCCAAGAACCTCAAGACGCTGAGGTTTTGGCTGGGACTGACTGGCATGCAGAGTATTTCTGGCAATCGGTGTAGACCCAGCCAGGAACAAGTCTGTCGTCGCCAGAGATGTCGAACCATAGAAGGCATAAGCACTGCCGACCTGGCCACCATAGAAGGTATAGATTTTACCAGCAACTGGTGCTGACACCACGATGTCGACAACGCCGTCACCGTTGATGTCACCCGCTGCTGCCACTTCATAACCGAAGCGTTCAGCTGCAGCCGCAGGATCTAATTTTTGAATTGGAGTAAAAGCTAAACCGCGTGCCCCACCTTTAAACAGATAGATACGTCCCTTCATCGTCGTCAAAGAAGGATCACTGACGACCAGTTCGTCGGTTTCTTCACCCGCCAGTACGTCCAGGGAATCAATACCCACAAGATTCCAACCGAAGGTCACACCCGTGTCGTTGGAAGCCAGCATCTGAACCTTACAAACCTTGGGCAAAGTTTCGCTGCACGGGTTTTCCACCAGGACATCCGCCGCCGCTCCGTTATCGTCCTGCAAACGGATCGTTCCGGTTGCACGATTTGTTTGTGGACCTGTGGACGAACCATAGATCACAAACACACGGCCTTTGTTACCCACGGCCATGTTCACTCCACCCGGAATAACATCAGCACTTGGTGCTAGTGTGGTGTATGTGCCCAAAGCAAAGTCACTGTAGCCGTCGGCATTGAAGTCACCATAAGCGACGGCGCGATTGATGTTATTAAACGTACCCACTGACAGGCCCGACAATGAAGTTGAACCATACATATTGCCGTCAGCATGGAAGGCAATAGTATCCGTCCCGCCCAGACCGAATCGAAGTGGATTCTGACCCACCGGCGCCAAAGATGGAGCATTGGCGTAAACCACCCCACTGGAGGATCCATAATAGATATAGCTGCCGTAAGTTCCCAAAATCAGCAGATCGTCGTAAGCATCGCCGTTCACACTGCCGATGCGGTGGAATTCCCGGCCAAACCCTGGGTCACTGTCCACTGCCAATTTCAATGGGTGCAGTGGAGCAATCGGATTGCGCGAAGGCTCAGGCGTTGTCACCAGCCCCGTCGCACTTCCATAGAAGACCACCAGTTCAACCGTGCTCGCGACTGAAATGTGCGTAACAACGTCCGCGTAACCGTCACCATTCAGATCGCCAACAACTTTGGCGCGTTCATAGTGATAGTTCAGTTCTTTACTGAAGTTCACATTGATCGTCTGATCCGGCGTCGTTACGGAAGCCGCGAAGGAGCCGTTGGACTTAAAGACGAAAGCCGCACCGTTATAGTAAGAAGGACTGGAAAGATATGGTGCGCCAATGATCAGATCCCCGGTTTTATCACCGTTGAAGTCAGCCCCTGCCAAACCGCCGGCACCGATCTGAGCACCCGCGGTCATGTCTTTGGCGTAAATAATGGAAGCACCAAATGGATTCACACCGCCGCTGTACCAGGTACAGTTGGTCGCACAACCATAGGAATCATCATCAGACAATTGTGGAGCATCGATACGAACCCCGGCCTCTGTACCTAATGTGGATACGTCGGGTTTGTAAAGATACACTACCCCGTGATTGGCAATGGCTTTTTTACCATCACTGCTGGTCACGGTACGGTAAGGAACACCGACCGCCAATGATGGCAAGCCACGTGTCACGTCCTCGATATCCGCCACCGTACCCAAAGAACGTCCGTACTGAACGCCCGCTTCAGACGGACTGGTATGAATCGCCTGATTTTCACAGTGTTCAAGACTGCCCGTCAGAACGTTTCTGTTTTTCGCATCACAGGCCAAAGAATTCACGGCATTGAT
This sequence comes from Bdellovibrio bacteriovorus str. Tiberius, assembly GCF_000317895.1. Classification (NCBI taxonomy): domain Bacteria; kingdom Pseudomonadati; phylum Bdellovibrionota; class Bdellovibrionia; order Bdellovibrionales; family Pseudobdellovibrionaceae; genus Bdellovibrio; species Bdellovibrio bacteriovorus. The sequence goes on from NC_019567.1 coordinate 3,126,522, forward strand.
CGTCTGAACCGGTTCCAGAATCCCCTGCAATCCACCGGTCGTAAAGTCAGAGGATCTTGGAGTCATATAATAACCAAACACCACTCCGGCGTTGGTACGGCCTGAAACTGTGGATGTTGGTGCTCCGACAAACACGGCACCGGAAACGTCCGGAGTCGAGTTGGTCGTTCCAATAACTTTCGTTAAAGGATAACCATTCTGATTTTGCACACCCAGCAAAGAATAGCCGTATCCTTTGACCGTGATGTGAGAAGCACTGATCCCCAAAGTCGTGTCCGGATAAGATTCCTTACACATCCAGCTGGTGATCTGCTGCAGATCAGATCCGGACGTAGGCTGAACACCTTTACAAGCCAGGATCGATCCACGGCCCGCTGCACGCTGAGGCGCACCGATCACAAGGTCATCACACTTGTTGAATTCAAAGCCTTTGTTTTTAGGAGCCGGAGACGTTCTGAAAACGTAGCCGCCGCCATTTGTACAAGTACGTGAATTGTAAGCCGACGCTACGGCGCCACCGAAGTCTTCACTCACGCTGGAACCCACGAAGGTGCCGTCAGTCAGATCCCCTGCCCCGATGGTTTCAGCGTCAATTTTGGCATGGCTTTTAGCTGCACTTGCAGGGTAAAGACCGAAGCGGTCACCACGCAGAACATGAACCTGACGTTTATTGGCGTTGGTGGTCACACCCATAGCCAGGTCATCAAAGCCGTCATTGTTATAGTCACCAAAAGTGATCGAATGCACATAAGCTGTGGTTGAATCACGATACTTGGCCGGACGACATTTGAAAGACGTCGGGTCACAAGTCGCCTCATTCAGACCATAAGCACTACCACCCGCACCTGTTACCAGACCACGGACCGGGTCACCGAAAACGACAAAAACCGCGCCATCGTTGGTTTGCATGGCAAGGTCATCACAGGTGTGAATTTCTTTAAGCTTGTTCAAATCAGCCGGTGGCACTGCGGGCGTGAACAAATCATCACACAGACCCACGCGGTTGATCTTTGGATCGTTGTCCACCACACCTTCAGGTGGTTTGTAGCGGCTGAAGCAATCGCCATTCACGTTTCCGACCGCGATACGAATGCCCAAACGCGCATCCGAAGTCAGATCCGTATAATAAATAAGTTGCGGATCCGGGAACGATGCATCCGCTGTTGGGGTCACATCAGTTTTCAAGCGTGGCTTCGGACGAACGATATTGCCGTTGGAATCAATTTCATCCGGCGGCTGATAACCATAGAAAATGGAAACCGCACCGGTTGCATCATAGTGACGTTCACTAATATAAGGAGTCGCACGCGGAGCGGACACCGCCACGTCTTTGTAACCGTCACAGTTAAAGTCACCGACCTGAACGCCGTTACCAAGTTCCTGCATTCCCAAACCGCCGCCAATCAAGCGTGGCAACAACGGGGCTTTAGCCCCCGAACCTTCAAGGCTTCGCACCAGAGGCTTGCTCAGGCCCGGCAGCCCATCCGGCTGTACATCCACGATAGTCACCTTGCCATCAGCGGCAGTGACTTTCGCATAAATGTTCTTAACGCCCGGAGCGATCGGAATGATGGAGCGGAAATAGTCATTCCCTGACACCGTAGCCAGACGAATGTCCGTAAATCTTTCGAAAATTTCGGTTTTATAGGTGGAATCCCCGCCTTCAGTCCAGAACCAGGGGAAGTTACCCACGAAAGCAGAGTTCATGCGTACCGCTGGCAAATTCGACAACTGAGACTGGACCAGCACGCAAGGTGCTTTTGAATTCAGATAGGTCTCGCTCATGTTGGACGGTTCGAAAGTGCCATCATCGTAAAAAGCCATGACCCAGAAGCAGTACTTTGCACCGCTCGGCAAAGAATTCACCAGGCTGGTGCTTTTGCTGACAACGGTGTTCACCGGCGACGTCAGATCCCAAGTTTCATTTTCACGCTTGGCAAAAATTTTATATGTGACCCCATCCCCGTTTTTTACCCAGCTGACTTCCACAGAACCATTGGACTGGGACTGCAAACCGGAAGAAGGAATGCCCGAAAAATTCGCAAGGGTCTTCACGGTCATGTAACTGTCGAAACCAAACTCCTCGTCTGTCGTTGCGTCCACACCGGAAGTTGAAAATTCATAATAGCTGTCGGGAGTCAGACTGTTCAAAGTCGTTGTCGCAAAAGTCTCAGTTTTTTTCGGAGTATTAAAACCTTTTTGATAAATTCGATATTCTTTGAATCGAGCCTGCAAAGGCCATGATAGTCTTACACTCGTTGGCGAGATCGCCACGGCGCTTTCCAAACCGTTGAATTTAGATGGCAAGTTAGTGCTTTGAAGACCGGCTTTCGCACACGAAATCAGAACACCACATGCAACGTACAAGAGGATTGATAAAAGACATTTCATATTAGATTAAGGCTAGCCTCACTTTCAGATCTTGGAAATGTCGTTTGAAATCGCACAGATGATGGTACAGTCCAGCTGGGACACCATACATTCGACGATTTTCAGGCCTTTAAGCCAGAGAAGAATCAGCTTGATACTCTTAGATGAAACCAGTGCAAGATAAGCGTCTCAGACCACCCGATCCTCGTTTAACAAAAGGGGAACAGTTTCTGAAACTGTGGAGAGATCCAGCGAGCCTGAATTCCAAATTTGAATCAGAATTTCAAGTGGGAATAGAACGGCATTTTTCAATTCTAAGGAACAGTGGATGAATACAAAAGTAAATGGCAGCACGATAGAAATCGCTCTGGAAGGCCCGATCAGCGAAAAGACATCTTTGTTTGAACTCAACATTCAAAGCTACAAAGAGATCAAATTGAACATGTCAAAAGTGACCTTCATCAATTCCATCGGCGTGAAAAACTGGATCATGTGGACATGCCGTGTGCCGACTGATGCAAAGTTGTCACTGGAAGAATGTCCGTTCGTTATCGTCAACCAGGTGAACATCGTGCACGGCTTTCTTCCGAAAAACGCGCGCGTGATTTCTTTCCATGCGCCGTTCCTGTGTGAAGACTGTTCTCACGAACACGTGATCAAGTTGTCAGAGAATGTTCACTACAAATACGCAAGTGATCAGGAAGCTTCAACCTTGAATCTTCCCTCTGAAACTAAGTGTTCCAAATGTTCCGCGAAACTGGAGCCAGATTTCATTGTGGAAAAGACATTTGGATTTCTTAAGAAATAAGACTGACATCCAGATGAGGTCTGTACATCGACAAACATTTCCCTGATAGTAGGGGAATGAAAAAGAAACTCGGATTTGCAGCACTTGTATTATTCATCGGAATTTTAGCAGGCGTGGGATATCTCGCAGGTATCCCAGGTTTGAGCAAAGTGGACGAAACGTCTCTCGGAAAACCTCTTGCTGTCATTCGTGATATTCAATCCCAGGTTCGCCACAAATATACCGGCGATTTTTTCTGGCGCACAGCCGCGGACGGACAAAAACTTTACAACGGTTCTGAAGTTTTTGTCGGTGAAAAATCCGCAGCCCTTCTGCACTTCTCTGGAAACCGCCGCGCCCGCCTGAGTGAAAACACCCTTTTGCGCATCTCTGAAGATTCCGGTGACAAAAACAATCTGATCCTGGCTTTGAACGATGGTTCATTCAACTTGCGAAGTTTCCCCAATGACAACACCGGAATCATTCTGCGTGTGGATCAGGCGGGTTTGCGCATCGGTCCCGGTTCCAAGTACGACCTTTACGTGAAAAAGAAAGAACACGCACTGGGTCTGGCAATGGCGGCAGGCCAGGTTGCCATCGAAGGTGTTGAAGATAAAAAAGTTCTGAAACACGGAGAAAGCGTCATCGTTCGCAGCCGCGGCACCAACGCAGACAATGCCGGTGACGCCGCAAACGACAGCAAAGTGGAACTGTATATCGATCAGACCATCGATCCTTCCATCAAACTGGTGCATCCGGCTGAAAAACAAGTGATCTATAAGAATGAAACCAATCAGGCTTTCATGTGGGAAAGCGATTCGGCAGAACGCCAGACGCTGGAATACTCGACTCATCCGGACTTCTATCAAATTGATGGTGAAGTGGATGTGACCGGCAAGAAGACCACGCCCATTCCAGTTGCAAAGCTGCTAGGGGATGTGTTCTGGCGAGTGATTTCTTATAAAGATGGTGTCCCCCACTTTTCCAACAACTCTTACTTTAAGGTCGCCAATCTGCAAAAGACGACTTTAAGTGAACCATCACTGACCTTCATTGAACGTGGAAAGTGGCAGCTGGATACTTCCGTCACCAACCCCGCCGCGAATTCCCGCTACGAGTTTCAGGTCAGTCGGACCGAAAGATACCAGGATCTGTATGACGCCTTTGTCGGTCCCTCGCCTTTCCGCTCCCTTATCGATCAATCTGGTGACTTCTATTTACGCGTCAGACGCCTTTACGCCAACGATCTGGTGTCAGACTGGTCGGATCCTGTCAAAATCAGCATTCGCAATCCCCTGACCCCGCCAGAGCTTAAAATTACGTCTCAGAGTGAAAAAGTCGGCGGCGTGGTCGCTGCCCAGCTTTCCTGGAGCGGCGAAGATGCGGCAGAACACTTCCTGCTTCGCACGTCTTTCAACGCTGACATGCGCGATTCAAAAATCAACCGCCTGCCAAAATCCAAAACCAGTTTTGAAATCAACGAATACCTGACGCGGCCTTATTACATCAGCCTGCAGACTGAATCCAAAGAAGGTGAAGTGTCGCCTTCTTCCAACCTCATCACCCTGCAACCTTCCGCGACGGCTTTGAAAAATCTGGCGGCCTCATCAGCAGCGGCCAAAGCCGCCGAACTTCAGGCACAAAAAGTCGCAGCAGCGGCGGCGGAAGACGAACGAAAGAATGCCCTGACTGTTCTTTCCCCGGATGACAACCTAGTTGCCTATATCGGAAAACCGGTTCGCTTTGAATGGAGCGGACCTGCGCCGACTCTGGAATTTTCCACCGTGCCGAAATTCACTCAAGATATCGAAAAAGTGAACACATCCGGTCGCTCTTTCGTCGAAGTAACCCGCAAAAAAGCCGGCGTGCTTTACTGGCGCCTGATTGCCGCCAATGGCAAGCCTGGTGCGGGTCACAAGATCACCGTCGTCGCCCCGTCAGACATCAATCTGGAAAGTGCCGACCTTCGCCTTGTAGAACGCGGCCGCTGGGAAATCACCGCAAAAATCCGCGATGCCAAAAACAATCAGCAGTTCGAGGTGCAGCTGAGCCGCACGGCTGACTTCAGCACCGTCCTTGATTCCCGCAAAGGGCCCCTATCCCAGGGAATGGAAGTCACAACACCAGGAACCTACTATCTGCGCGCGCAAAAGGTTTACACTGACAAGCCTTCTTCGGCGGTGTGGTCTAACGTGATTTCTGCCGAAGTCCGCCCGCCACTCAGCGCTCCGGTGCTGCTGAAAGAAAAAGAGGATCTGGTCAGCCCGGTCACCGTGCGTGTCACCGTGAACTGGAAACCGGTTCCTCACGCCACAAGCTACATCATTGAGATTGCCGACACCCCCAAGTTCGGAAACGTGAATCTGAAGGTGGACTTGAACTCTCCGGAATACGCGATTGATCATTCCACCAAAGAGCCCAGTTATGTGCGTGTTCTGGCCCGATCCAAAGAAGGCGAGATTTCTCCGGCCTCAGAGGTTTTCAAAATCAAAGGGGTCCTGCCCGGGCCGTCAGTGGAACGCTATGAAATTTCATTTGGAAACATCGACGTAAAAGGATCCCAGGATCAACTGCACGTTCTGTGGACTCACCGTAAAAACGCCAAAAAATATTTTATGGAAGTGGGCCGCAACGAAAACCTGAAAGATGCCAAACGCTTTGAAACCCGCAATATTGAATTCTTTATGCCCGTCAAAGAAGAAGGCTGGTATTACTTCCGCCTGATTCCAAGCTCTGAAAGTCCGGACTTCTTTGACACGCCTTCACAGGTTTACGGTGTCGAGTACCGCAAACAGTCTGACCTGCTGGCCGCAACTCTGGAGGCCCCGAACAAAGGAAACAAATTCAAGTCCGGCGATGCAATTCGCTTTGCCTGGGGTCAGATTCTGGGTGCTGCCTGGTATGAACTGGAACTGGCCAAGAAGCAGGACTTCAGCGGCAGTGTGGTTTATAAAGTGGAAGCTCGCGATTACTATCTGAATCAGGGCCTGGACAAGGGACGCTGGTATTTCCGCATGCGCGGTCGCAGTTCCAGCCAGACTTCGCCGTGGTCTGAAGCCAGCTTCATCGAAGTTCAATAAAAAAAGAGCTCCCACCGGGAGCTCTTTTCATTTTCAGATCTGGTTTTTTTAGATCGAACTAAACCACCAGCTCAATGATCGCACGGAAGCCGTTACTTCCCGCCATTGCCGCCAGAATGTTGCGCAAAGAAGTGATGTTCTTGCCTTGCGCTCCGATCAGCTTCCCGCGATGTTCCTGCGGGATATTAATGTGATATACGGTGGTGCGATCACCAGAAACGAAGCTGACTTGAACGCCGTCTGCACCGTTTGTCATCTCTTTCACCACATCCTGCAACAAGCCTGCGATGCGTTCCCGTACCTGATCCATCTGTGTATCTGCCAGCGCCAACACTTTGAGCCTTTCGTTTACTACTCAATCATCGTCAACGCTGGCCGCACAAAGCGCAACGGCCACCTGTAACGACAAGACTTCAAAGTGTTCACAGAGAAATGTTTCCCGAACAGCACAGGGAAACACGATATTTTATAATTCTTTAACCGGAATGCAAAAGGCCCTCGGAAGAGGGCCTTTTGTTTAATATGATTTTGCGAACAGGACCCATTTTGTAGCGGGTTTGCCCGAGAAGATACAGTTGCCTTGCACCGGCTCCTGATCCAGCGGCATACAACGTGGAGTCACTTTCAACTGCCCCAGCAGCTCATGCCCCATCCCGGCTTCACACCAAGGAACCTTGGCAAAGCCCGGAGCGGTGTTTTCACCACCAGAGAAATACTTTTCAAAGTCCTGCAGATTCGTGATGGTCTTGATGCTTTCGTCGCGCATTTGTTTCGCACGTTCAAACAGACCATCCTGCATTTCCTGAAGAAGATTCGTGATGTTGGCCACGAATGCGTTTCTTTCCATGGAGGATTTCTCTTTCGGACCACGGTCGCGGCGGCCAACAAAGACTTCACCTTTTGCCATGTCACGAGGACCCACCTCAACACGCACAGGAACACCTTGTTTGATGTACTGCCATGCTTTTTCACCACCACGCATGTCACGATCATCGATCTTCACACGCACGGAAGAACCCACATAGTTCTGGGACTTAAGGTCTTTTTCCAAAGCTTTTACATAGTCCAGAACCTGAGCACGCTCTTCGTCGTTGCGATAGATCGGAATGATCACCACATGCAACGGAGCCAGTCTTGGTGGAACCACGAACCCGTTGTCATCACTGTGGGTCATGATCAGACCACCGATCAAACGGGTCGAAACACCCCAGGAAGTGGTCCATGCGAACTCTTCCTTGCCTTCCGCGCTTAGATATTTGATCTCGGAAGCCTTGGCGAAGTTCTGACCCAGGAAGTGGGACGTGCCCGCCTGCAGGGCTTTTTTATCCTGCATCAGTGCTTCGATCGTGTAAGTGTCCACGGCACCCGGGAATCTTTCATCCGGAGTTTTCATGCCCTTGATCACTGGCATCGCCATGTATTGTTCTGCAAAGTCAGAATAGACATTCAGCATCTGCAAAGTTTCTTCCTGAGCTTCTTTAGCCGTCGCATGAACGGTATGACCTTCCTGCCACAGGAATTCTGCCGTTCTCAGGAACATGCGCGTGCGCATTTCCCATCTCATCACGTTACACCATTGATTCACCAGAATCGGCAGGTCACGGTAAGATTTCACCCATTTTGCAAACTGGTGACCGATGATCGTTTCGCTGGTTGGACGGATGATCAATGGCTCTTCCAGTTCGCCATCCGGGATCAGTTTGCCGTTGCCATCACCTTTCAAACGGTGATGAGTCACAACCGCGCACTCTTTCGCAAAGCCTTCCACGTGAGCCGCTTCTTTTTCCAGGAAGCTCAGTGGAATCAAAAGAGGAAAATAGGCATTCACGTGGCCCGTGTCTTTGAACATGCGGTCCAAAACACCCTGCATGTTTTCCCAAACGGCATAGCCCCAGGGTTTGATCACCATGCAACCGCGCACCGGAGAATTTTCCGCCATATCAGCGGCAACGATCACCTGCTGGTACCACTCTGGATAGTTTTGAGAACGTGTCGGGGTAATTGCTGTATCTGCCATCTTGCTGTCTCTTTCCTTCTAGTCTTTCGTATCAATTCCGTAGGCTTTGATCTTTCGGTGAAGGTAACTTCTTTCCAGACCAATAACCTCTGCTGTGCGCGAAATATTGCCGCTGTTTTCGCCAATCTTGCGCAGCAGATAATCTTTTTCAAACTGAGCCCGTGCTTCGCGGAAAGTGGAAAGATCCTGCATCTCCACCGCTTTTTCGTCGTCTTTGTCGATCAGACCCGCGAAACGAAGATCGTGAACATCCACGAAATCGCCCGGAGTCAGAATGTAAACACGCTCAATAAAGTTTTTCAGCTCACGAACGTTGCCCGGCCACTGATAGGCCAGCATTTTTTCCACGCCTTTTTCCGAAAACGCTTTTTTCGGATAACCGCTTTCGCGGGAAACGTTGTCAGAGAAATAGGAAACAAGCACCGGGATGTCCTCGGGATGCTCTCTTAAAGCAGGCACGCGGAAAGGAATCACGTTCAAGCGATAGTAAAGGTCTTCACGGAAACGACCGTCCTTCACTTCTTTTTCAAGATCCTTCGAGGAGGCTGCGATCACACGAACATCATTTTCGATCAATTCCGTACCACCAACTCTTGTATAGGTACGACTGTCGAGATACTTCAACAGCTTGGATTGCGCCGCCTGATTCAGCTCGCCGATCTCAGCAATGTAAAGCGTGCCTCCAAAAGCCAGATCCAGTTTGCCTTTTTTCGCGCGCTCCACACCCGGCATGGCGCCTTTTTCGATTCCGAAAATTTCTGAATCCTGAAGGTCCTCGGGGATGCCACCGCAGTTGATTTCAACAAACGGTCGGCTGGCGCGGGAGCTCATGTAATGGATATTCTGGGCCACAAGCTCTTTACCCGTACCCGCTTCACCCTGGATCAGAACCCAGGAACTGGTCGGTGCCACACGCGCGATGATTTGTTTCGTCGCGACGATGCTTGGTGCCTCGCCAATCAAAGCGATGGATTTACGAAGCTTGTTCAACAGAAGCGCTTTTTCTTCCTTCTGCTGCTGGTAACTGAGGATGTTGGAGATCACAATCAGGATCTTGTCCATGGACAGAGGCTTTTCGATAAAGTCCCAGGCACCCAGCTTGGTCGCTTTCACCGCAGTTTCGATGGTTCCGTGACCAGAAATCATCACAAATTCAACGTGCGGAAATTCTTTGCGCGCCAGATTCAGAACTTCGATCCCGTCGTACTTGCCCGGCATCCAGATATCCAGAAACACGATTTCCGGCTGAACATCACGAATCGCCTGAATTCCCGACTCACCATCGTGAGCCAAAGAAACCTGATAGCCTTCATCACGCAAAGATGCGGAAAGCACATCACGAATCGGTGCTTCGTCATCAATAATCAAAATTTTAGTGTTCAGTGCCGTCATAACGACCTCTTTTCCTTTAAGCCTCGGAAGGCTTCCATGCGCCGACTTCATTTACGGGCATTTCGATCACCATCTTGATACCTTTGGGTTCATTGGCCGTGGCGCGAATAAACCCGTTGTGATCCTCGATGATCCTTTTCACAATGGCCAATCCTAGCCCAGTTCCGCCTTCTTTTGTAGAGTAGTATGGCTCAAAAATGCGACTTCGATCCGCCGCGGGGATGCCTTCGCCATTGTCAGCCACCGTCATGCGCACGGTTTTGATGTCTTTATCGTAGCGCGTGGTGATTTTCACCCCGGGCTGTGACTCTTTTGCAACAGCAGAAACTGAGTTATCGACCAAATTGACCAGAACACGCTTGATCTGGTCCGGGTCGAACTTGAAGTCCGGCAGCTCCAGATCCTTGCTGAATTCAAAGTCGATCTGCGGATGGGCCTGACGGTATAAGCCCAAAGACTCTTCAACCACCGAGTTCAGGTTCGCCACCACCGGACGCGCCTGTGGCAATCGGGCAAAGTTACTGAATTCATTCACCAGGTTTTTAAGCCCATCCACCTGTTTCACGATCATGGTGGTGCATTCGCTGAAGGCCGGATCGGTGATCGAGCCCCCGAACTTGCGCTGCAGGCGTTCGGCGGAAAGTTTGATCGGCGTCAGCGGATTTTTGATTTCATGCGCGATACGACGGGCCACTTCCGTCCACGCCGCCGCACGCTGGGCATTCACGATCGGAGTCATGTCATCAAACACCAGGATCTTACCGATGTCCTCGCCCTTTTCATCCTTCAGCATGGACAAAGTCACCTGCAATGGAACGGCTTCACCCTGAACGTTCAGGCGCAGTTCCTTTTGCAAGCTTTCGATCTTGTGATCGTGCATGGTCTTTTGCAGTTCCGCGAAAGTGCGGAAATATTCCAGCGTCAGCAGATCACGCACAGAATGCCCAATGTACTTTTCCGGATCCACACGCAAAAGCTGAGCCGCGTGACGGTTGATCGTGGTCACGATCCCCGCCCTGTCGACCGAGATCACCCCGGCGCTGACGTTTTTAAGAACCGTGTCCGTGTAACGCGCGTGCTGATCCAATTCAGCCAGCGTGCTTTCCAGGGTCCCGGTCATCGAGTTGAAACTTTGAATCAAGTCCGCAATTTCTTCGGAACCGGCTTTGACCTCCAGCGGGGTATAATCCCCCCCGGCAACCCGGCGGGTGGCGCGGCCCAATTGCACGATCGGCACTGACAGTTGTTTTGCCAGATAGAAACCGAACCATGTTGCCGCTAGCAGGATCACGAAAGTCATCAGAACCAGAATATACAAATAGATCGACTTCAGCGGGTATTCCAGCGGATTGATATCGCGGAATTCATCGTAGGCTGTCGAAATGTCATTCATCTTGGAAATCAAAGAAAGCGGCAGGAAGCTCGATACCACGACCGCCCCGCGCTCGGCGCCCTCTTGGACGGGCACAATCACGCGCACCAGATTACCGTCACCGAATTGGTGAATGATACTGGCTTCCGCCTGAAGCTTGATCCCCTTTTGCAGGAATTCCAAAGAAACCGCCGGCACTGTCGGGACGGTGTCGTCTTCAGCCGAAACCACCACACGTTTTCCGAACAGGGATGGATAGTATTCCACCGCATCCAGGCTGAAGTCCTTGCGCAGCTGTTCTACTTTCTTTTCGATCGCGCGCTGATCACGCAGCGGACGAAGAGAATCGGCAATCTGATGGGCAAAGTGATAGTTCTTTTTCTTGGCGTTGAAGTAATAGGCATTGGTGACTTCGATGGAGCTTTTTAATACCCCGGCCATCTTCGCACTGAACCATTTGTCGAAACTGGAGTTGATATAGAACACCGAGATGATGAACATCAGCACGGTCGGAATGAAACTGAACGCCACAAAGGCTGCGACCAGTTTGGCCTTTAAGCTTGAGCCAAAGACCTTGCCCTGTCTTTCCACGAAGACCTTCACGACATTGCGGAAGATCATGAACAGCAGAAGCAAAAGCAGGATGATGTTGAAGTTCACCAGACCGAAGAAGAAGATACTGTGAACAAACGGAAGCTGCTGACTGGTGGCGAACAGGCGGATTTCAAACCACGTCAGAAGACCAAATAAAAACGACACCACAAGAACCAAAATGATCTCGCGGCGTCGCTTTTTAAACTCCTGCGGACCAGGAGGAAGAAACTCATCCTTAAGGGGCGTATTTTCCATAGGCCCCATGCTAGATTACTTTCTTACTTTTTTCTTCTTTTTTTGTGTTTTTGCCGCAGCTTTTGCAGGCTTCTTGGCTGCCTTCGCCGCAGCTTTTACCGGGGCTTTTTTAGCCAGCATAAGAGCTGTCTTCATGGCCGCAGGGATTTCCTGAGTCAGGCCGATCATTTCCATCGTCACCTGAGCAGCTTCTTCACCCTTGTTGCCGTGATCGCCACCAGCGCGAGCCAGGGCCTGCTCTTCGTTTTCAGTCGTCAGAACGCCGAAACCGATCGGTTTTTTGTAATCAAGCATAAGACGGGTTACGCCGTCAGTCACAGAGTTGCAAACATAGTCATAGTGGGAAGTGTCACCACGGATCACCACGCCCAATGCCACAACACCGTCACAGCCCGCTTCCAGGAAAGCCTGGCACGCCAATGGGATTTCCACCGCGCCCGGAACCAAAGCCGCAAAGATCTCTACGTCTTCACAGGACTCCAGATAGCTGATCGCGCCTTCTTCAAGTTTAGAGGTGATTTCCTGATTCCAGCGAGCGGTGACAACACCAACTTTGATTTTTCCCATTATTTTGGTCCCTTCAAGTTTTCCATTGCGACAATTTCAACGATTTCGATATCAAAGGCCTTCAGGCCGACTTTCTTTTCCGGCTTGTTGGTCAAAAGACGGATCTTGTTCGCACCAAGCTCACGCAGGATCTGGGCGCCGATGCCGTAGTCACGCTCATCCATCAACGGCGTCGTCGGACGGATGTCCTCAAGACCCACCAGAACATTCAGTTCTTGAGTCAGGCCGGTGGTGCGGTTGTTTCCGCGCAGAAGCACGAAAGCGCCGCTTTCTTCCTGGGAAATAGCCTTGATGCTTTCAAGCACGGACGAAGCCCCACGCTGAACCACCGCCATGAAATCACGGGTGAAGTTGTCCACGTGAACACGCACCAGGGTTGGATGATCCTTCTTGATTTCACCTTTTTGGATCACCAGATGCTCCAGGCCATCCACCGTGCTGCGGAAGACACGCGCCTGCATGTTTTCACCGAAGGATGCTGGCAGTGGAACACTGTGCAGCTCTTCCACCAAAGTTTCATTCGCCAGACGATACGCAATCAGATCCACGATCGTGCCGATTTTGATATCGTGCTTTTTTGCGAACTCACGAAGATCACCCACGCGAGCCATTGTGCCGTCATCGTTCATCACTTCACAGATCACTGCGGCTGGATTCAAACCCGCCAGGCGGGCCAGATCCACGCTGGCTTCGGTATGACCGGCACGCTTCAAAACCCCACCCTGCTGGGCGCGGATTGGGAAGATGTGACCCGGCATGTGAATGTCCGCCGGTTTTGCATGAGGGTTCGCAGCCACTCGGCAGGTCAATGCACGATCGGCAGCGGAAATACCAGTCGAGATACCTTCAGAAGCCTCGATGCTGACCATGAACGCTGTTTTGTTCGGCGCAAAGTTCAGATCATCACGCACCATCAGTGGCAGCTGCAGACGCTCGACCTGCTGGGCTGTCAGACACAGGCACACCAGACCGCGGGCTTCTTTCACCATGAAGTTGATATTTTGTGGCGTGGCGAATTCAGCGGCCAGAATCAGATCGCCTTCGTTTTCCCGATCTTCGTCATCCACCAGGATAACCATCTTGCCGTTACGAACATCATCGATGATCTCAGGGATTGTATTGAATTCCATTGTTAGCCCTTTCTGACTTCCAAAGAACGTTGGATGGCGCGGGCCATGTAATCAGGCTCCACGTTGATACGGCTGCCCGGCTTAAGCAGTCCCAAGTTAGTGCGCTTCAAAGTTTCAGGGATCAAGCAGACAGACACCACCGAACCCTGCAGTTCATTGACCGTCAGGCTGACCCCATTCAGGGTCACGCTGCCCTTTTTCCAGACGTAAGGCAAAATGGTTTCTGCCACGTTCACATCCAGAAAGAAGGATTCACCCTCAAGATCAGCGCGGGTCACTGTCCCCAGGCTGTCGACGTGACCGGTCACCAGATGGCCGTGAATACGGTCACCAAAACGCAAAGATCTCTCAAGATTGACCTGTTTTCCCAGCCAGCTTTGCGGGTTCCATTCAAGAACCTTGATGGTCTCGGCCGCCAAAGCAAAAGTCATGGTCTGATCATCAAAAGCTTCCACGGTCAGACAAGCGCCGTCGCAGGCAATACTGTCGCCGAGCTTTATGTCATTGAATTCAGAAGGTTTTTTGATTTTTATACGATAGGCATTGGTCAGCTCTTCAGAGCTTTCAATGGGCATCACAGATTCTACGATTCCAGAAAACATAGGGGCCTCAAGCTTGTGGCCGAGACCCTACATCTTTCCCCTGCCCGTGGCAAGGAAAGTGGCACTTTTACACTCTGAGAAAGCCCTAGCCGCGGCCCGGTTTTCCCGGGTTTTGATTGCCTATTGGTTTGGACGGGGTCTGAGTGGCTGGCGTGGAGGAATCCACCGGCTGAACACCCGGATCCTGTGGCTTATAATCCGCAGCATGGAACTGGAACAGTTTTACTTTGGCTCCAATAACAGCGTTATTGGCATTTTGTTCGATCACGCGACCGCGGGAGATTTCATCACCCACCCAGTCGATCTCGATCTTGGCAACCGCCGAACCTGCCGCGGCCCCACCACCCAGGTATTTCGAGTTACAAGGTTCACCTTCCCAGTAGTAGTCTTCGTTATAAACCAACAACTGATCGCCCGCTTCCAGGCCCACATCCAAACCGCCCACGATCACCAAATGCGTGTCGTGATTGGCCATCACACGGGTGTGCCATTCTTCAGATTTCAATCCGGAGTTCAGTTCACCCACGGCTTTGACCAAAGCATTCTTGGTCACTTGCGCCAGCGGCGTCTGATAGTAAGCGCTTGGCCCAATAGTGAAGGCACCGAAATTCAGGCCGAAGTTCACTTTGGTTTTGGTCTGTTTTGTCGTCACATTGGCTGCTGTCATCACTTTCGAAGTCAAAGGACGAGTCGCCATCATGGAAAGATCCAGCTGCGCCCATTCGACATTCAAGCCCGCCGAAGCCAGTCCATTCGTGGAATAGTTCCCTGCCGGAGTGAAACCCACCGTCAGACCACCACCGCCGATCAATTCAAATGAATTCACCGCACCGGAAAGTTTCGCCTGCGGAATGTTCACCATACACCACGCGGTTTGCGCGTACTGCACATCATAGTTGTCCTTGCCGACAGCTTCAGCAAACGCCTTCATCATCTGACCGTCCGCTTTGGTCAGATTGAAGAAGCTTTGATCCCCGCTGCGTGCCTGCTCCGGGGGAACAGCGATTGGAGGCGCATATCTTAGCGCGAATTCTTTGCTCTCCATGAGCACTCCATATATCTGTTCGTTGGCAACAAATTGGAAATCGAAAGAACCATTGGGGAAGATCAGAGGACTGGAGCGGATCGCGCCCATCTCAACAATCTTCTTAAGACTGCGCACCGGAACTTCAGCCTGCTTTTGTTCGCACTTCTGATTTCCCATTGTCATGGCCGCGCCGGCGATCATCACGCCTGCTTTGAAAATTTGTTTCGACCATTTTACTGTGCCTTGTGATTTCATGATATTCCCTTTCCACTCCATCTATCGAGGCGGTTCATGCACAGTATACGGAATGAAAAGGCTGGACCTTAAACCGGGTGTAAGTTTGCGGACTCATTTGCAAAAACGAAACCGGTTTCATCATGAGACGCGCTAAGTGTTTGAAATTGTTCGCAAGCCTTGGAAACAGCAATTTCAAAAAAATTTTGCCTTGTCGAATGTTTAGACTGTTTAAGAAAAGTTGAATGGCGTGATGACTAGTGTGAATACTCTGAACGTCAAAACATTGATCACAATAAAACGAAATACGAATAAAGAATTTCGGACGGCTGCTTTGCCGCCCGCTCAAGCACGGCAATGCTAGAAGCTGCCGCCACCGGACAGTGTGATGAAGTATTGGGTCTCGCTTTTATTAAGTGTGAAATCGTTTTTATCCTTACGATCCTCGAAATACTGGAACTGCTGAACACCACCACCGATGCGCAAACCACCCAGGCCGAATGTGATCCCGGCAACTCCAAACGCGGCATTGGAATTTTCAGAGGCAAAACGCAATCCCGGGCCGGCATAAAGCTCAATCCCCAAAGTGCGGCTGCTGTTGTACATCTCGTAATTGAAAAGACCCGCGGTATCCAAACCATACACGGTATTAATCTGGGATCCAAACTGTGTAAAGATGGAGTTTCTCCAGTTGAACCAGTTCACTGGAAAATAGTTCAAGCCCAGATGAATCTCGCTGTAGGATTCACCATCACGGGAACCGGCAGAACCACTTAAGTCGTAAGAAACATACGAAGCCTGGGCTGCGCAGGAAAAACCGATTGCCATTGCCAGAGTGCCAATAAACTTTTTCATAGAACTCCATTTCTTTAAGTGTCTGAAAACCGGGGGAACTACTTTTTCAAGAATTCAAAATCGCGATCCATCACCGTCTTACGCCCGTCAGCCCGTGCATTTTCAATCGCACGATCACACAGGATACGCACGTGATCCGAAAGCACATCCATCACGGATGCAGAAGTATTGTATTCAGAACGGGCCTGAATATAGTCCTTCAAACGAGAGGCGATGATCAAAACTTCCTGAGGAGCTGCCGCCAGACTGCCCGCCGGAGCCGACGGAGTGGATGCTGTCGGAGATTTGACAATGATACGAGCCGGAGCGCGCTGATGGGATTCTTCTGCCGCCGCCGCATCTTTCGGAGCAACTTTTTCCACGGCTCCCGCATCGCGGTGTCTTGCCCCCGGCAGATGTGTTTCAAAACAAGGGACACTGCAAAAAACATAACCCGTGCGCTCGTTGTTGCAGGTGGAAACACTGCAAACGAAATATTTCGAACCATAATTGATGGGCTTTTTGCAGGAACTGCATTTACGCCAGAATGTGGCTGAGGTGGCTTCCATAAAATCTCCTGCCAATATTGAAGCACACATTGGCAGGGACTGAAAAACGAAATCTTATTGATTGCAGCGCGGGATTTTCTGATCTGGCTCCAGACGGTTTTGAGTGCCCAGATGACGGGCGGCTTCTTTCAGCGCGTCTTTGGAACCTTTGCTGCTGATCGGATAGACTGTGTATCCATCGCGGTAAGTCGGCGTGTAATAGGAGGTCAGCACCTGAGTGCGGCCCTGCATATCGCGTCCCAACTGCAGATAGACAACGGCGCCGGTTTTCTTTTCGGTCCCGGCCTGGAATGCCAGGAAGTTCCCCAGAGAATACACAATCATCGTCAGACGACCGTCACTGGTGCGATAGCTTTCCCAGGGTTGCAGGACATGGGGATGAGATCCCACAACTGCCACTGCTCCTGCCTCCAAAAAGCGTTTGGCATAAGTCGTTTGTGACTTGTCCGGCTTATGGCTGTATTCCACACCCCAGTGCGGAAGCACAATCACACCATCAATGTCGCCCCGAGCGCGCAGCTGACGGATCAATGTTTCGACCTGCTGGGATTTGCCATAACAGGAAAGAACTTGGTTCTTAGTGTCTGCTATCCCATTGGTCGCTTCGGTGCAGGCAACAAACGCCATACGATAGCCGCGCACATCCGCCAGGTGATAGAAGTTTTCATTCGGCGCGTAAGACGGCCTTGTGCCCACGGTGGAAAGGCCAATGTTTTTCGCAGCCTCAATGGTGCGATCGACGCCCCGCCATTGTCTGTCCAACGAATGGTTGTTGGCGGTGCTGATCAGGGCAACATTGGAACTTTTCAGATCACGCAGAATCTGCGGATGGAAGTTGAAGGAAAAATTCGTTCCTGAATACACGTTCAGATCATAGGTAAAACCCTGATCGCCCACATCACGTCCAGCCTTGTCGATACCGACCGCCGCCGGACCTTCCAGATTCACGGTCATGTAATCGGCTTTGTTGAACAATGGAATGGCCTTGTTCCAAAGACTTGTGAAGTTCTGTTTCGGCAGAATGTTTTTGTAAAGAGCATCGTGAACCAGAATGTCCCCGGCAAAGCCCAGAACCACGGAACCATCGGCGCAGTTTGCGCCTTTGTTGGCGTGAGCGGATGTTACAAAGATCAGACTGGCAATGAGGAAAGCTTTATTCAGACGCATAGGCCGTGAGGATGCCCTCGGCAGAGGGGTTTCTCAACCCACAGACCTGTAACGGAAAAGAATGCAAAAGGTGTCTAAAACCCTGACAGCTCTAGTCGTGGGAAAGACCCGTAATCAGCAGCTCAGCCGTCGCCGGATTGGTCGCCAGCGGAACATTATGAACGTCGCAGATTCGCATCAACATCGAGATGTCCGGGTCATGGGGATGCATGCCCAGCGGATCGCGGAAAAAGATCACGCCCTGGCATTTTCCCGTCGCCACTTCGGCGGCGATCTGGGCGTCCCCACCCAGCGGTCCCGACAACCTGCGCGTAACCTTCAGGCCCGCAGCCTGAATCAGACGACCGGTATTGCCGGTACCCACCAAAGTGAAGTTTTTGAAAGTATCAAGATGATCACGCACGAATGAAACCATCAAAGCTTTCTTTCCGTCGTGAGCAATCAAGGCCAATGTCTTTTTCTTTTGCTTTTTCATTCCTTCACTCTATTCCCGTAAAACTCAATTGTCATGTCATCGCTTAAGAAGCAAAAAGCCCTGCCTCGATGAGACAGGGCTTGATGCTGTGTAGCCAGAAAAAACAACCAGGCACCTTTTACCTTTTAGAAGGTCAGGGAGCCGCCGTTGGCTTTGACGTGAATGGTGTCTCCGGCTTTGACTTTGCCAGAGATGATTTCTTTGGAAAGTGGATTCAGAAGTTCGCTCTGAATCACACGCTTCAAAGGTCTTGCACCATAAATCGGGTCGTAGCCTTTCTTCGCCAGGAAGTCGATGGCCTCCTGATTGAAGTCGATACCGATCTTTTTCGCTTTCAGTCGTTGCGCGACCAGATCCAGCTGCACCTTCACGATGCCGGAAATCTGCGATTCGCCCAGGGACTTGAACATCACGATTTCATCAATACGGTTCAGGAACTCCGGACGGAATCTTTCGCGCAAAGCCTCATTCACGGCTTCACGTTTTTGATTTTCCGACATACCCGGATCCAGAATCGACTGGGAACCCACGTTCGAGGTCATGATCAGCACGGTGTTTTTGAAATCCACAGTGCGTCCCTGACCGTCAGTCAAACGACCGTCATCCAGAACCTGCAAAAGGATGTTGAACACATCCGGATGGGCTTTTTCAACTTCATCCAGCAACACCACACTGTAGGGACGGCGACGGACTGATTCCGTCAGCTGACCACCCTCTTCATAACCGACATAGCCCGGAGGCGCGCCGATCAGACGGGACACCGCGTGTTTTTCCATGTATTCGCTCATGTCGATGCGAACAACGGCTTGTTCGTCATCGAACAGGAATTCGGCCAAGGCCTTCACGGTTTCAGTTTTACCCACACCCGTCGGACCCAGGAACATGAAAGTCCCGATCGGACGATTCGGGTCTGAAATCTCGGCCCGTGCACGACGAATGGCATCGGCCACAATCGTGAGGGCATGATCCTGACCCACCACACGGTGTTTCAGCGCATCTTCCATGTGCAGCAGTTTCTGGGATTCGCTTTCCAGCATTTTACTGACTGGAATTCCCGTCCACTTAGCGACGACTTCGGCCACATCCTCAGGACCGACCTCTTCTTTCAGCATTCGGTTTTCTGAAGCGGATTTCGCGCCTTCCTTGCTGCGCTCTTCAAGGGCTTTAAGTTTTTTCTCGGCCTCCGGAAGTTTTCCGTATTTCAGCTCGGCCGCTTTACCCAAGTCGCCTTCGCGCTCGGCTTTGGCCACCGCCACTTTCAGATCCTCGATGTCGGCTTTGAGTTTTTTAATGCCCTCAATACCGCCTTTTTCAAATTCCCACTGTTCGCGCAGCAGCTGGTTCTTGGCGTTCAGTTCGGTGATTTCTTTATCAATCACTGCCAGACGCTCGCGGGCGCTTTCGTCTTTTTCTTTTTTCAGCGCCTCTTTTTCAATACGCAACTGCATCAGCTCGCGTTCGATCTTGTCGACTTCTTCCGGCACCGAGCGGGTTTCGATACCCAGCTTGCTGGCCGCTTCGTCGATCAAATCAATCGCCTTATCCGGCAGGAAACGGTTGGTGATATAACGGTGAGACAATTTCACCGCGGACACCAGCGCCGCATCCGTGATGCGAATACCGTGGTGGACTTCGTACTTTTCTTTCAAGCCACGCAGGATGGTGATGGCGTCTTCAACACTTGGTTCCTCGACCATAACCGTCTGGAAGCGTCTTTCCAAAGCCGCATCTTTTTCGATGTACTTGCGGTATTCATCCAATGTGGTGGCACCAATACAGCGCAGTTCACCGCGTGCCAGGGCCGGCTTCAGCAACTGCCCCGCATCCATGGCACCGTCGGTTTTACCCGCGCCCACCAGGGTGTGCAGTTCGTCGATGAACAAAATGATCTGGCCATCGCTGGAGGTGACTTCTTTGATCACCGCTTTCAGACGGTCTTCAAATTCCCCGCGGTATTTTGCACCCGCGATCAAGGCCCCCATATCCAAAGACATCAGTTTTTTGCCAACCAGATTGTCCGGCACGTCGTGTTTGATGATCCGCAAAGCCAGGCCTTCGGCGATGGCGGTTTTACCCACGCCCGGTTCACCGATAAGGACCGGGTTGTTTTTAGTACGGCGGGAAAGAACCTGCACCACGCGGCGGATTTCTTCATCACGACCCACCACCGGATCCAGTTTGCCCTCGGCCGCCAAAGCGGTCAGGTCACGAGCATACTTGTTCAGAACCTCGTACTTGTTTTCCGGATCATCATCCGTCACTTTTTGTTTTCCGCGAATTTCAGTCAGGGCCGTGCGTGCCGCATCCGCCGTGACTTTGTTTTTCTTAAACAGCCCGATCAGTTCAGCATCCCCGCCTTTCAGCATGGCCATAAAGAAGTGCTCGGTGGAGATATAGGAATCACCCCATTCCTGAGCTTCGGTTTCGGCCGCCTGAAAGATCTTTTCAAGGCGAGGGCTGGCGAACATCTTTTGCCCGCCACCGGTCACCTGAGGGAATTTATCAATTTTAGTCCGCAATTCCGCAAGGAACTGGGCCTGAGGAACATTCAATTTGTCGAGAATGCGCGGGACAATGCCTTCGGTCTGCTGTACCAGCTCCATCAGAAGGTGTTCCGGTTCTACAGAGGGGCTGTTTTTGCGCTCAGCCAGTCTCGCGGCGGCCTGCATGGCCTCCTGGCTTTTTCGCGTCATTTTTTCAATATCGTTGCTCATAAACCCTCCATCTGGAATAAAGGATGAGTCTTATTTCAGCAATGTCAAGGCGGTCAAAGTGGCAGGTATCGTAAATCCCAAAGGTAAAGGCAAATCGCAGCCACGCCTGCATCCGTCCATCAAAAAAGACCGCGTCAACCCCAAGGACTTTCTGGAATATGACACACGCTTTGCCTGTGAAGACTGTTCCCACTATGACGGCGAAAAAGTTATCTGCACCATTGGATACAATCCCATTCATCACCTGAAGGCCACACAGACACATCAGTACGAACTGGCGGGCAACATGGCCTTCTGCCGTTTTATTGAAATAGATTAAAATCTGTTCCTTTGCGCACCCACAGCGTGTTTGCGGGCGCCGCTCCGCTTAAGCCCTTGATCCCCATTCAGAAAATTGACTCAGCCAAAGTCCTGAGAAATTGGATTTTTCCCTCTGAAAGTACTGTGTACAAATGATTCAGGACAATCTTACGTCCTGAATCCCCGATCTGCCTTACGGCCAGTATTGTAAAAAACAAACAAAACCCGCCCGACGTCCTGTCAAGAGCTCGTACCAAATCCCGATCTAATGCACATCAACGATTCACTCAGAAGGAGTCAAGAGAGATGGTCACTCTCTTGCTGAACCGAAAGGAGGGCCTTCAAGGATGAAACTGAAATAGAACAATAGATTGTTCACCCGGGCAACGCCCAGGAGCTGAAGAGGCTGCAAGCCTCGAAAGCGGACTAAGCCCAAATAACAAAAAGGCCATTATAAGCACCGACTCGGATGTCAGTGCCGGCAAAGCGAAAGTAGGTTTCGCTGATGCCAAAAAAACAAATCAAGGAAGGTAATGAATATGAAAAATAAATATTAACGGAGGAATTTAAAATGGGAATGAGAGTAACAACAAATATCAGCGCACTTAATGCTCAACGTAACTTGGTCGGTTCTCAAAGACAGATCAATGACTCTATGGCGAAACTTGCTTCCGGCAGCCGCATCAATAAAGCTGCTGACGACGCTGCAGGTTTGGCGATCTCTGAAGGCTTGAAAGCTCAGATCAGATCTGCTGCTCAGGCTCAGCGCAATGCGAACGATGGTATCTCCATGGTTCAAACTGCAGAGGGTGGTCTGAACGAGATCGGTAACATCGTGGTTCGTCTTCGTGAGTTGGGCATCCAGGCTGCTTCTGATACAGTTGGTGAAACAGAGCGTGGTATGTTGAATAAAGAGGTTCAACAGTTGAAATCAGAAATGCAGCGTATTGCTTCTGTAACAACTTGGGGTACTACAAAACTATTGGATGGTTCTTCTCCGAAGTTCGATTTCCAAGTAGGTTTGTTCAACAACTCTGAAGAAGATCGTATCTCCTTCAACGCTTCTGAGAACGTGGCTACTTTGGATGCTCTGGGTCTTTCTGGTGTGGATTTCTCCACTAAAGAAGGCGCTCAGGAAGCTTTGGGTATGCTGGATAATGCACAGACTTCAATCTCTGGAACTCGCGCCAACCTGGGTGCCCTTCAGAACAGATTGACTTCTACAGTGGACAACTTGGGTGTAGCTCAAGAGAACTTGTCTGCAGCTAACAGCCGTATCCGTGACACAGACGTTGCTCAGGCATCTTCCGAGATGACTCGTAACAACATCTTGTTGCAAGCTGGTACATCCACTTTGGCTCAAGCCAACCAGTCCAACCAATTGGCTCTTAAGCTGATCGGTTAAGCCGGACGAGGCTGAGGGTGCAAGCCCGAGGCTGAAGTAAAAGTTCAAACTTTATACCCGGAGGGTTTACGCCTTCCGGGTTTTTTATTTTGGGGGATCCACCGATCCCCTTTTTCTGTTTTTGTGTTCAAAGTTTTTCCAGCGACATCTGCATAGAATGTTAGCATTCAAAAAGTGTAGAACTTTTTTACCAATAATTTCAAATATTTAGCTAAAGTCTAGGCCAAAACCTTCCGAAAAATATGGAAGAAGCATGGAGGTTTTGTATGACGAAACATATTACAGCAAGATTGATGGTCGCACTTTTCGCCACCGCAGCTCTTGCAGCCTGTGGCAAACAAGGAGGATTCGAGTCACTGCCTGGGGCCACTGGCAATACCAGCCAAGGGTCCAGTGATGGCAGCAACTCCGGTCAGGGCGGCACACCTGCTCCGACCGAACCGGCACCTCCAAGCGCCTATGACAAGATGGATCTGAATGGATATGTGGGTGGTGGTACCTATGAAAATGAAAAGGTACTGGGCATCGACAAAGCCAACAACGCTTTGCTTCTGTACCTCCCCCTGCCAGGTGCATTCAGCAACCTCTATATAGATGTGCCGCAAGTTAAGGGCGTTCAGATCAAGACGGTCATGGATTCCCAGCAGAAAGCGCGTGTGGCAGTCAGCATTCCGTTGAAACTGATTGTTAAAGATCGCGTTACAACCCTGCCGGCAACTAAATTGCCAAATGGTAACAACCTGCCAATGATGCCAAGTGGAGAGCTTCCCTCCCTTGGGCTGGGTCTGAACCCGAACTCGGACAACAAGGTTTATCTGTATTTCGGTGTGAATGCGGTCGGAATGTTCATCGAAAGTTCCTTGTTCCCGGCTTTCCTGGGCCTGACTTACCCTCTTAAGAACGCTGCTGCGACCCGCACCCTGGGTTATTTCACGATTGTCCCTAAATCCGGCGCCTATAATGGTGGTCTGTTCCTGTCCTTCATCCTTCCGAATGACCTGGCCAAAATCATCGATGACCACTTGAGTGGCGTTATCAAGTAACCAAGACCGTCCCCACCGTCATTCTATTTTGATTTGCATGCCCCCTTAATTGTCGCTAGTCTAAGGGGGCATTTCCATTATTGAACCAGGACATTTCAGGGAGCGAATCATGGCAAAGAAAAAAGCAAAACCAGCGAAGAAAGTAGCTAAGAAAGCAGCGAAACCTGCTAAGAAAGCTGCCGCAAAAAAAGTAACTAAAAAAGCTGCTAAACCAGCTAAAAAAGCGACTGCTAAAAAAGCTGCCAAGCCAGCTAAAAAAGCAGCTCCGAAAAAAGCGGCTCCAAAAAAGGCCGCTAAACCAGCTAAGAAAGCCGCTCCTAAAAAAGCAGCTGTAAAAAAAGCTGCGAAGCCTGCGAAAAAAGCCGCTGCTAAAAAGCCAGCTGCCAAGAAACCTGCTGCAAAAAAAGCTGCTCCTAAAAAAGCTGCTGCTGCAGCTGTAGGTGGCATCGCTGCTGTTGAAGTTCTGAAACCTCAGGTTGAAGACATGACTGCGGACTTCGATGATGAAGCTGAAATCGACAGCATGATCGACATCGAAGAAGAAGCTGTTTCTGAAGATGACGAATGGGATGATGAAGAAGAGTCTGAAGAAGGCGAAGGCTCCATCGAAGAAGACGACGAAGAAGAAATCGAAGAAGACATCACTTCCAAAAACGATGATGATGGCGACGACGATGACGATGAAGACGACGAAGACTTCGGTGATGACGAAGGTTACTTCTAGTCGCTGCGCACACAGCAAATAAAAAAGGGAGTCTTTGACTCCCTTTTTTATTATCATCAGGGCATGTACAAACACCTCTACAAACGTTTCCTTGATGCCCATCCGGACCAGATTCATTTTGCCTGCCACAGTCACCACTACTGGCCCGATGTCACCCGCGAAGCGCACCTGCAGTACTGGGATGACTCCTGCAAATATGTCGACAACAAATGGAACCACATCTTTTCCACCAAGGTTCCCCAGGCGCAAAAGCTGATCGCCGAAAATCTGAACCTGTCCCATCCTGAACAGATTGTCTTTGCTCCGAACACGCATGAATTTGTCTTTCGCCTGCTAAGTTCTTTGAACTGGGATAAAAAGCTGCGCATTCTGACCACTGATTCGGAATTCTACAGCTTCGACCGTCAGATCAACCGCCTGTCCGAGATGTCCCAGTTTGAAGTGGTAAAGGTGCCCACCCTGCCCTTTGAAACCTTCCATGAAAGATTTGAAGCCGCAGCCAGCACATCCGCTTGGGATCTGATTTTTGTCAGCCAGGTGTTCTTTAACTCGGGACTGGCTTGTGATATTCACCGTCTGGTAAAGGCCGCTCCGTCCGACAGCTTGTTCGTGGTGGACGGCTATCACGCCTTTATGGCGGTGCCGACAGATCTGAAATCCATCGAAAACCGCATCTTTTACCTGGCGGGCTCTTACAAATACGCCCAAGGTGGCGAGGGGGCTTGCTTCCTTTACGTCCCGCCGGGCACGCGTCACCGCCCGTTCCATACCGGATGGTTTGCTGAACTTTCCAAGCTATCCGCGGTGGGGAATGAAGTGGGTTATCCCACCGATGCCCTTCAGTACGCTGGCAGCACCATGGACTTTTCAGCGCTGTACCGTCTGATTGCCTCGCTGGAAGCCTTCAAAAAAGAAGGCCTCAGTGTCACGGCCATTCACACGCACATTCAAAACAATCAAAAAGTATTCTTGCAGGAACTGGATCAAAAGAAGCACCCGCTGCTGAACCGTTCCCGCCTAATGGCTTTGGATCTTGATCATCACGGTCACTTCCTGACTTTTGATCTGCCAACCACCGAAGACTGCCAAACACTGGTGCAAGCACTGGAGGCCCGCGGAGTGCACGTGGATTCGCGCAAGAACCGCCTGCGTTTTGGTTTTGGGTTGTATCACAACGCCGAAGATGTCCGCAGTGTGATCGCGCGTCTGTAGAAAGGTCGAGGCAGCCCTCACCATCATTGAACAAGTCGAAGAATTCTCTATTCTTTATTAAGGAGTCCGAAGAAGGGAATTCGCGTGGCTGACCTTGAAAGTAAAAGAGTATTTCTGATCGCTTCTGCCAAACCAGAGGAAGCGGAAAAAATTGAAAGCACCCTGAACCGACACATTCAAAACGCCACCGTCTTCACGGCCACCGATGGCAGCGCCGCCCTGTTCAAGGCTGAAAACGTAATCCCAAATGTGGTGATCGTGGATTCCGAGATTTCAAAAATCAGCGCGCTGGATCTGACGCAAAAACTGATTCAGAAAAAAGAGCGCATCGCCGTTATCATCATGTCCCCGCTGCCGGACACCGATCACTTTGTGGATGAAGTCGTCACCGGCCAGGTGCACATCCTGACCCGCCCCACGGACGAAGCCACTTTCATTGAACACCTGACCCGCGCTTTGAACTGGATTGTAAATGGCGACAACGCCAACTATCGCATGAAGTTTTTGGCGGCCAATCAAATTCTGATCCGCGAAGGTGAAAAGGCCGAATCCGTTTATCTGGTGAAACGCGGACAGCTGAAGGCCTATAAGACTGACAATGGCGCTGAAACCTTTCTGGGTCATATCAACCCCGGCGAATTCGTGGGTGAAATGGCCTACATCAACGGCGAACCCAGATCCGCCAACGTCATGAGCCTTTCTAACTGCGAACTGATTGAAATCCCCAACAACTGTCTGGATGTGGTGCTGTTTTCAAAACCCGCCTGGTCCAAGGCGCTGGTGAAAACACTTTCACTTCGGCTGAAAAACTCCAACGAAGACAAAGTTCAAAATTAAAAAAGGCCGTCTTCCGACGGCCTTTTTTCTAATTCCAATCTCTAATTTCCAATTTCTATCTCGGTGTCAGCGCTGACTTGTTCTGAATCATTTTTTCCATCAGACCGTTCAGGCTGTCTTTTTCCTCGTTGGAAACGACATTCCAGAAGTTCACGATACGCGGATACCATTGAGGGAAGATATCCTGGATAGCCTGCTCACCTTTCGGCGCCAGACGAATCACAAAGGAACGGCCGTCAGACTGATGCCCCTCACGAACCACCAATTCAGCTTTTTCTAGGCTGTTGATTAAACCTGAAATCGTGGCTTGGGTTACACCCACCTGGTTGGCCAGCTCGGAAGGACGCAAACCCGCAGGTGCGTTTCTTAGCATGAACAACAACATAAAACGACCGCTGGAAAGGTTGTATTTGGAAAGCAGACTGTCCAGGCTGTTTTCAATCTCGCTGGCCACTTTCAGGAACAGCAGATTGGAATACACTGCCATGGAATCCGGCTCTGCCGAAACCGGCAATGTTGTCAGGGACGTGTGCACTTCCTCGCGGGAAGGCATATCTTGAATGAATAATTTTGCCATAAAGGCCTCCAATATCAGAAAAAAACGGCGGGACATGATCCCGCCGGGTACTGCATTATTTCGCTGGAATCATGCCTTTATCGTCATGACCCTCGGACTCTTCGATAACTGCATCCGTGGTTTTCTCTTCCATCTTTTTCTGGGAAGTGAATCTTGCGCCAAAGTTATTTGCCCACACACGGAATCTGTCCACGTAAGTGAACACCGCAGGAACCACAATCAAAGTCAGAATTGTGGATGAAATCATACCCCCGATGATCGCAACCCCCATCGCCGTACGCGTTTTGGAAGCCGCATTCATGCCGATCGCCACTGGGACAACCCCGGCGATCAACGCAAAGGACGTCATCAGGATCGGACGCAGACGGGTCTTACCAGCCAGAATCAAAGCTTCACGGCGGTTCTTACCCTCGGCCATCATCTGCTTGGCAAAGTCGACAAGCAAAATACCGTTCTTACCCGCAACCCCGATCAACATGAAGAACCCGAAGATCGCAAAGATCGTCAGAACTTCACCGGTCAGGAACAGCGCCAGGAAGGCACCGCACAGGGCCAGTGGCAACGCCACCATGATCGTGATCGGCGTGATGAAAGACTCATACAAGCTCGACAGAATCAGATAGATGAACAGAATCGCAAAGCCCAATGCCATCACTGTGGATGTCATAAGTTCCTGCATGTTTTCTGCATCACCACCAAAGCCGTAACGAACACTTGGAGGCAGAGCATTTTCACCCGTCGTCATTGCTGACACGGCTGAATTCACCACGTCACTCAAGCCCGCACCCGGTGCAAGACCCGCAGTGATCTGGATATAACGACCACGGTCCTGACGTTCGATGGAAGCCGGTCCGGATTCCACTTCACCTTTGGCGATATCACTCAAACGAACCAGTTTTCTGTTCACGTTCGGAACATAAACCTCATTGTACGTTTTCATCAAGTCGCGCTGATCTTCCTGCAAACGAACACGAACCTCATACTCACGACCACGTTCGCGGAATTTTGCCGGAGTCAAACCTTCCACTTGGGCACGAAGCTCGCCCCCCATGGTACTGGTGTTGATACCGAATACTTTGGCCGCGCCTGGCTTCAGATGAACCTGCATTTCAGGCTTACCCGGGCGATAATTCGAGTCGACGTCCTTTAGACGTGGATCCTTCTTCAAAAGTTCATACATTTTTGTGCCGGCTTTTTCCAATTCCACCGGATCCGCAGAAATAATGTTCAGCATGAATGGCTGACCACCCATACCGCCAGTTGCGTCATACTTCTTAACAACCGGATTTGCTGAGGACAAATGCGTCAACTGACCACGGATTTTGTCACGGAACTGCTCTGTTGTCAGAGGTCCACGTTCTTTACCGTCTTTCATGCGCACATAGAAGCTGGCTTTGTTGGACTCCCCGTACAAGCTACCCACGATCATTGTCGTGAAGCGAACTTCCGGATTGTTGTGCAGAATCTTGTCGACCTGACGAGCCAACTCTTCAGTACCGTCCAGGCTGGTGCCTGGTTGCAATTCCAAAGTCACAGAGAACTCACCCGAGTCATCATCGGAAATGAACGCGCCCGGAACTTTTGTCACTGTATAGATACTCAGGAAGAACACCATCATGGTCAGACCGATAGTCACCTTCGGCCAATCCAGGGACACATTCAAAAGTTTCACATACAAGTTTTCAAGCCAGGTCTGGAAACGGTCGAAACCTTTCACCATGCGGCCCAGAGTCTTGTCATACACGCCTGCTGGCTTGTGTTTGTCATGACCACCACCGTGACCAGAGCCACCGAAGTAAGCTGTCAGCATCGGGATCAAAGTCATCGCGACGAACCAGCTGATCGCCATCGAGAACACGACAGTCATACCGAACTGTTTCAGGAACTGACCAATGGTTCCGGACATCGTACCCACTGGCACGAACACCGCGATTACCACCAGAGTGATCGCCATAACGGCCATCTGGATTTCCGTAGTCCCTTTTTCCGCCGCCGTCAGGGATTCTTCACCCAGCTCCATACGACGATAGATATTTTCAATTACCACGATCGCGTCATCGATCAACAGACCCACAGCCAGAGTCAATGCCAGCATGGATACGATGTTGATAGAGAATCCGGCAATCTTCATGATCATGAACGCACCAATCAAAGAGATCGGAACGGACAAGGCCGTGATGAATGTCGAACGCGGGCTTCCCAGGAAGAAGAACACCGTAATAACTGTCAGAAGGATACCGATGATGATCGTCTCATAAACGTCATACAAGTTATCCGAGATTTTCACGGAAGCATCTGTCATGACCGCGACAACCGGAGCACCTTCCATTTTTTCAAGCTCGGGCTTGATTCTGTTCATCTGCTTGATCACGTCCTGCGCCACTTTCACAGTGTTGGAACCGGACTGACGATACACTTGCAGGAACAGGGATTTTTCACCGTCAACATAGGCACGGGATTTTTCATCGGCCAGAGTGTCGACAACTTTACCCAGGTCCGCCACGCGGGTTGGGACTTCATTCCCGTAAAGGTTTACCAGAGTGTCAGAGATTTCCGGAACGGATGAGAACTCACCCAGACCACGGAAGACCATCTCTTTTTCGCCCTGATTCACTTTACCGGACGGAATGTTCTGACCGGATGCGCCCACTTGCGCTGCCACTTGAGATACCGAGATTTCACGGGCACGCAGTTTTTTGCGATCCAGAAGCACGTGAATTTCACGCTCACGGCCCCCGATGATCTCGATGGCACCGACGTTGCGCACTTGTTCAAGGCGCGGTTTCACGAACTGGTCCGCGATATCAAACAATGCCGCGTCGCCAAGGTCTTTGGCCGTCAATGACACTGTCAGGATCGGCGTGTCTGCCGGGTCAAAACGTTTGATAAGTGGATCTTCAACGTCGTCAGGCAATTTTGCTTTGGCAAGGTTGACCTTGTCGCGCACTTCCTGCTCGGCGTGTTTGACGTCCACTTCACTGTTAAATTCAACGATAACCTGGGAAACACCTTCCAGGGATTTAGAGGTCAGACGTTTAATACCGGAAATCGTACTGACTTCCTCTTCAATTGGACGGCTGACCAGAGTTTCGATCTCGGCAGGACCCGCACCCGCGTACACGGTTTGTACGGTTACCACCGGGATGGAAACGTCCGGATAAAGATCGACGGACATGGATTTGAAGGAGGCCCAACCGACAACCACCATGGCGATGGTCACACACGTGATAAATATCGGACGGCTGATGGATAACTTAGGTAAACTCATGACTATTTCCCTCCTTCAGGAGAGGCTTGGTAAAGTTTGATCTGTGCTTGCAAACCAAGAATGTTTGCTGCTGATTTTACTTTGCTGATTGCGGACGTTGTATAGTCCTGTTCAAACAACAGAACCTGATACGTCGTTGTACGACCCTGACGAAGGCGAGTGCGCTCGTTTTCAAGCTTCGCTTTCTGGGCATCTTCAATGCGAGACAACAAACGAAGGTTATCGCGGGCATCCTGCAGATTGCGGGTCAAATTGGTCCAGTCGATTTCCTGTGCATAGTAAGCGTATTCGCGGTTCAGCTCGGCTGCGCGTTCCGCTTTGCGAGCACCGGCTTTAGTGTCAGACGCCGCACCGATGTTCAAAGGCATGCTAAAACGAACACCCACAAAAGCTGTGTCCTGATCCGTTCTGCCGGATTCTTTCATCGCCTCGTTATATTCTTCATCACGGCCATTCATTGCATAGTTGCCGTAAATGTCCAAAGAAGGACGGTTTCTTTCCAAAGTGATCACGGCATTGGCGCGGGCTGCTGCCAACTGAGCGTTGGTCGCTTCAACATCAGCGCGGCTGCCAGGACGAGCACCCGGGATGTTCAGCTGTTCCAGTGATTTATAGTTCACCTTTTCAAGAGCTTCCACTTTGGCATTGGCTTCGCGGTTCAGGAATTTATTGAACATGCGTTGAGCTTCCAAATATTCATTCTGAGCCACCTGCAGTTCCAAAGTACGTGCTTCAACCAGCGCACGTGCCTGCAGAACGTCAGCTTCTTCACCCAGATTCATTCTTTTTTTACGGCTGACATAATCCAAGATACTTTGCGCAGCTTGTTTTGCCTGCTCTTGAATCGTCACCACATCCTGCCAGGCTGCAAGCTTCCAATAAGCGGCTTCGGCACCGGCAAGAATGTTCAGGGATTGACCCTGGCTTGAGAATTTTTCAGCGATGTTCTGAGCTCTTAAAGCTTCTTCATTGGCCTGAGCGGTACGACCGAAGCCGTTCGCCCATAAAGGCATGGAAAGCTCCAGTTTCGGAGTCGCATCCCAGTATTTGGATGGATTAATAGGAGACGTCGGCGCCAGTCCTTCAAATTGGGTGCGATTCAGATCATAGGACAACTTGGTTTGAAGACCGAAGCTGAACTGCTGGCTTACACCCAGGGAGTAGTACTGACTTTTCACTTCGTCATACATTTTAGGATTGCCGGGCTTGCCGTCATAACCCCAGCGGGCTTCTGCGAAAAGCTTCGGGGTGAAGATCAAATCTGCTTCACGGGATTTTAACTGGGCACCTTCAGACTGCTCAGCACTTCCTTTATAGGCCGTGCTGTCACCTTTCACCTGATCGAGATACTCGTTCAGGGTCAGTGCGGAGGCCGAAGCTCCGTGCAAAAAAGTCCCACAGATGAGGAACTTAGCTCCCCATTGTATGATCTTGTTTTTTTTCATATTAGTTCTCCAAAGTCCAATTACTGACTGGTTGAATATGTAATCGCTTACATACAAGTTTGTACCCCAACGATGATAAGTATGCAATCAATTACTTAATTGAATATCAATTGACCTTATGATACAGTACCTTATAGATAGTGATTTTAGGTATTTAGGGGGTTTATCCATGTCTGACACATCTCAACTTAAGACTGTTCAGGACGAAAGTTCTGATAGCCAAAAGGGCAAAAAGCGTGACAGAAGTGCTTCTGAAGAGCGCCTGATTGCTGCGGGCATCGAAATCTTCTCTAAGCATGGTTATGATGGCTCCACTACTAAGTTGATTGCCAAAAAAGCGGACGTTAACGAGTCGTTGATTGGGCGTTACTTTGATGGCAAGGAAGGTTTGCTGCTTACCATCGTTGAACGCTTCATCGAAGAAATGCGCAATGAAGAACTCGAATACCCGCCTCAGGAAACCCTGGCGGATGAGCTCGTCAAATACGTCGAATTCAAAGTGGCAAAAAGCCATGAACGCGACTGTCTTGGTAAAATCATCATCTGCCAATGCCTGACAGACAATAAGTTCCGTAAAAAAGCATTGGAGCGCATTCCGATGTTCGCCGATCCGAAGCTGGTTGCCCGTATGGCTCGCTTCCAACAGCAGGGTCAGATCAAAGACAACATCACCTCAGATGAGATCGCTGAAGAAATCGAAACCTATCTGCACGGCGCCTTCCTGTTTGACCTGATTCTTTCCGAAACCCCGGAAGAGGAAGTCGTGAAAAGTGCCCGTCGATTCATCGGGCACTACACTGCCGGGATCACCAAACCCTAGAAGAAATACTTCAGGTTCAAAAGGGCGCTTCCGATAGCGCCCTTTGTTTTTACCGTATCCGTACCGGACGACAGCTTCAGCTCAGTCGTCGTTGAACGCCCAATGTATTCAATCACAAAGTTATCCGCAAAGAACCAGCCCAGGCCGAACAGAACACCCACACCATTCGTGGCTTCACCATCGCCCGTTCCTGCCGGTGTGAATTTATTGATACCATAGGCAAGTCCCAACGGGAGATAAAAGGATTCCCAACGATACAGCGTGCCCGCATACAGGAAGTGAGTCTGGAATTTGGAAGTGCTGCCGGTTGCGCTGTAGGTGATTCCGTTCAGGGTCATCTTGTCCAGATCACGTTCCCCGCCCAATGAAATACCACTGATAAAACCCCAGGAATGTTGAGGTGCGTACCAGGCGTTGAATCCGATCTCGAGGGCGCCTTTGTATTCCAGGTCATAATCAATGTCTGTCGGAGTCCCCGAAACAGTTCCGTCACCGGAAAGCTTCGCCAGATAGTTCGGGCTGTACCCGATCTGAACGCCATATCTCCACTCGGCGTTGGCCGTCGCGGAAAGACCCAAAATCATCATCACTGCTGCTGCGAAAATTCTCATGCTGTACTCCTGAGTGCGCGTGGATTGATGATCTTTCGGGGGCCGCAAATGTGTAAACACAAAATAAATTGTTTAGGACCTTGGTCTTTTAAAAATGAAAAAGGCCCGTCGTTTTACCGACAGGCCCTTGGTGATTTTGGTTTTGATTACTCTGGCATTGGCAGATCGATGATCAGGCCGCCATCTGGTGGTGGAGGCGGAGGAGTCGTCACCGGATCAAGCGGCGCTGGTGGCTGCTGGGATTCCTGCTTTTTCTTCTCTTCCTCTTTTTTCTTTTCTTCGTCTTTCTTTTTCTGTTCGTCAGCTTTGCGTTTCTCGTCGGCTTTACGCTGTTCTTCCTGACGGCGTTTTTCCTCGTCCTTGCGCTTCTGTTCTTCCTGCTGTTTGCCGGAATCTACAGACGGCTGGGAAGGAGTCGTCGGAGCTGTCGGTTTGGAAGGCTGCTGCGGGATCGGCTGTGGCTTTTCCTGCTGCTTGCGGTTTTCCTCGTCCTTACGACGTTGTTCTTCTTGTCTGCGCTGTTCATCAGCTTTGCGGGCTTCTTCCTGCTTGCGCGCCTGGTCTTGCTGTTGTTGCTGCTGGCGGCGAGCTTCATCGGCCTTGCGCTGGTCGTCCTGGCGGCGTTTTTCTTCAGCCGCTTTTTTCGCAGCCTCCGCTTTGGCAGCTTCGATACGGCGTTGTTCTTCGATGCGACGACGTTCAGCTTCGGCACGAGCGCGGGTTTCAGCGTCGTGTCTTTCCATACAAATACGGGCTGCCGCTACACCGGACTGACCCTTCCCACGGAACTCTTCGATAATACATTTATTAAGAGTGTTGTTCGTGCCATTTTTGCAAAGTCTCAAAGCATCATACTGCAGACGTGCGTTTTCAACTTCCTGACCGCCCTGACGGTAAAGATCAGTGACACACTTATCAAATGTTGGGTTCACAGTCTGACGACAGATGAACAAAGCGTATTCGCGGTATTCAGATCCGAAGGACTTACGCACATTCAAAGTACAGTCCTGAACCTGATAGTTGGAACCCACGCCATTGGCGCAGAAGAAACCAGACAGCTCAACATTATCATCACCAAAACGACGGCTCAGATCCACCGTACAGCGCTGGAATTCCGCATCGGTACGACCGTGCGAACAGGCTGCATCCGTGTTGGAGCTGAAAGTTCCCAACTGGGAATAAAGACGGTCCGAACACTCAGCGATGCTCACCACTCGCGAAGATGATGGCGGCGGCGGCGCTGGCGGATTGTTGTTGCCATTTCCACGCTTGATCCACGCATTGGCAGCGCTGGACATGGCAAGAATCGTCAATAATGTTACAGAAGCGCGTTTCATATGAACCTCTATTATCAAAGTTCTGTGGTGCAATGCCTGCGCCAAAACCATCTCAATTCTGTACGTTTTGGAGTATTTTACCTGCGCACAAGTTTGACAGCAGTGCCGCTTTCTGCGGCGAGAAGGCCGGTAATCCCAAACAGTTCCAGGGGCTTAAACGACAAAAGGCCCCGCAAAGGGCCTTTCGAAGAGAGAAAGAGAACACCCGGAGTGGAAAGAGAGAGGAACCACTCCGGGTTGCTAGTACAAAAACTATTTCATTGGCTTCGTGTGAACCGCGAATTTTTCGAATTCGCCGTACTCATGAAGTTTGTTATAAAGGGTCTTGATCGTGATACCCAGGTTGTTTGCAGCCTGAGTTTTGTTGCCACCGAAGTGAGCCAACGCTTTCAGGATGTAACGCTTTTCAAGCTCATGCAAAGTCATCGCAGGATCGTAAGCGATAACGTCTTTTTCAGCTTCACCGTTACGGATGTTTTCCGGGATATCATTCAGCATGATCATGTGACCGTCAGACAGGATCTGAAGTCTTTCACACACGTTCTGAAGTTCACGGATGTTACCCGGCCACTCATAGCGAATCAGAGCCTTCATCGCTTCTTCATTCACAGAACGACCACGGTTCAGGTAGGCGTGCTGGGAATTGTTCAGGAAGTGATTCACCAATGCAGGGATGTCTTCCTTACGACGACGCAGAGGCGGAGCGCTTACCACGATCGTGTTGATACGATAGAACAAGTCCTCACGGAAGTTGCCACGAGTCACTTCCTGGTCCAACTCACGGTTGGTCGCACAGATCAGACGAATATCAACTTTGATTGGGTCTTTGCCACCTACGCGGTAAACTTCGCCTTCCTGAATGAAGCGCAAAAGTTTAGCCTGGATCGCCGGATCCAATTCACCGATTTCATCCAGGAACAGAGTCCCGCCGTTAGCCGCTTCAGCCAAACCGATTTTGCGGTTGTAAGCGCCAGTGAAGGAACCTTTTTCGTGACCAAACAGCTCAGACTCAAGCAATGTCTCACGAAGAGCACCGCAGTTGATCGCAACGAAAGGTTTGTTCTTACGGCCAGAACGCTCATGGATGGAACGAGCGATAAGCTCTTTACCTGTTCCGGACTCACCCAACACAAGGATGTTAGCTTGGGATGGAGCTACACGGTCGATCATCTTCATCAAACTGCCCATCACTTCGGACTGATAGACGATGGTCTTGTTTTCAACCACTTTGGAAGTTTGATTTGTGTTCCACATAACTTGGTTTGCATTCTGAGAAGAGGGCAAAACAGTCGTTGAGTTGTTTTCGTTCATAGCTCCACCTTTCGGTTTACGTACTTTTTAAAACTTGGGTGGGCGTCTCAATTTGAATATCTCGCTTTGATACGCCGCGACAACGCATTGAGTTATAACTTTGGTCGTGTAGTAATTGCAATAAAAATAATGCACGACGTTAACTTTTTTTTAGGGTCTCAACCCTAATATAGGGATTTTCAGGGCTATGGCGAAGGCATTTAAGCTTTCCGAAAATATAGATAAATACCTGAAATACATGACTTTTATTAAGTCTGCATCCCCCCTTACAATCAAACACTATTCCCTGGATCTGATGCAGGCCTTTGATTATGAAAATCCCTCAATTAAGGCCAAATCTATTTCGGAGTCCGAATTACTATCCACTGCCCGAGCTGCCTTCAACCAGTGGGCGCACTTGTCGCTGGCATCGAGAAATCGCAAGGCGGCCACTCTGAAAAGCTTCTTTTCCTGGGCCTTCGAGGAAAGCCTGACCGAGAAGGATTTGTCGATGCAGATCACCTGCCCCAAAGTCCCGAAGAAGCTTCCGCATTTCGTAAGTGTGGATGAAGCTTTATCTGTCCTGAAAAGCTTTGATAGCGAGACGAAAATTCCTCTGAAGGAAAAAGTTCTGTTTCTGTTGTTATACGGAGGCGGTCTGCGTGTGAGCGAAGCCTGCAATCTGAAGTGGAATGAAGTGCAGACCACCCAGAAAGTTCTGCGCGTGAAGGGAAAAGGCTCTAAAGAGCGTGTTGTCGCCCTGCCCTCTTTGACCGTGGATGTTTTGCTGAAGTGGAAAAAAGAAAGTTCATTTGACGAATACGTCTTTGGCGAAAAGCCGCTGAATTCCCGCACTGCTTACGAGATGGTTCGCCAAAGTGGCATTCGCGCCGGGCTTTTAAAGCCCCTGCATCCCCACGCTCTTCGCCATAGTTTTGCGACCCACTTACTAAGCAGCGGAGCGAATCTGCGCACTCTGCAAGAACTTCTGGGTCACGAAAGCCTGCAAGCCACAGAAAAGTACACCCATCTGGGCATCGACCAGCTGGCTCGCACCATGGAAAACCTGCATCCATTAGGTAAAGGAAAGTAAGCTTTAAAGAGTGGCGTTCACGATATAGTGACGAACCATCTGTTCAACGTTCTTCAGTTCATCATCCACAGTCTGACGATAGGACACCAGCTGATTGCTGTCGGCCATGTTGGTCTTAAGAAAAGGCGCCATCCAGGGTTCGGCATCCACCACACCCTGCTGCAGCAGAAACTTCAGATAGAAATGCATTTTCACGATCAGCGGATCCTGGGCCGTTTCAAGCGCGCGCAGCGTGTGCCCCAGAAGGTTGAACAGGAACTCGGAATGCCGGTCGCCTTCCTGACTGACTTTGCTGACACATTCCAAGATGTGCAAAGCCAGCTCCAGACGGTCATAGTCCGTGCGAAGTCCGGCAAAATCGTTGATCAGCGTTGCTTCCTGCAGGACGTGCAGTTTGCCTTCTTCCGCGGATTGTTTGTAAGTCAGGCTGACAAAATGAGTGGGTTCCAGCACGCCACCGCCGAAACGTTTTTTGCTTTTCAGCGCTCCCCGGGCCATGAAGGACAGCTTTTCGCCTTGAGTGGAAATGGCATGCAGAATCAGATCCGATTCGGAGTATTTCATTTTCTTGAGAATAATGAAGCGATTCTGGGCTTGGGTCACACATTCCAACTTTGCTGGGCTTTGATATCTTCATACGAAGATATCAGCAGCTTGGCAAAGTCTTTTGTCGCCAGCAATTCCGGCCCGACTACCAGCAGGCCACGCAGGCTGTCAGAGGAAGGAACCGGCTCCCACCAGTGACGGAACATTTTCATGGCATTCCACTGGCACATGTTGGTGGTTTCCAGCTTCTTCCAACCCTCTTGGGCTGAAAGCCCCAGCTTGCTGAAAACTTTTTGTGCCACAGCTTCAGCACTGACATCAGGAAAAACACACAGCGCCCGGTCATACAGGCGCGCACTGCCGGGACTCAGGAAAGACCGAGCCACGGTCGCCATTTCGGATTCGAACTTTTCCACCAGCAATTGGTTCACACTGCGCCCGTCACGAGCCTGCGTCAGTTCTTTGATAAAATCCACTTCCGACCAGGACTGGTTTTGCACCTGCAAGGCCGGTGAACGGAAACGTTCGCCCAATATCGCCACACTGACGGTGGGTGCGTAAGAACACAAACGAACCGTGTAAGGGCGAATCTCAACTGACTCATGAAAATGTCTGGCGTGAGAAATACGGAAAGAAAAAATGCGCTTTTCATTCAACAGACGATCCAGCTCGTCGGCGAAGGGATATAATTCCCCCGTCACCGGATGATCCTCACTGAACAACACAAAGCAGGTTTCTTTCTTAAGACTTTCCACCCACTCTTTCACGTCGGTGATTTGAGTGTGCGAACGTGCATTCACTTCGTAGGTTTCTTTGTAATAATATCCCAGCAGACCTTCAAACACAGAGGTCTGTCCCTGCACAACACCAATGGCTTTCTTGTGGGACATAAAGTGAGCAGTGCTCTGAGAAACTTCGTAAACCGCCTGAGACAGGCCCTGATAAGCACGCGCACGAATTCGCGGCGCCAGCCCCAAACAGGTTTTCACTTGATCGTTCAACTCTTCCCAGGTCTCAGGGCGCACAACATCGATGAGCATACTTCACTCAAGGCTAGCAGATTCCCCGACAAAAGAGAGTGAGACAAAGGTCTTATTTTAAGACGTGGTTTTGAGAAACCTGCCAAGGAACATTACAATGGAATGGTTTTCCGGGAGTTCGTTTATGCGTCTATTTAAAATTTTGATCCTTGGTCTTTCTGTTTGTCTGATTTCTCCGGTCGCTCAAGCTCGTGATCTTTTCGAAGCTCGCCTTTCTTATGGCATGCTGAACTCGGATCCGGATTTGAATTCCTTGTGCGTGGGTTGTGCGAGCTCTGCTCCCAGTGTGACTCCGTTTTATGGTCTTGGCGCAGACGGAATTATCACGCTTCCTATTCCCCTGCTGCCCGGAATTGGTATTCGTTATGAGAATATGGAATTTTCCACGTCTAAATCCGGACTGGACTATACTGCCAATTTCAGCCGAACAGCGCTGCTGCTCAATTGGCGTCCCATTGATAATCTGATCTATGCTGGTCCGATCCTCACATACGGCCTGTCCCACTCGACCAAACTGAAAGTCACGGAATTTGGTGTTGAAAAAGCCAATTATTCCGCAGGTTCTCCCAGCTCGTACACGGTGGGTTTGGAAGCAGGCGTAAAGCTGATTGGCTTCTCATTGGGGGCTGAGTTCGGATATCAGAATTTCCAATGGAATGACGCGACAGACTCGACTGGTAACGCACCCTCTCAAGACATCAATATGAATGGGACTTACGGTAAATTTATCCTTGGCTTTTCCATTTAAGTATTGAAATTATGGCGCCTCTGATACACTTAGCAGTACGAGGTGCCCACATGACTAAAAAACGTATTGAATGGCCAGTGGCTTTATTTTTGGTTCTAAACCCACTGATCACTCTCATCCTGGCTCCCATTTACTTCTACAACTTCGGCTTCCAATGGGACATTCTTCTTTTCGCTTTGATTTTTGCTGCGGCTACAAATCTGGGTATTACTGCGGGTTATCACCGTTTGTTCTCTCATAAAAGCTACGATGCTCACCCACTGGTAAAAGCTCTGTTCCTTTTGGTCGGTGCTTCCGCTTTCCAGGGTTCTGCATTGAAATGGTCCTCCGATCACCGTCGTCACCACACACACATTGACGGCGAAAAAGATCCTTACAACATCAACGAAGGCTTCTGGTACGCCCACATGGGCTGGATGTTCTTCAAGGACTCTGTAGATCAGAAAATCCACGCTCCGGATCTTGAGAAAGACTGGATGGTGAAATTCCAAAACGATCACTATGTTCCAATCGCGATCCTGACGGGCTTCATCTTCCCGATGCTGGTGGGCTGGGCGATGGGCTCTTGGTTGGGTGGTCTGGTGATCGCAGGTGGCCTGCGCATCGCTTTGACTCAACAATCCACTTTCTTCATCAACTCTCTTTGCCATACTTTGGGCAAACAGACTTATTCCAAAGAAATCTCTGCCCGTGACTCTTGGTTCGTGGCGATTCTGACTCATGGTGAGGGTTACCATAACTTCCACCACAAGTTCCAGATCGACTACCGCAACGGGATCAAATGGTACCACTGGGATCCAACTAAATGGGTGATCCGCACTTTAAGCGCCATGGGTCTGGCGACCAAGCTTCGCCAGATCTCTAACGTTGAGATTCTTAAAGCCCGCCTGCAGGCTGAAGCAGCCGAACTGACCAAACACGGTTTCGCTGAAGAAAAACTGGCACAAATGAAAGAAAAGATCCTGGAAGCGCAGAACAAAATGAAGAAACTGCGCGAAGACTATGAACAGTTCAAGTTGGATGCTGTTCGCAAACGTGAAGAACTGAAAGAAGCTTACGATCACAAACTGGAAGAACTTCGCCGTGACATGGAAATTGCCAAACTGGAATTCCAGATGGGCATGAAACAATGGCGCGTGTATCTGCGCTCTGTCTAGATCCAGTTGTCATTATTGACATAGGCGTTGACGCCAGCACGAGCCCACAACTTTAATTGGTTGTGGGTTTTGTTTTTTCAGGAGGTTGCAATGCTTAAAACTCTTTCTGCGGTGATCTTAAGTGCCGGGTTGACCTTGTCCCTGCCCGCTTCGGCTGATGGCTTTGCGGCGACTTTTAAGGCGAAATACCTGCCAAAGAAGCTGGCCTCTGTAACCCCCGGCAAAACCACCAAAGCTGAAGTCACCAAATTGCTGGGTAAGCCGTTAAAAACTGAAAACAAAGACACGCTGCTGTTTTATAAAACCGGCAGCTTGGACTATGACACCACTATTGAAATCAAAGACGGCAAAGTGCAGTCCTTCTATCACCGTATTCCTGAAGGCAACGTGCATTTGAAGGATGTGCAGGCCCTGCTGCCCGAAGATGCCCAAAAAGATGAATCTGAAGTGGGTCACGGCGAAGGCACCGAAACCCAGATTGAACATGATGGGGTTCGCCTGGCGGTGAAAAACACCAAGACCTCTCCGATCGTATCGTATTTTGAATCCGCAAAACCTTAAGCTTTGATCCCGACATCCAGACTGGCAACAAAGCCGGAAGAATAATTTCCGGACTGGATGCTGGCCATCTGATAAGCGGTCCCGTCGCTGAACACATTGTCCGTGGCAAAGCTGATTTTGTTGAAATTGGTTTTGCTGGCCGAATACCCCGAAGCATTGTTGTACACGGAGCTGGACGTCGCCAGCGGGAACGTCAGCTGTGAAGTTCTGACGATATAACTGTCATCCACAGCTTCGGCCATGCTGGGATAGATCTCGAAATGAATATGGGTCATACGACCGTCATAGCATCCTGGGAAGATCGTCTGAAACGTCACGCTGCCATTGCTGTCGGTCTGCTGCACGCCACGCAGATAAGTTTCACTGGTTACGCCGGATGAATACATGGAATACTTGCCGTTGATATCACAATGCCACAAATAGATCGCATACCCCGCCAAAGGCGCACAGGACGCGTTCACATCAAGCAAATTCAACGTCAGGGTCAAAGGCACCCCGGTGGCTGTCGAGCTGCCCGTATAACCACCCGTATTCAGACTGCTGCGAATATCACTGCGAACAATGCCGTTCAGTCTTAGCACATTGATGGCGCTGTCATCATGGGCTGGATACGGTCCCGCAGTTTCTGAAGGAATCTGGGCACAGCTTCCACCATTGCCATCACTGACAGACTCTGCGCCATCAGCCACGGCATTGGAAAAGTTCGTTTGGGAACAACCCGCAAGCACTCCCCCTGCGGCCGCTCCGAAAAGGGCGATTCCACCGTATTTGATCAGCTCTCTGCGAGACAGTCTTTTGATTTCCATATCCTCTGATTCCTTTCAGACAGAACACCGCCGTCTTGAACACAGAATATCAAGGCACTATGGATTCAGTATGGAGCCCTAAAAAGCCAAAAGCCGCAACCTAGGACAGGTGGCGGCTTTTAGCGCTTCCATTTGATATGGAAATCCTAATTATTCACACTTTTTGCTCTTATTATAGAAGAACCAGTGGAACTTTGATTCATCCGGAAGTGGCTTATTATCTACCGTCATCGGCTGCTTACGGTACTCTTGATGCTTTTTACAATCAGCCACACGATATGCTTCGTTGATGGCCAGCATGTCCTGGAAGGACGGCAGATAGCCTTTTTTCTGATAAAACTCTTTCTCTTTTTCATAGATGTTCTTCTCAAGCAGGGTCGCTACCGCTTCAAACTGCACGTTTGTTTTAATGCTGTCTACAGGCATGTACTTAGGCAATGTATCCTTCGCCACACCAAACTGACGAACCATTTTGGCAAAGTAAGCCTTCACACTGTGCTGAGGTGCCCAGTGGAACGTATAGTCCTTATCAATCATCCAGCCATAAACACTTTGCATGACGGCATCCTGCATACGCACCTGACGAAGCAAAGGCATGAAGCGGTATTCAGCAACGAAGTCAAAACGCGGATCCACTTCGATGTCATAAGGCGAGAACAAGGAAGTTTTGGTCACACCCAAAGAACGTGGATAGTCCGTGTTCTTAAACTTGGAAACGGTGCTGCGATATTTTGGAACGATAAACTGACCGCCGGAAGCTTTGTCGTAAGCCATGCGGATAACTTCAGAGCAGAACAAGGATGAATAATCATCGTCGTCCATGGCAAAGTCATAGCGAATGCCTTTTTTGCGATCCAACGCCCCTTTGGCGTGGTCGTACATAAAGCGCGCGGCTTTCTTTGCAAGGGCCTCATCCGGTTGACGATACAACGCCACACGCGCATCTTCAGCCTGACGCCATTTTTCCAGCGGAGTCACAATCACCCCGTACTGAATCAATGCTTCAACGATGTATTTTTTCCCCGCCTTGTCTTCGCCCACGACAGCCAAGTGCGAGAAGTTGCCTTCTTCATCAGAGATACGGGCAATCATCGCTGAAACATAGGACTTACCACGGATCAAAAGAACGTCCCCGCTCTTCAGCTCAAAGCCCGAGAATTTTGGATTTGTCCAGGTGTCCGGCTTTGAATTCACCATGATCGGTGTCTTTTTAAAGGTGAATACCTTGTTCGTATACAGCCAATCCAACAGGTACTCTTCAGAGAATCGCGCATACTGGAAGCCTTCACGCATTTCCAGGATACATTCTTTGCTCAGTTCGTTTCGGGACTCGAACTCCTGCAATTTATCATGCAAAGCCACGCGGATCTGGAAGATGGTATCAATCACTTCAGGTCCGACGGACTTCAACTGCTCCACTTCGGTGGCATTCTTTGGCAGGAAATGATCTGCCGGCAAATAATATAGATAGTCGGTGACCTTGTTCACAAAGCCCGCGCAGGTCCTGGCATTAAACACCTGAGGATTGCCGATGTCGGCCAGAACCTTGCGGCTGCCAGTGATCAGCTCATCCGTGCTGGCCGGATGACGATAGGTTTTAACTTCAGATTTAAATGGTGATGTGCAGGCCGTAACCAACCCCACCGCCGCAGCGGCACCCAATAAAACGAGCTTCTTCATAAATAATCTCCTAATTAGTCCCTTTCTTTTTCGGTTACTTAAGGAACAAAACCAACTGGACCAAAGTATAATAAGACCGTTCCCCCTGCTTTGGTCCCGTATTCTTTGTAGCCCATAAGTACGATAAGAGCCTTGCTTAGTTTTGCATCAGTTAATTCAACTTAGAGGAGTCAGCATGAGCGGCAACGGCGCTATGAAGCAGGAATTTTTCCAGATCGATGAAAACACACGTAAAAAAGTGATTCGTCAGGATCGCAATGATATTGAACCTGGTGCCTGCTTCCTTAATATCCCCGGCCGCAACCTGGAAGTTCTGAATATCTCAGCTTTCGGTTGTGCAGTTTTGGTTCCGGGCGCTGAGTACGCGGACCTGAAAGCCTGGTGGGATAAAAACCCGCACTTTGAAGCCGACGTTCTTTACAAAAATATTCAAACCCAGCACGTTTCCCTGCGCTGGGCACGCTCTGAAAACCACAGCAAGTCCGTGACTGGCGAAATGATCGTGGGC
The DNA here is from genome assembly GCF_000317895.1 of Bdellovibrio bacteriovorus str. Tiberius. Classification (NCBI taxonomy): domain Bacteria; kingdom Pseudomonadati; phylum Bdellovibrionota; class Bdellovibrionia; order Bdellovibrionales; family Pseudobdellovibrionaceae; genus Bdellovibrio; species Bdellovibrio bacteriovorus. The sequence goes on from NC_019567.1 coordinate 3,170,716, forward strand.
TTCGAGGTTCTGGGCGAACCTTTGAAAGTAGACCGCATCAAAGCTTTGGAAGTGTCTTCTGAAGTTATCAACGCGCAGACTGAATATGCCATGCATCTGGCGCAACTGCCGGCGGAATTCAAAACATTTGTCTATGAAATGAAAGACTGGCTGGAAAAACTGAAATCCCGCATCGACAAGCTGGAACAAGAATCCCCGGTCGACAGCTGGAAAGAAGCTCAAGACTATCGCATGACGATTGCTGATTCTGTGTCTGATTATCTGGGCCAGGTCATCCCGATGAAATACGCGGATGTTCCGAAACTTGTGAAAAACTTCACCCCTGAGCAAATGAAATGGGCCACGGACTTTGCCCGTGAACAAGTGGGTTACTTGGTTTACGGGGCTCCATTTGCCAATCGTGCGTATTTCAAACCACGCGGCTATGCCGGTGACTATGAAATGATGAATCACCTTTATCGCGATGAACTGGTTGGGAAAACTTTGTTTGACCAGTGCATGCACAAATACTTCATTGACGAACCTGCCGGTGCGGCGGTGAAAAACCGTGGTCAGTACCTGTTTGAAAAGATCACCCAGCTGTTTGAGCGTACTCCGCCGACAGCGCCGGTGAAGGTTCTTTCCGTGGCCAGCGGCCCGGCAATGGAACAGCAGATCTTCCTGCAAAATGCGGCCCCTTACTATGGCCGCCCGGCTGAATTCACGTGCCTGGATCAGGATGAAGAATCTTTGAAACACGCACAAAGACAATTGCACTCAGTAGAGCGCTTTGTGAAATCCGGCTTTAAATTCAAATTCAACAATATGGCGATCCGCAACGTGATCGCGGCTGGCTGTCCCGAGACAGATTACGATCTGATCTATTCTGCCGGCCTGTTTGATTACTTCACAGAACCTGTGGCGCAAATGGCAGCACAAAAAATGCTGGCGTCTGTAAAACCAGGCGGCCATGTCGTGATCGGCAACTTCAGCAAGGACAACCCTTGTGTGCCGTTCATGGAACTGGTTCTGGACTGGCATCTGATTTACCGCTCTGAAGAAGACCTGTTGCGTATTTTCAAAGGCATGGGTTCCAAGATCTGGGTGGAAAAAGAGCCTCTGGGTGTGAATCTGTTTGTTGTGATTCAGAAATAGGAAGCTTTGAGGAACTGAATGCTGGGGAAAGAAATCACCACCTCACAAATGCGCGAGTTTGAGGTGATTGAAGAAATCAGATCTGTCCTGCGAGTCATTGCAAACTGGATGGCCGTGCCTTTGTTCATGGCTTTCTGGATTGCCGATCTGATTTACGTTCCCCAGTTCAAATGGCAGTTCCTGGGTTTGCGCTTGTCCATAATACCTCTGTGTATGCTGGCCAAGTACGAACTGCGCAAGGAACAAAGCTTTACCCGCGCGCAGTGGTTTGCCGCCCTGTATGCGGGCCTCATCGCTTTACCCATCAATATCATGATCTATTTCATTCCTGACGTGGGCACCGGCTACTACGCCGGATTGAATCTGGTGGCTATCGGAGGACTGTCGTTCATTCCGTTTTCCACGGGCTTCTTTGTTGCCACCGCTTTGGGAATCTATCTGCCCTATTATCTGTTCACCGCTCTGAAAATCCAGTCCGCTCCGGATCTGTGGCCGGTGGTCTTGAATTCATTCTTTATTGTCGGCTCTATCGTGATTTGCTTCCTGATTCGTTTCTTCCACGAACAGCTGCGCATGCGCGAAATCAACAGCCGTCTGGCCCTGAAGGCCGAAATCGCCAACCGCGATCACATCATTAAGTCCAAAACCGAAGAAGCCGTCCGCCTGAACACTTTAAGCACCCAATTCAGCCCGCAGGTGGTGCAAGCCATCCGAGAAGGCAAAGTGGATCTTGAAAAAGGCGTCCGCCGTGCGCAGATTTGCGCCATCTTCGTGGATATCGTGGGTTCTACTGAACGCGTGGTCCGCCTGGATCAGGCCAAGGTGGATCTTGTTTTGGCAAGATTCATGGACACGGTCGTCAGTATCTTCCTGAAATACGACATCACTATCGACAAATTCCAAGGCGACGGCATTCTGGCTTTTGCCAACGATCCGATCCGCTATGGGGACTACACACAAAGAACCTGCCTGGCTGCCTTGGAAGTGCGCGAAGCCCTTCGCCAGGACCGCGAGTTCTATCTGATGAACTGGAAAAAAGAAATGCAGATTCGCATCGGTATTTCTGCTGGATACGCCAACGTCGGTTTTTACGGCAATAAAAAATTCTTCCGTTCTTACACGGCTATCGGTGCCCCGCTGCCGTTTGCTTCCCGTCTGACGAACCTGGCTGAACCTGATCAGATCCTGATTGATTCTGATATCGCCCAGACTCTGCAGTCGGAAGGCTTCGCCGTAAAAAACATCGGTGAACGCGTGATCAAAGGCTTTGAAGGCGACACTCACTATGTCTTTGAATTGAATCAGGCACCGATCGTGCGCAAGGATGTTTCAGCAAGCTCTTGCCCTCACTGCCCGGATTCAATCCTTTATTTGGACACCAATGCCCAGGGCCACTTCGTGATGAAGTGCCGCACCTGCGGTTACGAAGCTGCGGAAACTCAGGCGGTCAGTTCTTTATAGAACCCCGCCGTTCCGTGCCTTACCGGGAACAAAACATCTCATCCTGAGAATATGTAAAGACTGACATACACTGTCCAATCGCCAACCACTGAGCTGCAATTCAGAGCCAATACGAGTGGGCCTTATTTTGCTTTACTAAGCAGTATGCAAACTTTCAAATGTCTCATTCAACATATTAAAACTCCGAAGTGGCTCTATAAACCCTTTGTTCTCTTTGCCATGGTGGCGACGGCCAATGCCAGCAGTTCCCAGCTGTGCAAAAGCGGCATCGCAACCACCAGCACCTACTTCGTTCCTCATATCAAGGACTACTGTTCCGGCTCCAAACCCTGCAAGAAGTTCCTGAAACAAGTGCGCATGCAGGGTTCTGGCACTCTGTCTGGCAACCGTCTTTTGACCTATACAGGTAAAACACGCAGCCTGGGATCCTGTGATACCGCCTTCGGCGCCAGTGGCAAATGCCTGATCCCGTTCTTTTCTGTAGCTGCAGACCCACGCTATTACAGCATGGGCGACATTATTAGAATGCCCGCCCTTGAAGGAAAAAGAATTCGTATGCCCAATGGAAAAACGGTCATCCATCCTGGGTACCTGATTGTGCATGACACGGGTGGAGCGATCAAAGGTCCCAACCGCTTCGATATGTTCACGGGCTCTTATGGCCTGAATGATAAAGACAACGTATTTGGATACAAAGGCAGCAGAGACTTGCGCATGACGGATGTCAACGACTGCACTAAGAGCTTTAGCACCGTCCGACGCAACTCTTATGATTACCAGAACTCTCTGGCGATGTTGGAAGATATCTTGTCGGACGTTTACAGCAGCAAACGCTCCATCGCTTCCTATCAGTCTTACAAGAAAGGATCCCGCTAATGAGCAAACTTAACAAATGGACCCTCTTTACAGTCACGGCCCTTCTTGCCTGGTCCAACACTTCATGGTCCGCGGAATCCATCGACATGAATGAACCACCATTCTATATGTCATCTTATGACGAATTTGCAGACCTGCAGCAGGACCAGAAGGACCTTTACCTGCAAAAGCTGCTAACCCTGAAAGAGAAAATTCCCTCTCTGGATTACGTCAACAAGGAAAAGCTCGATGAAGGTTCCGAGTGGTATGCCACTTGGGATGGAATGCGCAAAAAGCTGTACAACTCCTGCCAGGAAAAAGAACTGATCCCGGCATGCGAAGAGTTCGCAGATCTGCGCATCGAGGTTCTGAATCTGCACGCCAACCAAAAAGAAGAAAACCGCAATGCGACGGCTGCGGTTCAAACAGCAAAGACCAAATAAGAGTACATAAAAGACGACTGCACAAAGGGCCTCTTTCCTGGGGCCTTTTTCTTTTTTAAAGCCCCTCCTTCACATGTAGAGCCTTTTGACACCCCGATGACCGTTTAGGCCTTTCACACCCCCGGTCTCACTCTGAGACAGCAATCACCCCCGCAAGTCCTTGATAATTGTGGAATCCCCTTGGCAGACCTCTTGCTCTTTAAGGCCGTGAGGAGGCTTCATGAAAGCTACCACACCCCATTTGTACAAAATGCTGTTTCTAACCCTTTGCTTTAGCATGGGCTGGAATATGAAACCTGTGGACTTCCATATGGAACTGGCTTCCAAGGAAGAAAAGGGTCTGGCCGCGCCATTCACCCTGGGATCCTCCAAATCCATGACTGAAAACAATAAAATAGACGAAACAGCTTCTGAGCCGATTCCTATTATTGAGCACGCCTTGGATAAAATTGAAAAAACCAAAAGCTTCCAAAGCCTGTTTGGCTGGGGTGACAACGTTGCCAATCGCAACTGTGACACCTGCCAGGAGGAAATCCGCAACATGCGCTACATGCAGTGCAATGCCCAGAACAACTATCTGGAAGCGGAAATGAAAACGGCCGTGGAATCCCAGAGCAGTCTTTTGGGTGATCTGATCCGTGCTCCGATCAAATCAAACTCCATCATTAAAGCTTCGTGCATTCAGATGGGGATGAACACGAAATTTGGTGTTAGCAGCAAAACTTTCCGTCAGTGTAACGCCGCAGGAGCTGCCCGCCAGGCATTCCGACCTTGTATCTCTGAGAATTACTTCAAGATGGTGAACAACAGCTTTGAACTGGTCAGTTCTTGCATGAAGGACTTTATTGCTCCGGGCAAGGATGAAGAAACCCAGAATCTGGATGTTCGCGCCGTTTATGCTTTGATCAACATTGAATCCGGCTTCCACGTCAACGCGATGAGCGGCACCGGAGCCGGTGGTATCGGCCAGTTCACCGCCCCTGCAATTCAGGATGTGAACTCCAACGAACTGAATGCTGTTCGCATCTCTTTGGAAGGCAACAAGAACCCGCTGTGCGGCCGCCTGTCCATGGAATTGCTCGACAAAATGGAACCAATGCGCGCTGGAAAGGCCCAGTCCTGCGACCGTATCTCTTTGAAAAACGGCAACCCGATGAAGAACATGATCTACACTTACGCTTATCTTAAAGGCGTGAAAGCAGACATGAACAACATGATCTTTGAAAACAAGAACTACAAAAACAAGTTCCGCATGTCGGAATTTGACCTGAACAAAATCAAACGTGCTTTGATGGTTTGGTCCCATAACACGGGCCCGGCTGGCACCTGGACACCGGCAAAAACTTTGTTGAATTCATTCTACAGAGGCAAAACCGTAACCAACGCTGATCAGTTCATCCAGCAAATGCAGCAGTACATGCAAAAATTCCCGGCCAGCGCCAATAAATCCAGCGCTCGTCGCAAGGAAACGTCCCGTTATTTCCCTGAGATCACAAAAACTTTGAATAATATCGAAAACGCAGTAGGAGGTGGCACATGCGTAAACTAGTGATGATTCTGGCTTTCGTTCTTGCCGGCAATTCCGCCATGGCTTTTCAGGATCTGCAAACGTACCGCGCGACGGACGAGCTGATCAATGCCATGCAGCTGGAAGGTGACACTTCCGTGCGTTTGCGCCAGCTGGAATCCTATAAGGACTTCCTGTATTCACGACTGAACACCATTGAATTACCTGACATTGAAACCACGCCGGACACGGATCCTCGTCTGGAGGAATACCGCAGTCTGACTGAGTTCGACAACTACGTCGCCCTGATCCGCATGCGCCAGGTGTCGGCAAAGTCCTGCAACTCCACGAAGGTGCACATTGAAAACTCCACCAGCCGTGATGGCGGTGTGGTCCCGGAAGCGGTGGAAGCCCTTAAGATCCTTTCCGCTCTTTGCACTTAACAAACTAAAAAACAAACGGCGGGTCTCCCCGCCGTTTTCTTTTATAAAGTGAAACCCTTCATCAGTTTTGCCGCGATCGGATTATCGATCTTGCGGTTGGCCGCCATCAGCCAGATCTCTTCATAGATCCCCGGCAGAGTGCCCAAAACCACCAGCTTTTTTTCCCGGATCAGATCTGAAGCCGCGACTTCCACAATCGGAATCAGCCCTACACCCTCTTGCCCCAGCAGCTTTTGCAAACTGGTGTCCTGAGTTTCTGCGATACGGTCCACGCGAATGCCATTGATTGAGAAATAATGTTCCAGATCACGGCGCAGACGACTGTGAATGGTCGGGAAAATAAACGGCTGACCTTCCAGTGAATACGGAAAATCCCGACGCAGATGTTTGTACTTCGCCGAGGCACACACAACCACATCAAGCTTTGCGATGGATTTGGCATAAACAGTCTGGAAGTCCACGTTCGGAGGATAATTGGAAAGCAGCAGATCAATCTGATGGGCACTGAGCTCGCGAAGCAAATCGTTGCTGGCACCTTCCAAAACTGAAACCGCACAGTTCCCTTGTTTGTAGGCCTGCAACACCACTTCTGAAATGATCGGCTTGGGTACACTGTCCAGCGCTCCGATTTGTACGTGCACACGGTTGTTCTGCAAACGGTCCTGCAGAACCTCCACCATTTCCGCCCCTAGGCGAAACACCTGATCGGCGTATTCATAGGCAATCTTCCCGGCTTCTGTCAAAAACAGGCGTTGTTTGCGTCTTTCAAAAAGATTCTTCCCCAACGACTCTTCCAGCTGCTTTAATTGAATACTAAGAGTCGGTTGACCCATGTTCAGCTTTTCAGCGGCCTTGGCGATACTGCCCTCTTTGGCAATAACGTGGAAATAGTGCAGATGATGGTAGTTCAGCCATTGAACCTGATTTTCGATACGAACGGGCATGTTTCACCTCATTGCTTTTAGCGAATAACTTAATAAAGAATATCTAATTTTTAAAACATCCAAAAGTCTTTATACTGCGCTCTGGAGGTTTTACTGTGTCCGAAACGTTACTATTCCCTTTTGCTGACTTCTGGTGGTTTTACGCAGGTTTCATCGCCTTTGTCATAGGTATGCTTGCCCTGGATCTGGGCGTATTTCATAAACACTCACATACGGTGAGTTTCAAGGAAGCCACGATCTGGTCGATTGTTTGGGTGTCCATCGCGATGCTGTTCAATCTGGGTTTGTACTACTACACCCTGCATCTTTACCCCGAAACGCCCGCCATCGCCAAACAGGTGGGGCTGGAGTTCCTGACCGGCTATGTGATTGAAAAGTCGCTGTCCATCGATAACATTTTCGTGTTTGTCGTGGTCTTTAGCTTCTTCTCGGTCCCGGCCAAGTACCAGCACCGCGTGCTGTTCTATGGTATCCTGGGCGCCCTGATCTTCCGTGCGATCTTCATCGCGCTTGGTTCCGTCCTGATGCAATACCAGGCTGTGGTTCTGATCTTTGGTGCATTCCTGATCATCACTGGTGTGAAGATGATGTTCCAGCCGGACAAAGAGGTCGACCCGTCCCAAAACTGGCTGATCAAATGGCTTAAAAAGCATATTCGCGTTGCGGATCGCATGCATGAAGATCATTTCTTCATCAAAGAAAACGGCGTGAAACTGGCGACTCCATTGTTTATTGCCCTGGTGTTCCTGGAGTTCACGGACATCATCTTTGCGGTGGATTCCGTGCCGGCGATCTTCGCTATCACGAAAGAGCCTTTGCTGGTGTTCACATCCAACATCTTTGCGATCCTGGGTCTGCGTTCCCTGTACTTCCTGCTGGCGGGTGTGGTTGATAAATTCCACCTGCTGAAGTACGGCCTGGCTCTGACCCTGATCTTTGTCGGCCTGAAGATGGTATGGCTGAACAAGTTGTTCGGCGGCCACTTCCCGATTGGCATCTCTTTGGGAATCATTTTCGCGTTCATCGGTGGCTCTATTGCCGCTTCCCTGATGTTCCCGAAAAAAGAAGCTTAATCCATTAGACAAGCCCCCTCATAACAGCGATCATAGTTATGAGGGGGCTTTATGACCAGACGACTGTTCCTTGCTCTCAACGCTACCGATCCTTTGGCAGACACCTTTCTGCCGACCTTAAAGAAACTCAAAATCAATGCTGATCGCCGTGAAATAATCGTGAAGTGGGTCCCGACGGACAACTACCACGTCACTATTACTTTTTTAGGTGACCGCCCCGAAGACGAAGTTCAAAAGGTTGCCGAAGCGCTGGCCAGCGTGTGCCAGAACTTTGCCCCGTTTGATCTGAAGATCGAGGATGTCGGTGCGTTTTCAAACGAACACGACGCCCGGGTTCTGTGGCTGGGTGTGCAGAACAAAAGAAGTCTGAATGAATTCAAAGAAGCTCTGGATCGCGAGCTGGTGGAAAAAAATCTGCTGCCGCAAATTGAAGAGCGGGCATTTTCACCGCATCTGACTTTTGGAAGACTTCGCAATCCGCGAAGTGTGAAGGATATGATCTCGCCGTTTAAACGCAAAAGTTTCGGCAAAATTCATGTCACGGAAATCGTGTTGTATGAATCAACACTGCAAGGGGCCTTCCCAGTGTACAAGCCCCTCGCCCGTTGCAAGCTGACCGGAAGCGCCGACCTAGCGGATGGCGTTCCCGAACAAACGGATATAGATATTACTTTCACGTAGGTGAACAGTGACATCACCCCAGTGACCACCTGTCGTGGAGGGGCTGAAAATCACACGGATCACACACTGCTGCCCCGGCATAAGGATCTGCGGGCAGTTGGTGTTCACGCGATATGCGAAAGAACCCTGAACACTGATACCACGAATGAATGTGGAATCAGGGCCGTTGGCCGTCAGAATGAAATCCTGAAATCTGGCAGAATGAACAAAAGAAGTCCCGAAGTTATAATTAAGATACTGATCCAGAGCTTTCGTTTCAAGATTCAGCGGCTGAACAGCCACATCCGCCAAAGCAAATGCCGGAGCCAAAACCAAAGCGATCGCCATCAAAAACTTTTTCATAGAATCCCCCTTCTATGACTTAAGTCTGGCAGGGGAACCAAAGCGCGGGCAAACAAAAAGGGAGTCTTTCGACTCCCTTTTTGACGCATTGTAGATGTAAAAAGTCACCAGGCACCTTTTAGCGGCTGATCAAAAAGGTTCAGCCGCGAGGCGGAGGGGCTCCGCTGAAACGGAGGCGTGCTCCTAGCACGTCGGAGAGAAAGCGGCGCCCCGACAACGAAGTCGGATGGGCCTTTTTCATCAGCCGCGGCTTAGATGCCGGCTTTGTGGCGTTCTTGATCGTCGACGTGAGTCAGGATGCCGCCCTTAAGATTTGGACGGTATGCCAGATGATTGATGTCGTAGATGAAGTTTGCACCATTCACGCCTGGAGTCTGCCATTCAGGGCCCAAACGGATTGCATCCACCGGGCAGGCTTCTTCACAGAAACCGCAGAATACGCAGCGAAGAATGTCGATCTCGTAGCTGATCGGAAACTTTTCGACCGCTGGGTCGTTGTGTTCCGCCGCCGTGATCTTGATACATTCTGCAGGACAGTTGGTCGCGCAAAGCATACAAGCCGTGCAACGCAAAGAACCGTCTTTTTTAACCGTCAGAACGTGATTGCCCTTGAAACGAGGAGAGTACTCATACTTCTCCTCTGGATAGTTCAGGGTCATCATTTTCTTCTGATTGAACAAGTTCTTCAGCAAGTGCTTCATGGTCGTTGCCAGACCACCCAGGATCCCCGGCAGGAACCACTTCGACTTTTCAGAGTTGTTCTGCATTACGCTCATAGGCTACCTCTTCTGAACACGAACTCATTCTTTTTACGAGCTTCCAAAGTCACCTGATCGTCACGCTGGTTGTTCGGCATGAATGCCGCATTTGCCGTCGGAAGAGCCAGATTCTTGCCAACCATCAACAAAGTCGCCTCTGTCAAAGTCAGCGCTTCAGAAACCACATTCGTCACTTTCTTGATCTTCTGTTCAAGACCGGAGAAGTTGATGAATGTGCCGTCTTTTTCCACGAACGTTTTCATTGGAATGATCCAAACGTTGCCAGTCAAAGCCGTCAAAGCGTCGTTTTTACCCGCTTGCATCCAGATCAGATTCTGAGCTTTGGAAAGCTCTTTCAATCTTTCGTTGTAATCTGGGAATACCGCTTGGTTTTCCGGACCCGCCACAACCACAGTTTTGATTGAGCCGTTTGCAAGACCTGCAGACAGATCAGCCCAAGTGGACGTGATGCCGTACTTTTCCATAACTTTCAAAAGACCTTTGGTGTTCGGGTTCTTGTCTCCGCGAGACAACAAACCGTCGAAGGTGTCGAAAGTCTCTTTGTTGTTAACCCAGAAGAACACTTTTTTGGTTTTGAATTCTTCAACAAACGTCTTGATGATCGCTTCGTACTCTTCAACAGTGTACTGAGCTGTCAAAACAAGCGCCAAAGCATCGCCGGAAGTGCTTTTCAGAACTTCGCTTGCGCTTTTCGCTGCCGCGCCTGGAGCCATTTCTTTCCCGGCAACAACACCTTTAACAAGGCGTGCTTCACGGTTTACGAATTTATAGGCGTTACGACCGCTGTCGCACATCCAGTGACCGTTCACCTGTTCATTGTAAACAGGCTTGATACGGAACAGGCCTTCTTTGTTGTAGTAAACCTTGATGTTGCAACCAGTGGAGCAACCGTTACAAACGCTGTCGCCGTCTTTTAGATACCAAACGCGCTGACGGAAACGGAAGTCTTTGGACGTCAACGCACCCACCGGGCAGATGTCGACAGTGTTCAAAGAGTATTTATTGTCCAAAAGCATGCCGTCGTGAGTGCCGATTTCAGTGCGATCACCACGGTTGAACAAGCCCAACTCGTTGGTCTTGGAAACTTCTTCCGTGAAACGCACGCAGCGGGAGCAAAGAATGCAACGCTCGGAATCCAGAACCACAGTTGGTCCCAAATCCACAACTTTGTGCTTTTTAACTTTTGCTTCAGCCATCTCTGGATCGTACTTGCCGTACTCCATGTACTGATCCTGCAGACCGCACTCGCCGGCCTGATCGCAAATCGGGCAATCCAGCGGGTGATTGATCAAGTGGAAGTCCAGGCCCCACTTTACAGCGTCTTTAACTTTTTCAGACGTGTTGTTGACCTTCATACCCTCAGTAACCATGGTGTTACATGCGATCTGAACGCGTGGATTTCCTTCGATCTCCACCACGCAAAGACGACAAACACCGGCTACAGACAGACCCGGGTGCCAGCAATAGTGAGCGATACGATCGCCAGACTGTTGCATCGCCTCGATGATCGACGTGCCTTCTTTTACTTCGACTTCTTTGCCATTAATGGTGCATTTCGGCATATGTCGTTCCTTTTACCTTAGAGCGTCCTTCGCGAACGTAGAATTCAAACTCATCACGGAATTTAGTTACAAAGCTAAGAACCGGCAAAGCCGCTGCATCGGAAAGCGCGCAGATGGTTTTACCTTTCATGTTATCAGCCACTTTGATCAACAAATCGATGTCCTGCAAACGGCCGCGGCCTTCCAGGATCGAATGAAGAACTTTGTTCAGCCAGCCAGTACCTTCACGGCAAGGCGTGCACTGACCGCAGGATTCATGGGCATAGAAGTGAGTCAAAACACCCAGCATATCAACCATGCACTGGGAATCGTCGATCACGATCACCGCGCCGGAACCAAGCATTGTGCCCAGACCCGCCAGGGATTCGTAATCCAGGTTTGCTTTCGCCACTTCTTCAGCTGTCAAAACCGGAGCGGAAGAACCACCCGGGATAACCGCTTTCAGTTTGCGGCCCGGCTTCATACCGCCGCCCTCTTTCATCAGAAGATCCATCAACGGGTAACCCAGTGGAACTTCGAAGTTGCCCGGAGTCATTACGTTACCGGACAAAGAGAACAGCTTGGTACCAGCGGACTTTTCAGTCCCGTGTTTACGATAGACTTGAGCGCCGTCTTTAATGATGTAAGTCACAGCCGCCAAAGTTTCCACGTTGTTCACGATGGTTGGCTTTCTCAGGTAACCCTGAACTGCCGGGAATGGCGGTTTCAATTTTGGCTGGCCTTTAAGACCTTCCAAAGAGGAAATCATGCCTGTTTCCTCACCGCAGATATAAGCACCCGCGCCACGGTAAACATCCAGATCGAAATCAAAACCGGAACCCAGGATGTTTTTACCCAGAAGACCGGCAGCGTAAGCCTCCTTGATCGCCTTGTTCAGGCATTCAATCGGGAATACGTATTCGCCACGAACATAGATGTAACCTTTATTGGAACCGATCGCGAAAGCAGAAATGATCATGCCTTCGATCAATTGATGTGGAGCACGCTCCATCATCATACGGTCTTTGAAAGTCCCTGGCTCACCTTCATCGGCGTTGCACAGAAGATAGCGTGGCTCGCCGTTTTTCGGCAAAAAGCCCCACTTCATACCCGTTGGGAAACCCGCACCACCACGACCGCGCAGACCGGAAGCTTTCACTTCATCGATAATCTGCTGAGGTTGCATTTTGAAGGCTTTATGAAGAGTTTCGTAACCACCCTTGGCTTTGTAGCCCGCCAAAGTTTGATATTCAGGCAGGTGGTAGAATTCTGTAAGCACTTTTACTTCAGACATTATTTCATACCTCTCAACAGATTCATCGCTGTCTCTGGAGTCAGCTTTTCATGATAGGTGTCATTCACCTGCATCATCGGCGCAGTTCCGCAGGAACCAAGGCACTCGACCTTGGAAACTGTGAAGCGACCGTCAGCAGTGACTTCATTGTATTTTACACCCAGCTCATGGCAGATGTGGCTTGCCATTTCACGGCCGCCCTCAAGCGCGCAGGAGATGTTCGTGCAAACCTGCACGTGGTACTTGCCCACGGGCTTCTGGTTGAACATGGTGTAGAATTTGAAGACTTCATTAATACGTGCTTCCGGAATATCCATCACCTGGGAAAGGTGGCGGATAATGTCCGGCGTGATGAAGCCGTTGTTTTCTTTTTGAGCAACATAAAGACTTGGAATAATAGCGGACTCTTTCGCTTCGTAGCGAGCCAGTTCACTTTTTACTGCAGCCAAGCCAGAATCAGACAATTTAAACATCGTTGTTTCCTCTAGCGGTCCAATTCGCCGGCAATAAGGTTCATGGAAGCAACCGTTGCAATCGCATCGGCCAGCATCGCACCCTTAACCACAGTCGGGAAAGACTGGTAGATCGCGAAGCAAGGTGGACGAACTTTCAAACGGTAAGGATTCGCGGAACCATCGCTGACCAGATAGAAGCCCAACTCACCGTTGGCCGCCTCTGTCGCATCGTAAACTTCACCCACTGGTGGGCGAAGACCTTTGATGATCAGCATGAAGTGATTCATCAAACCTTCGATGTTGCCGTAAACGTCTTTTTTCTCTGGAAGAACGATGCCTTTGTCGCGGATTGTGTAATCGCCACCAGGAACGTTTTTGCAGACTTGTTCAATGATACGAACGGACTGACGCATTTCCTCGAAACGAACCAGGTAACGGTCATAGATGTCACCGTTGGTTCCAACTGGAACATCAAAATCCAAAGCGTCGTAACCATAGTATGGCTGAGCTTTACGCAAATCCAGGTTCACACCCGCGGCACGCAGCAACGGACCGGTGTAACCCCACTGGATCGCATCCTGAGCAGAAACCGGGCAGACGTTTTTAGTACGCTGGATGAAGATTTTATTATCAACAACCATCGCCGCCATTTCGTCTGTGCCTTTGCGGATTTCTTTGCAAAGAGCCAGAACTTCGTCGAACCAGCCTTCCGGCGCATCCTGAGCCATACCACCGATACGGGTCATGGACACTGTCAGACGGGCACCGCAAAGTTTTTCAAACAGACCGTAAACTTTTTCACGCATACCGAACATATAGAAGAAGCTGGTCAAAGCCCCCAAGTCCATCGCGCCAGTACCGATTGCGATCGTGTGATCGATGATACGGGAAAGTTCAGCCAGAATTACACGCATCGCCTGCGCTTTTGGCGGGATTTCCACGCCCAAAAGTCTTTCAACCGCTTTGCAGTAACCGATATTGTTCATCGGAGCAGAGCAGTAGTTCAGACGGTCTGTGTAAGGGATCACCTGATTGTACGGGTGAGTCTCTGCCATTTTTTCGAAACAACGGTGCAGGTAACCAATCTCGTTGTTGCAACGGATGATCGTCTCGCCGTCCATTTCAGCCATCACACGCAAAGTTCCGTGCATCGCTGTATGGGAAGGACCGATGTTCAATGGAAGATACTTGTCATTCAATACGTCACCAGGAGAGCCCGGCTCGTTGTTGAAATGGATCGGCAGGGAGTTTGTGCACGCCTGCTGATTGTTCGCATCGTAGTCCTTGCGCAAAGGGTGACCCACGAACTGGTGGTGAGTCAGGATTTTGCGCAGGTTCGGGTGACCGTCGAAGATGATACCGTACATGTCGTACGCTTCACGTTCGAACCAGTCAGCACCACGGTAAGCGGGAATCACTGTACCGATGGACTCGCCCTCACCCACTTGCGCTTTCACGCGCAGACGAGAAGAGTCTTTGGAGTTAAACAGGTTGTAAACAACGTCAAAACGCTTTTCACGGCTTGGATAGTCCGCACCGCACACGTCCATCAGGAAATCGAACTGGCCGCTTTCACGAAGGAACAACAACAGCGCCGGAGCGTCTTCTTTAGGAACTTCAATCACGTCATCGCCAACAGCGTGAGTGAACTTGAAGTTCTCAATTTTAAATTTGCCAGCCAGAAGCTGTTTCAGATTTTCAAGCTTGTTCATATGGGCTCTTCCAGTTGTCTTTCCAAGGGCGTGGTTGATGTGTCGCGATCATACGCTGCAAAGCCATGATACCGTCCATCACCGCTTCTGGTGTCGGAGGGCAACCCGGGATGTAAACGTCGACAGGGATGACTTTATCAACGCCCTGAAGAACGTGGTAAGCACGGTAGAAACCACCGGAGCTTGCGCAAGCGCCCATGGACAACACGTATTTGGGTTCCAGCATCTGCTGATAGATACGCACGATCACCGGAGCCATTTTCTCGGTGATGGTTCCCGCGACGACAAGCAAGTCCGCCTGACGTGGAGAGAAGCGCGCCACTTCCGCACCGAAACGAGCCAAGTCATACTTGGGACCCATCACGGACATGAACTCGATACCGCAACAAGCAGTACCGTACGGCATTGGCCACAGAGAGTTTTTTCTTCCCCACGCAACAATAGCATCAAGCTTTGACGTGAAAGCAAAACCTCGCGACATATCATCTACAGCTTGGGTTCCGGTCATCCCATCGTGAGATACCAAACCCTGCACTTGTTCATTGTGCATAAATACACCTCTGCAATTTCATTTAGCTATCATTAAGTAGTTACTGAAAAACCGTAATCCTGACAACTAGATATATATATTGGCGGCCCTCGCCGATTTCTTCAACGCGCCTTTCCAAAGTGGGCCAAATGAAATTGATTCTCCTGTCGTTTAACCACAAACTTTAGGGAGCTTAAACAATAGGAGAAAACCCACATGAAGAAGATGGCACTGTACGTTGCTTCTGCCATTCTTGCTTTGTCCGGAGTGGCATCTGCCAACTCTCAAAAGCAAGATTTGCTTATTAAACTGGCACCTGGCTTCGTCGAATTGGAAATTCAGGGCGCAAAAGTCGAAAAATTGAGCGAATCCTGGGTTCGCGTTCAAGCTCCCCGCCGCATGAGCCTTCAATCTTTGGAAAAGAATCCGGCAATCGAGTACGTTCAACCGAACTACAAAATCTCCCTTTTGGAAGATTATAAAATCGAAGATCCTCTTCGCCGTGCCGCTTTGGCAAAGATGCTTTCAAGAAATCCTCAGCTTCGTGCAGCCGCTCGCCAGGACAACCCGGCGATTCCTGACGCTCCGCAACCAACGACCGGGGCAGATCCTTTGTTCTCCAAACAGTGGGGCATGCTGGATATCGGTGTGATTGACGGCTGGAAAGTGACCAAAGGCAATCCGGAAATGATCGTGGCGGTTATCGACACTGGTGTCGACTATACTCACGAAGACCTTCTGCCAAATCTTTGGAGAAACGCCGGCGAAATCCCTGACAACGGCATCGACGATGACGGTAACGGTTACATCGACGACGTGATCGGCTGGGACTTTGTGACCAACGACAATAAACCTTATGACCTTGCGGTGGATTCTTTGGACGGTTTGTTCAAAGGTGGCAATCCGGGTCACGGTACTCACTGTGCTGGCAACGTGGCAGCTCGTGGCGACAACGGCAAAGGTATTGCTGGCGTGGCACCGAATGTGAAAATCATGTCTTTGCGTTTCATCGGCATGACTGGCGGCGGGACCACGGCTGATGCGATCAAATCCATCCGCTATGCAGTTGATAACGGCGCGAAAATCATGAACAACTCATGGGGTTCTGAAGGTGAAGAGCCTGGCGCTCCTGAAAATCAGGCTTTGCGTGATGCTGTTCAATACGCTCAGGACAAAGGTGTTCTGTTCATCGCAGCGGCTGGTAACGGTCACCGCGGTGTGGGTTATGATAACGATACAGACAAGCTTCCGGCTTACCCTGCGTCTTATGATCATGACATCATCATCTCTGTGGCGGCATTGGATTCTTCCGACCGTCTGGGTTCTTTCTCTAACTGGGGTCAGAAGTCTGTGGATATCGGTGCTCCGGGCGTGAAGGTTTATTCCACGACTGTGGCACAAAGCTACAGCGATACTGTTATCGATAAATTTGGCTTCAAAGCCACTTGGGATGGTACATCCATGGCAGCGCCTCACGTTGCTGGTGCAGCGGCACTTTACTGGTCTGCCCACCCGGAAAAATCCTGGCAGGATGTAAAAGCGGCGATCATCGGATCTGCTCGCAAGATCAACGCTCTTGATCGCAAATCCGTGTCAGGCGGCAAGCTTGATGTGAAAGCTTTGATGAACTACTAAGTTCTGAAATTCAAAGCCCGGTGCCGACAAAGCACCGGGCTTTTTTTTGCCCAAAATCTGTCACGCAACATCCCGGATTTTCTCTTCTGTTCCGATCTTAAAAACTTTCAGCATCTTAATTTGTAAAAGTTCAGCCCATCCAAAACAGTTAGTAGATATCTGCCCAAGCTCGTGGGCACATTACGAACAACTGAAAGGATACTGTATGCGCACCCTGCTTTTTTCCGTCATCGCAACATCTTTGGTTACGACCACAGCCTATGCCACCAAGTTTGACGTGGATAAAGCGCACACGAATGTTTCCTTCACAGCTCCGCACTTGATGGTCTCAAAAGTCAAAGGCCGCTTCGATCAAGTCAGCGGCACTTTCGAGTTCGATGAAAAATCCATGAAGTTGAGCGACATCAACGTGACCATCAAAACCGAATCGATCAACACCAATGAAGCCGATCGCGACAAACACATGCGCAGTCCGGACTTCTTTGATGTGGCAAAGTTCCCGGAAATGACTTTCAAATCCACCAATGTAAAATACGACAAAAACAAACCCGACAAAGTGGAAGGCGACCTGACCATCCGCGGGATCACCAAAAAGGTCACACTTGATGTGGACTATAACGGCGCTGTCACGGATCCATGGGGCAACCGCGTGATCACCTTTGAAGCCGAAGGCGAAGTCAACCGCAAGGACTTCGGCCTGAACTGGAACAAAGCCATGGATAAAGGCGGCTTTGTTGTCGGCGACAAAATCAAAATCGAAATCGACGGCGAAGCCAAGGTCGCAGCAGCCCCAACAGCTCCAAAAAAATAGAGGCCCTCATGCAAAATTCCAGTTTCTCCCACAAGGTGGGCATGGGCCTGCGGGCCCCGCATTTTCCTTATCTTGAGCAGCGTCCTTCCACAGAGGTGGCGTGGTTCGAGGCCCAGACGGAAACCTACATTCACACCCATGGGCGCTCCATGGAAATGCTGCAAACCATCCGCCAGGACTATCCCGTGGCCCTGCACGGGATTTCGATGAACATCGGTGCGCCGGAAGGCATCCGCGTGGACTATCTGCAGGGGTTGCGCGAACTGATCGACCGGGTGGAACCATTCATTGTTTCAGATCACATGTCGTGGAACTCGATCTCGGGTCAGAACTTCCACAACCTGCTGCCGATCCCCTTCACCGAAGACAGCCTGCAGACCCTGGTGAACAACATCGATTTTGTGCAGAACTTTCTGCGCCGGGCTTTGGTGCTTGAAAATATTTCGACCTATATCAGTTATCATCACAGCCACATGAACGAATGGGATTTCATTTCTGAAGTCAGCAAGCGTTCCGGCTGCGCGCTGCTGCTGGATGTGAACAACATCTATGTGAATTCACGCAACCACGGCTTTGACCCGAAATACTTTATCAACCACATCCCACTGGACCGCGTGGCGCAAATCCATCTGTCCGGCCCAAGTGATTATGGCGACTTCCTGTACGACACCCACTCGCAGGAGATCCCGTCACAGGTGTGGGATCTGTTTAAAATGCTGGCTCCGCAGGTTCGTCACCTGCCGGTGCTGATTGAACGGGACGATGACATTCCTGATTTCCGCGAACTGGAAGTCGAAGTGATGAAGGCCGCTTACATTCTGGAGAATTCCTATGAAACTGAGCGAACTACAGAGTCTGTTTAAAAGAAACATCCTGGCCCCGGAAGCAGATCCGGCGTATATGGAATTTCTGAAACCTGCCGGCAAACTAAGTCTGGAACAGGCCTTTCAGATCTATCACCGCACCTATTTGGCACGACTGACGGAAGCCCTGCGCGCCACTTATCCGGCGGTGGCCTGGGTTTTGGGGGATAACTTCTTTAATGATCTGTGCCGAAAGTACATCGAATCCCAGCCGTCGGTGGCGTACAACCTGGCTGACTATGGAGAAACCTTTTCCGGCTTCATTCACGAAACCTCGACCGCGAAGGGCATTCCCTTTTTGCCGGATCTGGCTAAGTTTGAATGGGTCTATAAAGAAGTGCAGCACGCGGCAACGCCTGAACCATTGCCTGTTGAAACAATTCAGCAACTGTTGAGTTCGGATGACGTCAAGATGCACATGATTGATGCGATGGAGCTCTTTGAAAGCGAATATGCCGTCTATGATATCTGGGAACATCGCCTGGAGCCGGCATACATGTTTGAGGATGTGAACTGGAACACCCCACAAAACCTTTTGATTCACAAAAAACAGCAAAAGGTGCTGGTGCAGGAACTGCAACCGGTGGAAGCGCAGATCCTGCACGCCCTGATTGCGGGTCGAACCGTATCTGAAGCCCTGACCCCGCATGCAAATTCGCTAAGTCCGGAAAGAATCGCCCAGCTCTTTGAAATGATGATGAGAGCCGGGATTATTGAAGACGTGATGTCGGTGGAGGCCTACTAAGAGGCCTTCCCGATCACTTCGGTCGCCATACTGTGCACCATGTGCTGCAAAGTATTGGCCTGAGCAGACATTTCCTCGGACGTGGCTGCGGTCTCTTCCGCTGCCGCCGAGAAAGCTTGTGTCTGGCGTTCCAAAGAACCCATCGCCTCGTGGATGGCACGAATGCCTTCTGATTGATGGGCCGTGGTTTCAGAAATTTCCTGATTCAACACATTCACTTTTTGTACAGAACTGACAATCCCATCCAGCACGCGGTCACTGCGCTCTGCAAGTTCCAGAGACACTTGAGTCTGCGTCACACTGCTGGTGATAACGGATTTTACTTCTTTCGCAGCTTGCGCTGACTTCAACGCCAGACTGCGCACGGCTTCGGCCACAACAGCAAAACCTTTCCCCTGCTCACCAGCACGGGCGGCTTCAACCGCGGCATTCAGCGCCAGCAAATTCGTCTGGAAGGCAATGTCATCAATGATATCCATGGCCGACGTGATTTCGCCTGAAATTTTTGACATGACGTTAATGGCTTCAATCAGTTTTTTGACTTCCATGGCGCCTTGAGAAGCGCCACTTTCAGAACTCTTCGCCAGTTCTGCCGCGGCACGGGCGCGGTCCTGATTGGCTTGGACGATCTCATTCAGATTCTTGATCGAACCCATGGTTTCTTCGATGCGTGCCGCAGATTCGACCGCACCTTGAGCGACGTTCTGGCCGGCACTGGAAAGCATGTTCGAGGCCTCAAGCACTTGTTGGCTGGCGTCGTTGGTATCATTCACCGTGCGTGCCAGGAAGCTCATCAAGCGGCTGGCAAAGACAAAGAACAGGGCAAACGCCACCACAAAGGCAATCGTGAACCCAATCAGCACCTTGTTACGGAAGGAAGCAATCGCCGTTTCCACGTCATCGACGTAAACGCCACTGCCGACAATCCACTGCCAAGGTTTGAAGTTGCGCACGAAACTGATTTTAGGTTCGGGATTCGGAGAACCCGGTTTTGGCCAAAGATAAGGAACAAAGCCCTCGCCTTCAGCCGTCTTGCCTTTTTCCGCAAAGGCCACGAACAGATGGAAGCCATTCGGATCTTTAAAACCCGTCAGATCCTTGCCATCAAGCTCGGGCTTGATCGGATGCATCAGCATGGTTGGATGAAGATCATTGATCCAGAAGTATTCATTACCGCTATAGCGCAGCTTCGAAACGGCTTTCAGCGCCTGCTTCTTGGCTTCGTCTTCGGTCAGAATTTTTTGCTGATATTGATCGTGATAGAATTCCAGCACTTTCGTGGCGATATCAACAGTACTGCGAATCGCCACGCGGCGGTCTTCGTACATGTTTTCACGCACCAGCGGAAGCACATAGAAAAGCACAATCGCCCACAGGGGAACCATCGCGCCGATAAGAAGTGCCAGCGTCTTATAGCGATAGCTGCGAGTCTTCCAGAGTTTATTCCACATAATCCGATCCCCCTAGGGTTGATGTCGTAGGGATTTATCGGATTCACTTTAGGATACTGAATAACACAGATGTTATTACGAGGAAGTTTAGTCTTAATGTCTCATTTCAATCCACGCCCCCACCTTCGCCGGGGTTGCGTCGGGTGTTGACTCCAGGAGGCACCAACTCGTCCCCCATCAACGACTGCTCAGAAGGATAGCGCCGGGAATACCCAATCAGGTCCTTGTGATAGGAAAACAGGATGCTTCCGTTCTGCAAAAGGTTGATCAGGTACTGCACGTACTCCAATCCCACGGCAAAACATCCCTCGCTCCAGCCCAGGCGCCGGTTGCGGGCAATGAATTCCTCGCTGACATAACTGGCTCCGTGCAAAACGATCTGCCGCAGCCGCGAGTTATTGTTCGAACGATCTATGCCATCCAAATAAAGCGACAGTCCGTTTTTGGGGCTGTTGTAAGTTCCCTTGGCGAAGTAAAAACCCAAAGAGCTTTTCCACGAATCCGGCAGATTTGAAAAACTGCGTGTTTCCAGAATGCCGGAGCGAATGCCATGGGCCACATAAAACTTCTGCACAAGTCCAGTGCGCAAATCCAGCAGGTGCAGACGCTTTTCAGTGCTGGGACGGGAATAATCCACCAGCACGGCATAATCGGTGTTGGGAATGCGACCTTCATTATAGTCGAACATGCGGAAAATCAGATCCAGTGGTTCACGCGGCACAGACTGTTCCAGCAGAACATCAAACAGGAAACGGCCATTGGCAGCTCTGCGATTGAACATGGATTCCGCGGCACTGACCGAGGCAGAAAACAGTAAGAATAATGCCACTAAGTATTGGTATATTCGGGATGCGTAAGTCATTCCCCCACTCTCAAGGGAGTGGGCTGCATCGGCAAATTAAGAATCAGAAAGGTCAGAGTTACGGCCAGGGAATGTACGGAACATCCTGACAGACAATTGGCAAACCAGCTGCCTGCAAAGGCGCAGCAACTTCATCAATCTCGGCGGAGTCATCCAAAAGCATGATGTGAGATCTCAAAACAGTGCGTGATAGGAACTCACTCGACACTTTGTTTTTGGCTTTTGATTTTTGTGCGTGGACCGGAGTCAGGGCCGCCATGCGACGTACTGATTCCAGAATGTGTTTTACCATGCAGTTGTAACGGGGCTTCTGATCCAAATCAACGATCTGTTTATCTGCATATTCTGCCAGCTGGCGATAGGATTTGGCTTTGTACAGCTCCAGCAGTCGTGACTTTATGCCCGCAATATCAGGGCGACGATAGTTGTGCAAAGAATCCGGGCCTTCGGGATTCTGCGCTTGAAACTTAGGGGTTTCAGACATCGAGATAAAGTCCTGGCAAAGAATCGGAATCCCCGCCGCCTGATAAGGTGCAGCCCACGCATCAGCAAACGGGACGGCCACGGAAAGCTTTCGTTCCATCCAGATCAACTTGTCAGAGACTGCTTTGGATTTGCCGTTGGAAAGCTTCATGTACAGGGGCTTGCGCTCTTTATTCAGCACCATCGCTTCGTGAATATGTTCAGACAGACAAGGGCGCATGTCTTTCAGACCCGCCCAGGACAGGGCCGGAATCACAAAAACCGCAAAGCTGAATAGAATCACAGGGAAAGACTTCATGGGTTCTTTATAACACACTCAAGACCCCGGCTTCGGCCCCCCATCCCGCCCCTGTAAATAAACCTCGACTGTCCAGAATTTGGTCACCGGTCCTTAACAAACCCCAGAGCATCTTTTAACCTTAAATGAATGCCTGGTTTGCGCTTTTTCATTCTTATATCTGCTTTATGGACAGCCTCTGTGGCCCAAGCCGACTTTTCGGATTGCTATCTGATCAACGAATGCAGCAAGTTCCGCCGGGACCCCGCAAGCCCTGCCCCGGGCGGCAGCCAGATTAAAATCAATCCGTCCGCCGTTCCCACGGAAAAAGGTCTGGGTCTGGAAGCCATTTACTTCAACCCGTCAGCGGATTTTTCCATTGTCCGGGGTAACGGCAAGGTCGGCGCCGCCCTGTCCCCTTCCAATAGCGAGGAAACCTTCTTTGGAGCCCCCGGCTTTGAAATGATGGAAGACCTTTGGGAGCGCAAACACAATCAGGAAAAATACCCGAACGAAAAGCTGACCCTGGCCACAGCCTTCGACATGGTTGATCGCAAAGGCAATGGCTTTCGCCGTTACAGCCTGAAGGCCGGCGCGATGGCCAAGTACAATACCGAAACCAACAAAATCAATATCGGTGGCGGGGTCAATGCCATTTGGGGACCGTTTTCTGCCGGTTATTCTGTTTACGGTGATGAAACCCAGCTTGAACAAAGTGAATACGTAAAGACCACCATCAAATATCAGGTCAACACCTACAACGTGGCTCTTCATTTAAGCTCTTTGATTTTAAGCTATGCAAACTTGCAC
The DNA here is from genome assembly GCF_000317895.1 of Bdellovibrio bacteriovorus str. Tiberius. Taxonomy (NCBI): domain Bacteria; kingdom Pseudomonadati; phylum Bdellovibrionota; class Bdellovibrionia; order Bdellovibrionales; family Pseudobdellovibrionaceae; genus Bdellovibrio; species Bdellovibrio bacteriovorus. Next base: position 3,193,846 of record NC_019567.1, read on the forward strand.
CTGATGGAAGAAGAAGAACTGTACGAAGCGCGCGTGCAGACCTTCACCGCTTCGTTGGCCATGGGAAAATTTATTTTCACCGCCGCCAAACGCATCGAGGATTCCCCGGCGTGGGCGTATAACTATGAAACCAAGGAACTGGAAGAAAAGCAGATCAAAGAAGAATACTTTGGCGGCGTCCAGTACTCACTAAGCCGCCGCTTTATGATTGGTGCGCTTTACAATTACTATCTGTTGCGTGAAGGCTCCGTCACAGCGACTTTGTTCTTTTAAACACCCGCCAGCTCTGCATTCATGACTGCTCCGGCAATCAGATCCGAAGCTTCAACCGTCACGGCCTGCACCGGAATTTCCCGCATCAGCCCCGTCAGACTGCGACAAGGACCAATGTTCACGAAACGATCGATCCTGTGATCCTGCGAAAGTTTTTGCACCGCCCGGCTCCAGTGAATGGGCTTTGTGATGCTTAGAAGAAATTCCTGTTTGATCTGCTTGGGGTCCATCAACGGCTGAGCGCTTAGACTTGAGAAAATCGGCACACGCGGATGACCGGTATGCACGCTGGCGAAGTCATTTTCCACCGCCTGCACATACGGCAGAATATAGCGCGAATGCACGGGGTAATCCAAAATACGCATCACGTTCCAGCCTTTGTCTTTAGCGTATCTTTCGACTTCGTCCAGATCAGCATAACGGCCACCAATATTCAAAAACCTTGGCGTCAGGCAGGACACGTCCACGTTGTTTGCTTCAAACCACGCATAGTCCTGTTCCGTGAATGGCGCCCCCCGGGGCGTCAGCACAGCGATATTGCGGCCGATCTTATCAATTCCATCGATGCTGCGGGTGAAGTGAATGTGATTGTAAATGGCGTCTTCAAAGGTGTAGGTCCCGGCAAACACCGCGCGGGCCAAATCCCCCAATGAACAACCCATCACCCAGTCCGGATCACCTTCCAGATCCCGCAGGCGCCGAGCGACGCCGGTTTGAATACAGCAGATCGCCACCGCCGCCAGACTGATGTTTTTCAAGGCATAGATATCTTCGGCGGGAAGCTCCAGAAATTCCTTAAAATTGAAATGATAGCCAAAGCGTTCCTGAATAATGGCTTCGGCCCGGCGAAAGCAGGCCTGTACTTCTGGCAAATGCAAAAATCGATAACGATCTGATTTTCGCAACAACGCATTCAGGCCCGGAAAAAGAAATGCTGTCGCCATTATCGCAACTCCATTTCGGGTTCAGGTTGTCTATCCATCGTGCGCACCGGAAAGGCGCGCTGATACAGCGGGGCAAATTCGGTCATCTGATCCTGGGTTTCAATCAAAGACAGCACCCGGCTGGCAGTGTGTTCAAAAACCACATCCTCGGTCTGACGAACCCATTTCAAAAGTTGCGCGTCCATGAATTCCCGATCACCGATTTCTTCATGCACCATGCGTGTGTGTTCAGCTTCATCCTGCAAAATCACCGAAATCGTCTGAGCCACACCCACATTGTCTGTCCCACGCATGATATCCGTGTAATGGCGGAACACGCGCATTTCCAAGCCCCAGGCACCGTACAGGTACAATTGTTCCGGGTCTGAAATCTGGCGCATCATCAGACTGAAATAGCGGGTCAGATAGCGCTCCAGCTCGTGACACAGGCGACGCTCCAGCTGACGATACCCAGGGACCGCCAGCCATTTGCGTCTTTCCAGCACCACACTTCTTTGCAGCAAGCGGGCGTGGCGCAATTCATCGCTGACATGTTCAGGCATCAGATCCGGCATCGGCAGATCACGGGACATAAAAATCTTCTGCATGTGCAGTGAGGCCATCAATTCACTGTGCCCCAGGGCATGCACCCAGGCCACCTGCGCATAAGGACGGTCCGCGATGACCCGAACCAGTTTTTGACTGGCGCGAGTGACGGGATCTGTCTGAAGCTCATGATTTTGAAACTCTTCCACCAGCACGGCCATGCGCTGAACCATCAGCAGGCACATTTCTTTTTCAATGACCTGAAGTTCTTGCAGGGACAGTCGGTCTGCTTCGGGCAAGGTGGCCAAAAACTTTTTGCCCAGCTGAATGTGCCCGACCTCATCGGCTAAAACCTCCTGCATGCCTTCACGAATTCGGGGACTGCTGGTGCCTTCAATGTAGGCCGAATAAATCTGAAACGGAAACTGTTCAATGGTGATTGCACCGTGAACGTAAGCAGCAAAACGGGACTGTGCCTGCAGCAGAACCGGATTTGCGAAAAATCCCAGAACAAAACTTTCGGCCACCGCTCGCAGTCGCTGGCGCAGATCCTCATAGCGCCCGTCTTTTGCCTGGGGATACGGTCGCAGTGACAAAATGATATCGCGGTGACGGGCTTCATCCGCGGCGTGTTCTTGAATATCAGCCACAAAGTGCAGCGGGGTGGAGGCCGAGATATTTCCCAGCACCTGTTGCGAAGCCAAATGCTCCATGTGCGCCAGAGTACTCAACCAGGCCGATTCCAAATGGGGATCGTCCGTCACCAGAGAGATTAGATATTGAATGGATTCAGTGAAGTTTTTCATAGCGTCCCAAGGAATACTTTGGACTCTAAAACAAAGGCAAGGCAGGGACTCTGCACTTGCCAGTAAACAGTGTATGAAAATCAGGTAATCAAACGAGGGCTATTCTTTTTTCTTCAAAGCGCCCATATAAGAATACTGCCAAGGACGGAACGCCATCAGCACACCCGAATCAATGACAGAAACGTTATGTTCCACCTCGTAACGGGATTCTTCCTGCATATCCATCATCAGGCGTTCCAGCTTGGCCTTGTACTTGGCCAGGGTCGGCGCGCTGACTTTGATCAGCGTGAAACGAATGTAGTCCTCGGGACGGAAATCATAATTCAGATAGTTCGACTTGGTCTGATCAAACAAAGCTTTTCCCACCGGCCCGTCACGACGGAAACGCAGGAACCCCTGACGTTTCAGTTTCACCTTGTCACGAGGATGCAGCTCAATCAGATTCAGACGATCCAGCTGGAACAGATACTTTTTCGCTTCTGAACCCGGGATCTGATACTCCTTTTCGATTTTCTGCGGGGTTTTTCCTTCCTGAAGCATCATATAGAAATGCAGCAGGCGCGCGTTTTCAGCCAGGGCCTTTTCCTGCTCGTCAGAAAGAATCATCGGCTGATTGGCTTCTTCCAGATTCGCCGACTTCACCACTTCTGAAAAACTGAGGTCGGCAATACGGCAGATTTCCTCCAGACGATCCAGACTTAAACTTTTGCTGGAAAGAATGCGCTTCACACTGGATTCACTCAAATCCAAGGCTTTGGCGAGGTCCTTATAAAGAATATTCTTCGCTTTTAAGGATCGTTTTAAGGCATTCAAAAACTGGTCAATCTGTGACATCTCAACCCCCAAAACCAGAGTATTACATTACGGTACCCCAAGCAAGGGTATTGAATGCTGGCACCAATCAGCCGATCCTATTTACAGGCATGGAGGTTCCAATGACCGCTCTCAGACTGCTTTTCCAACGACTGACACAGACCCGCCCCTTCTTTTACGGCTGGGAACAACGGGCTTATGAACGACGCCAGGAGCAATCTCACAGGGACGCCCAATTCTCTTGCAGACTTTGGAAGGATTAAATACAGTCCCCGGGGTAATGCAGAACTCCTCTGAAAATTCCTTATTATTTAAGCGTCCCCTTTGGTTCTATATCAAAAACAATCCCCGAGCCTTCAGCTTGGGGATGCTTTTTTTGCTGCTGACGAATGCCCTTGATTCAGCGTATCCGCTGGTGATGAAAGCGGCCATTGATCAGATTCAAGCCAAGGCCCCGCTGTCTGACATTGGCAAAACCTGCTTGATCTTCCTGGCGATGATGACGGGCCTTGCAATCACCCGCTACGGGTGGCGCGCAAACTTTGGCCGCTTCCACACCTACGCTGCAGAACACATCCGCCAAAAGATCTTCCGCCATATCACGTCCCTGGGACCGAATTTCTTCCACAAAAACCCCGTGGGTGAACTGATGAGTCTTCTGACCAACGACGTGCAGTCGTTCCGTCAGGCCATCGGCCCGGGCCTTTTGATCCTGGCCGACGGGATCATCTATATCCTGATGGTTCTGCCGATCATGATGTCCCTGAACTGGGAATGGACCTGGAAAACCCTGGTATTCCTGCCGCTGGTGCCTTTCCTGATCTGGAAGGTCATGCGCTTGATCCATTTGAATTATAAAATTCAGCAGGAACGCTTTTCAGAACTGACTGGCATCGCCCAGGAAACCGTGGGCGGCATCCGCGTGATTAAAAGCTTCGCGCAGGAAAACAACCGCACCCAGCTTTTCAACGGCATCAGTGCCGGCTTTGAAAAAGCCTGCAACAAAGTGGCGCGCGTGGATTCGATGTTCATTCCGGTGATGGAATTTGGTGTCACCTCAGGCAGCGTGATTCTGCTGTTTATTGCCAAAGATGGTTTGTATTCAGGGGCCGTGACCATCGGGACCTTCTTTGCCTTCCAGCGCTACATCCAGAAAATGGTGTGGCCGATGACGGCTTTGGGCATGGGCTTTTCAAACTTCCAAAAAGGCTATGCTTCCTTTGACCGGATCAAAGAGGTTCTGCAAACCGAAACTGACATTCCTGACAACGGAACTGTCGAGATCGAAAAGTTCCAGACCCTGGAATTTAAAAACGTTTCCTTCCGCCATAAAACCAGCTCGGTGTATGCACTTAAGAATGTGTCCTTCACCCTGAATGCCGGCGAAAGCCTGGGCATTATGGGGCCGGTTGGTGCGGGTAAAACCACGCTTCTGAATCTTTTGACCCGCATGTATCCGCTGGAAGAAGGTCAGATCCTGGTCAACGGCCATGACATCAGCAGCATCACGCAGGAATCTTTGCGCCGCACCTTCTTACTGGTTCCGCAAGAGGCCTTTTTGTTCAGCGACAGTATCGCCGACAACCTGAGCCTGGGTTTGTCCGAGCGGGCTGATATCGGTGAAATTCAGCGCATGACTGAAATTGTGGACCTGACCAAAGAAATTGATTCCTTGCCGCACAAATTTGATTCCCAGCTGGGTGAACGCGGTGTGAATCTGTCCGGCGGTCAGAAACAGCGTCTGACCATCGCACGTGGCATCATCATGAAAACCCCGGTGCTGGTTCTGGATGACTCTTTAAGTGCTGTGGACACGCGCACGGAAAAAGCCATCGAACAGGAACTGCGTAAAACTCACGGTTCCTTAAGCCGCATTATTGTGGCTCACCGTCTGTCTTCACTAAAATCCGTGGACCGCCTGTTGATCCTGAAAGACGGCCATATTGAAGCCTGGGGAACCATGGAGCAGGTTCGCGAAACCAGCCCGACCTTCCAGAAGATTGTGCAGATTCAAGGATTGGGGGATCACCATGAATGATAATTTTATGAATGAGGACCTGGTAAAAACCAAGGTCACGTACCCGATTCTGTTTAAACGTCTGTGGCCTTATGCCCGTCGCGAAAAAGGTCTTTTGTTCATGGCGATCTTTGCGGTTGCCGGCGGCGCCACCGTGGCCCGCCTGATTCCACTGTTGATTGGACAGGCCATCGACAAAGGCGTCGTGGGACGAGACCTGTCGATCTTCACCAAAGTGGCTTACGCGTATCTGGTGCTTGAAATCATGCGTTCGGTGTTTTCTTTCGGGAATGCCTTTTTGTTCCAGTTGTTCGGAAACCGCATGCTGTATCATCTGCGCGAAGACCTGATGAACCACGTGCAAAGACTGCCGATGCAGTTCTTCAACAAAACCCCCAACGGGCGCATCGTGACCCGACTGACCAATGATGTGATGTCTTTGGGGGAACTGTTTTCAGAAGGCGTGATCTCGGTCTTCACCAATGCGGTTATCATCGCGTCGGTAGTGATTGCGCTCAGCCTGATTTCCTGGAAGCTGACCGTGGTGTCGCTGTTCCTGGCGCCGTTCTTTATCTGGGCCACTTTCCACCTGTCCAATAAAATCCGTGCGATCTTAAGTGAACAGAAAAAGAAACTTTCCACAATCAACGCCTTCCTGGCTGAAAATCTGAACGGCATCAAAGTCATTCATCTCTATAATCGAGTGACCCGCAATCGCGACAAGTTCGGCGCCCTGTCGGTGGACTATCGCGATACCAATATGCGTTCGATCAAGGCCTATGCCCTGATGCAGCCCGTGATGAATCTGTTCAACGCCGTGACCATCACCTCGGCCTTGTATTTCGGTGGTTATTTGAGTGCTGAAAACTCGATCGCCATTGGTTCTTTGGTGGCGTTTTTGATGAACATTCAGGACTTCATCCCGCCATTGCGAGAGATTCTGGAAAAATACCAGCAATTCCAAAACTCGCTGACCAGTGCCGAGCGCATCTTCACCCTGATGGATGAACCGAAAGAGCACGAACTGGCCGCTCTGACCAGCCCGGGATCTTTGCGTGGGGAGCTGGAAATCAAAAACCTGAACTTCCAGTACGAAAGCCATCTGCCGCTGGTTTTGAAAGACATCAACCTGCACATCAAAGCCGGGGAATCCGTGGCACTGGTGGGTCGTACCGGCAGCGGAAAATCCACGTTCATTTCGTTGTTGCAGCGGTTCTATGATGCCCCGGAACAGACGGTCTTTGTCGATGGGCTGGCACTGGAATCAATCCAGCGCGAAGAGATCCGCCATCACGTCGGCGTGGTTCAGCAGGATAATTTTATTTTCCGTGGCAACATCCGCGACAATATCGGCCTGGGTGATCCGCGCATCACCGAAGAACAAGTCCGTATGGCCTGTGAAAAGACCGGCTATATGGCGCTATTGACCCGCACCGGGCGCGATCTGCTAAGCCCCGTGGCCGAACGTGGCGCCAACCTGTCAGTCGGTGAACGCCAGCTGATCGCATTTGCCAGGATTCTGGCCTTCAACCCGGATATTTTGATTCTGGATGAAGCCACTGCCAATATTGACTCTGAAAGTGAACACATCATTCAGGATGCGACCAAAGAGATCACCAAAGGCCGAACAAGTATTATCATTGCCCACCGTCTTTCAACGATTGAACAGTGCGATCGCATTATTGTTCTGAATCAGGGGGAAGTGGCCGAGATGGGCTCGCACGAAGAACTTATGCAAGCCCAGGGCATGTATTATCAGTTCGCGTCTTTGGGTTTGAAATCAACCTTGATCGACGCATCGGCAGCCGGCACAGCGGAACCATAGAAGCGGATCACGTTGCTGGCCGCCAGATAGTCCCAACCATTGGTGGTGTCACGCGGAATGCTGACACCATTGATGCTGACCGTGATGGATTCTTCCAAAGGCACTTTCGACAATTTAAAGTCCGTCAGAATCTGATAGATGCGTGAACGGATGTTCCCTACTGCTGACGAAAGATTCGTACTGCAGATGGATTCTTTCACCCCACCTGAAGTGTCAGCCAAGCCCATATAGCTTAAACCCGCCGAGGCAAAGTCATTGAAGGTCTTGCACTGGGACGTCAAACTTAAGACGCCGATAAAATTAAACACCCAGGAACGGCTGCCATCCACCCACGGCTCTTTGATACCATCCAATAAATTGGTGTAGTAGGTGACGCCCGCAGAAGAACTGGATTTACTGAAGTCATCTTCATCCGACAATGCGATCACCACCAACAGGGCATCATTGCGGAAAAAGCCTTTGCCTTCATTGGCCAGATAATTTGCGGACAGGGCATTTTCCATGGATTCAAGACCGCGCTCCAGGTTACTGCCGGCCTCTCCCACAATCATGCGGTTTTTCAGGCTGTTGACCAGATCCGGAGTTTTCGCAGTCACATACTTGGGACTGCCGACAAACTTACCACCATCCGGTGTTGTGCCACCCATGCTGGTGGTCACCACGGCCATGTGATAGTCCATTTTTAAGGTATTCAGTTTACTGACCAGATCCGGAACCTGTTCGCTTAAGCGCTGCTGATGTTTCAGCATGGAGGTGGAATTATCCACGATCCACAGGATATCCACTTTGTTGTTGTACGTGATGCTTTGACCGAAGTTGTCTTGAGTTTCTGGCAGATCGAATGACACATTCTGCGCGCAGGCCATTAAGAAAGATGACGCTGCCACGGCAACAAGAAGCTGAAAGTCCTTTTTCATACAAAAGATCCTCTCAAAGGCTGCGTTTATGCAGCCTTCGTTGTGAAATTCTTGATCGATTCACGTGCGGACTGACTGAGAGTCGTAAACTTCACGCCATACTTCACCGGCTCTACGGCGGCGCCGCTGTCCTTCACGTATTGTTTGCTGACGATCTGGCAGACCGCATTGAATGGCGGCACACCGTCGCCCGGTTGGAAATGCAGGAACAGGCTTTGTCCCGGCTGCAGATTCGGAGTGTCGATAAGAACCCCTGCTCCACCAGCACTGATTTCCAGGGCCTGACCGCGGAAAACTGTTTTGTTATTATGAACAATCAAAGAGGCACCATAAGAGGCGCGCACATGACGACGACGGAAGAAGATCTCAGCCACGTCAGCTTCCTTGGAATCTTTCATCACACGGATGCTTTCCGCAGAGAAGTCCTCCACCTCGGCGACTCTTTTCCAGGAAGGAAGCTTCGAGTGCCAGATGTAGTCGTATTCGTACAGCGCTTTTTCCTGCAGCATCTGGATCAGCTCCAGCTGGCAGAACGGACCATAGTTGTTACCCTCTTTCAGGATAAACCATTCTTTGTCTTTCAAAGCGAGCTTGCTTAACAATGACGCCGGAGACGCCGAAGGTCGAGTCGCAGGCTTTTGTGCCAGTTTCGCAGAAAACTCCGGATGCTCCAGCAGCATCAGCCACTCACCCAGCGCTTCGTCGTAGATGTAATCCGTCCACTGGTTCTCTTGGGTTTCGATCTTTTTTAAAACTGTCTCAAGATTGAACGGCCCGATATGAGTCCCATTGTTCGAAAGATAATACTGTTTTCCCATGCTCTCGATACTCCTGTTCCGCACTATTCGGCACAAACAGAAGATGACTTAACTGTAGGATATTAGACAATTTGTTGGTAATTTGTTTGGGAAATTTCGTCGAAGTTCTCGACAATAAATACAGTTAAAGGCTTCCTCACACTTACCCGACAAGATTACTGCCAGTTAAGAAATAGGGATCTTAAACCGAATAGAGTTTATGGTATTCATACAGAAGAAAGAAATGAAAACACGAAAAAACATCCTGATCGTGGACAACAACTGTGAGCTTGAGCAACTGGTGAAAGAACCCTTGCTGAAGCAACTTGAAAACTCGGGGGTTTCTCCGATTGTGGTCCGTGCAAAGGATGGCGCCGAAGCTGCCATCAAATCAGAGAACCAAAAATTCGACGTCGTGCTGATTGATACCGAAGTGCCGCGCCTGATGGACGGCGGTTTCGTTTATGGTATCCATACTTATAAGAATACCCAGGATGCCGAGTTGATTGTGATCTCACAACGAGACTCATCGGATCTGCCGGAAAGCCTGCAGTCTTCAAAGTTCTTTAAAAAACCTGTTTCTCCGAACGAACTGATCAACGCGATGATCTCTGTTCTGAATGCCCAACACCACGGTACGGGCGCGAAAGAACCGGCGACAGCCGCAGCGGCCTCCAAGTATGCCGTGGATGTGCGGGTGATCAATGCCGTCATCAAGGCCACAACTCACGTGCTGGGTCAGTTTGGCTGCCCTTCTGTGAAAATGGAAAAAGCCGGCCCCAAGTCCCCGCACGATCCCATGATGGGGGAAGTTTCCTCGGTCGTGGAGATCAAGTCCCAGGCATTCCAGGGACACTTGTGCATTTCCTTTGATAAAGGCAGCTTCCTGGAAGTTGTGTCCTCAATGCTGATGGAAGAACAAACTGAATTGAACAAAGACAATCAGGATGCCGTCGGAGAGATCAATAATATTATCTTTGGTAACGCCAAGGCGGAAATCAGTTCCTATGGCGTACAGATGACCGTGCCAAAAGTTCTTTTGGGCAACGGCCAGAATGTGCCCTGCGCACAAGGCTCCGCGGGGATGATGATTCCTTTTGCCACTGAAAAAGGAAAGTTCTACATCACCGTCGTCGCCCTGCCTCTGGCCAAAGCCGCTTAGTCCATCCCGATCGCCCGCTTCCATTCCGGAGTGGGCTCTATCAGCTTTCTTTCTTTCATATCAAACAGACCAAATGTAAAGACCGCTTCGCTGGCAACACTGCCGTCGTCCTTGATCATCTGCTGTTTCATCTGGCCGATCTTGCCTTTGTAGCCCAGCATTTCCAATGTAATGGTGATGTTTTCACGCAGTAAAACCTCGCGCTGGAATTTCAGATTCACCTCCAGAATCACCGGGCCCTGCTTCAGCTTTTGAATGTCCTTGAATCCGTAACCGCGACTGGTGATGGCTTCCCAGCGGGCTTCTTCGTACAACGCCAAATAGGTGGCATTGTTCATGTGACCCAAAGAATCCACATGGTGCTCTTTGATAGTGACTTTATAATTATTCAAAACAGACATGGAAAGCTCCTTAAGACTATTTCAATGCTTCACGAACATAGGCCGACGCCTGATCCAGGGCCCACACCACCACCGCAATCACGACAATGATACAACCCACTTCACGCCACATCGCCTGCCCCTGATACTGCACCAGCATTGTGCCGATACCGCCACCACCGACCAGACCGATGATCGTCGCCATGCGCACGTTGATGTCCCAGCGATAGACCGTAAATGAAATATAAGGCAAAAGCACCTGAGGAACAATCGCATACCAAATCGTTTGCAGTTTATTGGCGCCCGTGGATTCAATGGCTTCAATGGGGCCTTCTTCAACGGATTCAACCATCTCGGAATATTGTTTGGCCAGTGAAGCAATCGAATGAATCATCAATGCCAGCATGCCGGCAAAGGGACCAATTCCCACCCACACTGAAAAGATAATCGCCCAGATCAAGGCTTCAATAGAACGAGTGACGTTCAGGAAGGTTCGCATGACAAAATAAACCACCCGCGCCCAAGGCCCCTGCATGATATTCTTTGCGCAGACAAAGCTAAGTAAAAATGCCACCGGGATCGCGAGCGTTGTTGCCAGAAACGCCATAAAGATGGTTTCAATAATGTTTAACACCGCTCGGGGTAAAACATCCCAGTTCGGGTCTAACAGGCCTTTGAACAATCGCACGGCGCCCGCAAAACCATTCTGATCAAAAAGTTCCACAAACGAAAATTCAGTCTTGATCACAGCCACAGTCAGCGTGGCGAACAGCGACACCATCAACTGCCAGCACCAGAACGTGCGATACCAGGGGCGATCGTCTTCCACACCCGGATAAGATCCGAACAAGCGTGCACCCAGCGTGACGACTTTACGCGATGAAAGCGCCAGACTGATTCCACACCCGACGACAAAGAACAATAAAGCCAGGGCAGAAACCAGGCCCAGCTGCAAAAGCTGCTCTTCCGAGGTGACAAACAAAGCTGCCGCCAGAAGGCACAGTAAAAATCCAAAGACGATGCCGTCAAATATCGTTCGGCGCAACATCCTGTGCTCCTTCCCCGTAAATACGTCGGAACCATTCTTCGGTGATTTCTTCAGGTTTTCCGCGGAAGACGATCTCGCCATCTTTCAGCGCCACCACCCGGCTGGCGTATTTTCTGACCAAAGACAGGAAATGCAGATTGGCGATCACGGTGATGCCCATTTCCTGATTGATCTTGCGCAAATAATCCATGACCACGTGGCAGGTCGCCGGATCCAAGGAAGACACCGGTTCGTCCGCCAAAAGCAATGTCGGTTTTTGCATCAATGCTCTGGCAATGGCAACGCGCTGTTTTTGCCCGCCCGACAACTGATCCGCGCGCAGCGATGCCTTTTCAGCGATACCCACCAACCGCAGGTTTTCTTTCGCTTCAGATCTTTCCTGGCCAGAAAACATCCCCCACAAACTTTGCCAGGTGGATTTTGCCGCCAGTCGACCCATCAGAACATTTTTTAAAACACTTTGACGTGGGATCAGATTGAAGTGCTGAAAGATCATCGCCATCTTGCTGCGCACACTGCGAATCTTCGTGACATCCTGCAGCTGTCCGATTTCCTGCCCTGAAAAATAGATGTTCCCGGAGGTCGGCTTCTGCAGACGGTTCAGACATCGCAGCAATGTCGACTTGCCGGAACCACTCAGACCGATCACCACCAGGAATTCCCCGGGATGAACCTCCAGATTGATATTTTTCAGCGCCTGCACCCCGTTGGGATAGGTCTTGGACAGGTTTTCAACGCGCAACAGGGCTTCAGCCACAATCACTTCCCTTCCGGAGCCAGCGTCGACAGCATTTCGCGAACGCTGTCATAGTCACTGTCGGTGGATTTCTTCAAGTTTGTCGCGCCCAACATCAAATCCAAAGATTTCTGTCCTTCAGGTGTGGCAGCAAACTGCAAAAGGGTGTCGACGATCTTTTCTTTCATTTCTTCCGGCATGTCTTTGCGGAAGACGATCGGATCATTCGGAATGGGTTCGGACAATTCGATGATCTTCACTTTTTGTTCGACATCAGGATACTGGGTCTTCACCAGACGGCGGGCGTCTTCAAGCTGCCCGTTTTGTGGAGGGCTGTAATAAGTCGCACCGGCATCCACCTGCCCTTGATAGATCATGGTCACAACGGAATCATGCTTCATCGCAAAGACAGTGTCTTTCGGTTCGATCTTGCGGTCCTTCAATGTTTTTAGAGGCAGCAGATAACCCGACGTCGACGCCGGATCCACAAAGGCCACTTTCTTTCCGTGCAGGTCCTTCAGCGTTTTGACTTTTCCATCGGCCCGGGCCAGGAACTGTGACTGGTAAGTTGCAGACCCATAACGAATCACTGTCAGACGGGCTTCGACGCCGTATTGCTTGTGAGCCAGATAGTATCCGTAGGTGTTGATAGCTGCCACATCCGCACGCTTGGTGCCGAAGGATTCCACCACCGCCACAAAGTTCTGAGGAATGGTGATCTGAAATTTATAAGGTGTGTTCTTTTCCAGATAATCCTTCAGAATCTGCGAATTGTCGGTCAGAACTTTGGCATCAACGGCGGGGACCAAATGAAACTTGATCGGGTTTTCGACCGTCCCCAAAACATCTTTCTTCAGATGACATCCACCCAATACAACAGGTCCACACAGAACCATGCCAAGAAGAAGTTTCTTCATGCTGTTTGCCTCCCAAAATCATTATAGAAAACCCCCAAGCACGGGCAAGAAAAGTCTTTGATTTCACTGGACTTGTATGGCTAGATGGCCCCTATGCTGGAACAGATTCTTGTTAATATTCAGGACCTCACAAAACAGGGCAAAACCAGCCTTGCGGTCTTCGACCTCGACTCCACTTTATTTGATGTCAGTCCCCGCCTTGAAAGAATCCTTCTGGATTTCGCGGCCTCGCCATTGAATCAAAAAAAATTCCCTGAACAAGTGGCGTTGCTAAAGAACATCAAGACTCTGAGAACTGACTGGGGCATCGTCGGCGCCCTGACCCGTGCCGGACTGGACGGTCACCATCCGGAGTTCCAGGAAGCCGTGAAAGCCTATTGGCAGAAAAGTTTTTTCTCGAACCACTATCTGCAGTTTGATGCCCCTTATGAAGGTGCGGTTGAATTTGTAAATGCAGTTTCAGACGCTGGCGCCCACGTTGTGTATCTGACCGGCCGGGATGTCGAACGCATGGGTGGAAGCTCGGGCGAAGTGATTGCTCAATGGGGGTTCCCGTTGAATGAAAAAGCCGAGCTGGTTTTGAAACCTCATCGCAGCATGGACGATGCCAAGTTCAAAACGGACTGGTTCCTGGATGCCCAGTGCAAAAATTATGAATCTATTTATTTCTTTGAAAATGAACCGGTGAATTTACATCACCTGGCTCAGCACTGTCCCAAGGTACAGATGATTTTCTTTGAAAGCACCCACGCAGGCAAAGCCGAGCCACCGGAAAACCTTCCGCGCATCATGAACTTCCTGCTGAATCAGAAGGAGTCCTGATGTTGTACGTGGTGGCCACCCCGATTGGTGATATCAATGAAATTTCCCAGCGTGCTCTGGAAATATTGAAAACCTGCGATCTGGTGATCTGCGAAAGCACGAAGGAAGCTTCAAAACTTCTGCGCGCCCACGGCATCACCGGCAAAACTTATGAAGTCCTGGATGAACATTCCACCCCGGACGACAAAGCCTCGTTGGCTGCCATGTGCGCCAATCAAACGGTGGCTTTGGTTTCTGACTGTGGCACGCCGGGATTCTGTGATCCGGGTGCTGATGTTGTGCGCCTGTGCCGTCAGAAAAACATCCCGGTAAAATCTGTGCTGGGCGCTTCGGCCCTGATGGGATTGTTGTCATTAAGCGGTCAGCGCATTGATGAATTCGTGTTTCGCGGATTCCTGCCGGCAGAAAACGAAGCCCGTGCCCGGGCTTTGAAAGAACTGACCAAAGAAAAACGCGCCATCATTCTGATGGACACTCCTTACCGTCTGAAGAAAACCCTGAACGACATGAAAGAGCACTTCTCTCAACGTCGCTTCCTGCTGACAATGAATCTGTCACAGGAAGAAGAAGTGGTGATTGAAGGACCGATCGACAAACTGATCGGCGGCCTGAAAGCCGACAAGGCCGAATTCATGCTGCTGATGTATCCGGTTTAATTGATGAGCCAGGACCTGCTGCTTCCCATAGACAGTTTTGTTCCCCAGATTCAAAGCCTGCTGAAGAACGGCCAGAATCTTGTGATCACTGCCGCACCGGGCGCGGGTAAAACCACCCGTCTGCCTCCGGCCCTGCTGCAGGTCACTTCAAAAAAAGTCATCGTACTGGAACCGCGCCGAATGGCTGCAATTGCAGCCGCCCACCGCATCGCCGAAGAACAAGGCTGGCAGGTCGGCGAAGAAATCGGCTATCAGGTTCGCTTTGCCAATAAAACTTCGAATAAAACCCGCCTGGTCTTTATGACCGAAGCGCTGCTGGCGCGTCAGATGATCGAAGACCCGGAACTTTCCGAAGTCGAACTGGTGATTCTGGATGAATTCCACGAGCGCTCCATGCATGTGGATTTGGCCTTGGGACTTTTGCGTGAACTGCAAGAGCTTGGCCGGGATATCAAGATTCTGGTGATGTCCGCCACCCTGGAAGCTGAAAAGATCGCAAGCTATTTAGGCGACTGCCCCATTGTCAGCGTGCCGGGAAAATTGTTTGATCTGGATGTACGCTATCAAAAGGGATCACAACAACTGCAAACCTTTCCGCAGTTCTTTGATTCCGTCGTTCAGACCGTCAAAGAAGCGCAACTGCAAACCCGTCATGATATTCTGGTGTTCCTGCCGGGCGTTGGTGAAATCGACCGGGCCAAAGATGCTTTGCAGACCTGGGCCGATAGCAAGAACATCGAACTGGTGCCATTGCATGGTTCCTTGAATCTGGAAGATCAGCGCCGTGCTTTAAAAAAGACTTCACAACAACGCGTGATCCTTTCCACCAATATTGCTGAATCCTCGGTCACCATTGATGGTGTGAACACGGTTATCGATTCGGGCCTTGCTAAAAACATGAAGCAGGATCACCGCACCGGATTTTCCCGTCTGGAACTGGGACGCATCAGCCTGTCCAGCGCCATTCAGCGCTCGGGCCGTGCCGCCCGCCAGTTTCCGGGTGTCGCATATCGCATGTGGAATAAAATGGATGAACTGTCCTTCGGCAAAAGCGAAGTGGCTGAAATCCAGCGCGTGGACCTGACTGAAAGTTTGTTGTTCTTAAGCGCTCAAGGTGTCACTGATTTTGATTCTTTCAGCTGGTTTGAAAAACCTCAGAAAGTGGCCATTGAAAATGCCCTTCGCTACCTGCGCATTGCTGGCGCCATTGATGATGGCAACAAGATCACAGCCCTGGGCCGCAAGATCCTGCACTTCCCACTGCCCGTGCGTCTGGCAAAACTGATGCTGGTGGGAATGGATCTGGGCGCCATTGAATTGGCGTCAGAGATGGCGGCCTTGCTGCAAGAACGTGACATCCTAAGACGTGAATCCATAGCCTCGTTCCTGGGTGACAATCTGGAATGCGACTTAAGTGCGCGTCTGGAGGTTTTACATCAGTTCCGATTAAGCAAGAAAGCCCCTGCAGGCAGTGCTTACTTCTCGTTGCAAACGGTGGATCAGTCGGCTCGCCAGATTCAGGAACTGGCCAAGCGACTGCAAAAGTCCTCGGACACTCCGACAGCGGCTCTTAAGAAAGACCAGCAGCTGGCCCTGACTAAAAAAATCCTGCTGACAGCTTATGCCGATCGCCTGTGCCGACGACGCGGAAAAACCGAACGCGCCCTGATGGTGGGTGGTCGTGGAGTAAAACTGCAAAATGAAACTCTGGTGAAAAATTCTGAATTCTTTGCCGCTCTGAATGGCGTGGAAGGCAGTTCAGACGCTGAAACCATGGTAAGCCTTGCTTGTGGTGCGGATAAAGACTTCGTTCTGGATCTTTTCCGCAATGACATTGTCAAAACCCGCGATGTGTCCTTTGTCGAAGAAAAAGGACAGTTCTTCACCCGCGAATACCGATCTTTGTACGGTCTTCCTTTGGAAGAGCCTTCGCTCAGTCCCGCTTCTGCAACCGAAGTTTCTGAAAAGCTGCCACAGATTCTGGCCGACAAGTTTGATCTGGTTTTAAAAACCAACGAAGCCTTGTCACACTGGTGGGAACGGCTGCAGTTCCTGCAACAGCAAGAGGATCTGAATCTTGATATTGAAAAGCTGAAGATCGAAGCCTTCACTCAAGCCTGCATGGGTGAAAGCAAGATGCAGACGGTGATGGAAAAAGATCTTTGTTTCTTCTTTGAAAGTGTTCTGCCATCTGAAACGGCAAACACCCTGCGCCGGGAAATCCCCGACCGCATTGAAGTCCCCAGCGGCAGCAAGATCCGCGTGATTTATCCTTCCGACAAACCACCGTATCTGGAAGTACGCATTCAGGAGGTGTTCGGCCTGATGCAGACACCGAAGGTTTACAAACAAACCATTCCAATCACATTACATTTGCTGGGACCGAATTTCCGTCCGGTGCAGGTGACTTCAAGTCTGGAAAGCTTCTGGAAAAACGGATACCCGGAAGTGCGCAAAGAATTGCGCATCAAGTATCCAAAGCACCAATGGCCCGAAGACCCGGCCGACGGAATCCCCGAAGCCAAAGGCCGCCGTCGCCACTAAAAGGTACCTGCTTACTTTTTCCGAAGCAGTGCGCCACTATTCTTTGAGCATTGCTTTCACATACTGCTGAATCTTTGGTGAAAGATAGTCTTTCGCAGTGGGATCAAAGATGTAATAAGAAATGATCTCGGCGAATGATTCATGCGTATTGGTCATGGAATACACCGTCGGGAATCCATAGCGAATTCCCAACTCGCGGTCTTGAGCATAAGCCAGCGCACTTTGTTTGTTTCCAACCAACGCCAGAATATTTTTAAAGTCCAATTGGGATTGATGATAGTCCACCCCGCCGATCACGTGGTCTTTGCCGTCCCAGTGCCAGCCGACGCTGTCGTAAAATTCCTGCGAAGTTGAAACATGCCCCAGCGCCACATCAAAGACATGCACCAGTTCGTGGAAGACATTGATCTGTTTGCGATCCACTTTGGCGTAAGGATCCATAAATGAAGTTCCGGTAAAGAATGAGTCCGAGAAACCAATGACGTTAGTGACCGGATTGACCCACAACAAAGCTTTGTCCCGGCTGCGCACGAACTCGGCCCGGCGTTTGGAAATATTGTTGTACCAGGTGGCTCCGTAACCCACGCGATGGATTTTGGTGATGCCTTTGGTTTTGATCACTTCCAACAGAGAAGCCAGGCGCGGATCATTGATGTTGGCCAGATACTGGCTGACGATTTGTTTTTCGGCTTCAGACCAGGGGCGGAATTCCACAGCCTCACAGAACGAATGATGGGGAAACTTGTCATTGCAGGTGAATTCGTCCTCGAAAGTCATCACATCCAGCGCACTTTGGGGACGGGCTTGCGCCTGAGCCACGGAAAGGCAGGTGACCAACCCCAGAACAAACGACAAAAATGGGCGAAACAAGGGCATGCGGCCTCCAATATACGGGCTCTGATTCACTTAAAGTGACTCTGATATTGGGAAAAGCAATGCCGGTGCCATTGGAACTGAATTAGCGAGTGATTTTGAGCAAAAAAAAGGCCTCTTTCGAGGCCTTTTTCTTAGTGTACTTTAGCTTCTGCGGGAATGCCTTCGCAGGCACAAGTGCCTTGCATTTCGGCCTGTTCCTCTTCCTTGGCTTCAACTTGAGCCAGGAAAGAAGCACAGCGGAAGGACAGATCGAACAGAGTATCCACGTCGATCACGAACTTCTCGTCTCCGAATTTTACGGAAACCCAGTTTTCAGCTACTTCTTCGAAAGCAATTTGCTCTGCTTCGATGAATTTAGTCGTTTTCATTAGCCCCTCATTGAGTAGTAACCGATTACCAAACCTGGCTCGAACGCAAATGGAACTGACTCAAGATTTGGTTCATCAGTCAAACGGCCTTGTTCTTTACCCGCTACATCTTCTTTAGCCATGAATGATGGCAAAGGCAGGCGTGGAGCTTGTTTCGCAGCCATGTAAACCTGATTTTGGTAGGCTTCATCTTTCAAAGTGATCTTGTCGCCCACTTTGATGATCTGGGAACCGATGTTTACTTTCTTGCCGTTCACAAGAACTTTACCGTGGGAAACCAACTGTCTTGCTGCAGGGATACTGGCAGCAAAGCCAAGGCGGAATACAACGTTGTCCAAGCGTTTTTCCAGCAAGTTAACCAAAGCTTCAACCCAGTTGGTGGCTTTGGATTTTTTAGCTTTATTGATCAAACGACGGAACTGCTCCTCGCGCAGGCCGTAGTGGAATCTCAGCTTTTGTTTTTCCTCAAGTTGCAAAGCGAATTCAGAGTACTTTCGGCGACGAAGGCCGTGCTGACCTGGAGGATATGGGCGTCTTTCCAGAGCGCCCGCCTTCCCCATACCGGGAAGTTCGGTCAAAAGTCTTCTCTGTCTTTTAAAACGTGGCGTTTTACCTTGTCTGTTCATAGATTATTTCATCCTTCAATGTCGTCAGACGATTTAAAAGCACCCTGCGCGAAAGAACAGCATTTCATTGAAAACAAGCGTGAATGAAAACGTGAGGAAAGCGCATTGAAAAGAAGTTGAGATTGAAAACGAACTGAAGTGCCAACTGAAAATGAAATTAATACCCAGATTTGATAAGACCAAAAAAAAGCCCCCGAAATGGGAGCTTTAAAAGTAAAAGCCGGTCAAAAGGGCTCAAGCGCAAGGCGGAGGGTCATCCTCGCAGTGCAGGCGTGCTCTAAGCACGTCGGAGCGAGAAGATGGCCCGACAACGCAGTCGATTGGGCCCTTTTCACCGGCTCAGTGGCGGTAGCTACTACCAGCCACTCAGACGTCTGCGACTTCTTCTCTTACGTACCGGGGCAACTGTACCGTTGCTTTCCTGATGCGGAGTCGAAGTTGGCACCGTCTGGATTTGTTCTGTCTGCTTCATAGCCGAACTCCTTTCGCCTAGATTAAGATCACCCTTAGTATCTCAGAAACGCACAGCGGCAAGCGAACCATTTAATATGAAGGTTGAGTCATGAAAACCGGATGAGAATATCTTGGAGCTCAAAACAGACCACGGACCACCCACAGGGGCCCGATCAGTAGATACTGTAAGTCTTTGAAAAAAGATGGCTTTTTGCCTTCAAGGTGATGGCCATAAAATTGCCCCACCCACGCCAGAACGAATATCAGGACTAACGGCCAGATCGGTGACACCCAAAGACTAAGTACGTAAACCAAAGCATAACTCAGAACCAGTTGCCCCAACATTACCAGAAAAACCTTTGGTCCGAGGGTCATATACCAGCCCAAGGCCACCGCAATCAGCAGCTCGCCCAGTTTAATCGGTCCCAGGTTCACAGGGATTTGCAGAAGCATTCCTACGATAGAAAAAAAGATCAGAGGCACACAGATCTTATGCAGGCGCTGATTGACGGGATGCTGGTGGCTTTCACTGTATTCAGCGAACCATTGCTCCAGCGACTTCATATCACTTCACCGTCGCCACAGGGCCAACAACAGTGGCACCGGCTGGAACTTCGCGGATCACGACGGCATTCGCACCGACAAGTGCACCGTCGCCGATTGTGATCGGGCCCAGGATCTTGGCACCCGTTCCGATCAGCACTTTGTTGCCCACAGTGGGATGGCGCTTCACCGGATCAAACTTCAGTCCGCCCAAAGTCACACCGTGAAAGATAATGCAGTCATCACCGATCACTGCAGTTTCACCAATCACCACGCCGAAACCGTGATCGATCACCAGACGTTTTCCCAAAGTGGCGCCGGGATGAATTTCAATACCGGTCAACCAACGGGAAATCTCGGCCACCAAACGGGCCAGGAAAAACAATTTCATGGAATAAAGCTCATGAGCAATACGATGCAATCCCACGGCCTTCGGGCCCGGATAAAGCAAAGCGATCTCCCACAGGGATTTTGCCGCCGGGTCGTAGTTCTTATAAGTGCGCAGGAATTCCAAAATGCCGCTAATCATGTGCTTCTTTTCTAGTATTTCTCGTTCATATCATCGAGCAGGAAATAGCGATCAAACAGTTCGCTATAACGGGACCACTTTTCACCGGAACCGCGCTCGTTATCCATCAGAGTTTTCACGGTGGCGACCTTGCTGTCGAAATCATCCACCATGGCCACCACCATCGCCTCCAGGAACTTCGGACGCTTGGGCGATCCGTATTCAAGTTTGCCATGATGACTTAAGATAATGTGCTTGCAGATGTCACGCAGTTCTTCAGAAAAACCCAGGATACGTGAGGACTTCTTGTCTATCAGCTCACAGGCGATTTGCATGTGCCCAATCAGACGGCCGCGATCCGTGTAGGAAATTCCATTGTCATACGACAGCTCCCACACTTTACCGATATCGTGAAAAATCGCACCGAACAAAAGTAAATCACGATTCAGGAACGAATAGTGTGTCCCCATAAAATCCATGATTTTACAGATGGAAAGAATATGCTCCAGCAATCCACCCATCCACGCGTGGTGAATGCTTTTAGCGGCCGGTGCACGCAGCACCATCGGACGGATCTCAGGATCTTCCAAGGTGTCCGTCACCAACTGGCGCAGATAATCGTTTTTCATCGAACGCACCAACTGCGTCAGCTCTGCCATCATGTCTTCGGCATTGCGGGCGGTGGCAGGAATGAAATCCGCCATATCCACAGTCGAAGCCTCCACACGCTCCAGGCGATGCACGATCAGTTGTTTGCGGTGCTGAAAGATCTGAACCAGACCTTTTACTCTGAGAATGTCGCCGATTTCAAATTCACGAGCCAGCTCGTCCACGCGGTCCCACAGACGGGCGTCGATAGTGCCCGTGGCATCACCCAATTGCAGACCCATAAAAGGACGGCCGTTTTTACCGACGGAAACATTCTTTTCCTTCACCAGGAAAAGAGCGTCGACATTGCTTTTATCCTGAAGACTTTGGACAGTTTGTTTTTCCATCAGCGCTCCTCGCAGAAGAATTGGGGCTGTTGAGAGTTGGTGAATCGAACCTGGGCCAGATGCACATCCGCCCCTTTTTCCGCCGCGAACAGGAAGCTTCCACCCAGCACGCTCAAGTATCTGTCTTGCGTGCTGTTGACCTTCAGTCCTTCGGCCTTCATTTTCTTGAAGAACTCATCAGTGATATCAAAGTACTGATTACACCCGGCACCAAAGATCTCGCTGCCCAGCCGGCGTTTGCGCGCCTTGCTTAAGAACAAAACCTTCTTGCCCGTGGCATCAGTGAACTCTGGAAAATCAAAGCCCACATAAAAAGTGCCACGGCGATCGGTGATAAAACGTGAAAGATCAATCGTGCCCCCGCCGCGCGGAAGCTGGATCTTGATGGCTTCGCCTTCAACCACACCGGCATTTTTTTCAACCAGATAAACAGTCAATTCAGAAAAGATCAGGTTCTTACCCAAGGCAGCCCCATGGCCGTCTGCTGCAGGCTTGAACTCCAAAAGGTCCCAGGCCTTGGTGGGAATTTTAACTTCTTCAGGAACATCCTCGAATTTTATTTCCTGATAATCAGCCACGTGGTAACCGGGCTCCTTGGTGCAGGCTCCCAGCAAAAGAAACATCCAGATACTTGCGGCCTGGACGGAACGTTTCATTACTCAGACTCCAGTTGATCCCTCAACTCCAGCAGTGGCAGATAATTTGGTTCAGCCTGCAAACCGGCGCGTACATAGTCGTAAGCCATAGGACGGTTGTTGCTCTTCACCATCACCCACGCCAAGCCGTACAAAGTCGGAGCACTTCGTTTGTCAGTGCTATAGATATGAGTATAAGACGTCTGGGCACAATTCACATCCTGCGTGATAATGCAGATGTCACCCATCAATAGATTCTTCACAGAAATCTGGGACAGCTCCGGCATTTTCAGGATTCCCAAAGCTTCCGGCAGACGCCCCACTTTGGAAAGATAGCTGGCCTGAGTCACCAGAACATACGGGTCCTTCGGAGCTTCGGCCAAAGCCTCTTGCAGTACTTTAGAGGCATCCGAGTCACGATTGACTTCCATCAAACAGACCGAGCGCAGGGCTTTCAATTCAGCATGCGGAGATTGTTTTTTAAATGCTTCCGCACAGTACTTTTCCAGATAATCCCACTGCGTGAAACGCCACTCCACCTGCAATGGATGGATGTAATTGCGGGCCTGACCCGGCATTTCTGCCAGGAACTGCACAACAGCACGGTTCACCCCGTCCACATCACCCATCAGACTTTGTGCATACACCAGGAACAGCAAAAGCTCCTGACGAAGATACCCGGTCTTTTGGATATTGGCTTTGATATCGCCCACCAGTTGGTTCAGGAAGTTCGGATCATTGACGGTTTTTGCATATTCCACGGACGCCATGGCTTTACCAAACAGCGCCAGCACTGAACCAGGATTTTTGCGATAGATCGAATCAAAGTCGCGCATCGCTTCGCCGTAGTTCCCCTTTTTCAACTGGATAATCGCCAGATTCAAAAGAGCAGAAATATTAAATGGCTCATGCCCGATGGCTTTTTGCAAAGTGTCTTCAGCTTGTTTCAGGTCCCCGTCCATCATATAGGACACGGCAATCCCCAGATACGCATCGACGATTTCGCTGCGACTGCGGTTTTCCTGAACCAGGGCTCTTTCCAGAATACGACGGCCCATCAGACTTTGACGGTCTTCAGAAATCAGCACTGTCGCCATCTGCACCTGTGCTTCCGCATCAGGCTCCTTCAGTTTGGAGGCGCGCTGATAGGATTCCAGGGATCTTTCATACAAGCCCAGGGACTTGTAACGCAAAGCCTGGCTCATCAGTTCTTCATAGCCCAGGGATTTGTTTTTGTCTTTCTGAGAAAGTGTGACGAAGACCACACCCACCACGGCCACCGCCGCCGCCAGGATTCCCCAGCGCATAAGATTGGACTTTTCACGGATTTTACCCTGCAAACGGGTGTCGCCCGTGGCGCCATAACTTTTTGCAGCCGTTGCGTTCACTGCTGCGCGATTCGCCGGCGTCTGCACCAACGGAGTCACGTCTTTGATGTCGCGAATCGGTGGCGGAGTCAGATCCAGATGCGGCACCGGTGTCGGCGTCAGGTCATCGGTCACTGGCAATACATCAGTCCTTGTCATCGTGTGATGAGCAATGGACTGGGTCATGGTTTGTTCAGAGTGGGAATCCTGCTCTTCACGGATGTTTTTGACGATATCCATGAACAACTTGTTTTCACGGATGTAGCTCCAACGGCCTTCCGGCTGGCGAACTTCATCGATGATGGACACCTGTTTTGAGCGCAATTGCTCGGTGACTTCAGCAAGAGTGAATGGGCCCAGAATCCTCGTGGAGGATTTAACCAACCAGTTCTTTTCTGTGCTGCTCATCACGTTGTCACCGCTCATAGTTTAAAAAGGCGCCTTGGTTAGAAGAAGTTTAAGATCGTCGTTCGTCAGGAACAAACCCGCACCCAGATAACTGGAACGTGCACCCTGCTGATCGAAGGCATCGTTGATACCACCGGTAATAAAGATACCGCGATACAAGTTATAAGTCAGACTGCTGCGCACGTTGGTTTCGCTGAACTGGAAGGCTTCAGCTGTGAACTTCAGTTTGCGGCGGAAGAAGTAATAATCGATACCGAAACCACCGTTATTTTCGATCAGACCCCCTTTAAGAGTCAGATCCCAGAAGTTCTTTGCAAACAAAACCGTGAACTTGATCTTGTTGCTGTAAGTTTTCTTTTCAGTGTAAGAGCCTGGTCCCACATCACCGGCACCCGGGCCCGTGACTTCAGTTTTAGTCGTTTCAACCACACCGGCAGGGTCATCAACCACACCAATATAGTAATAACGATCCAGACCCGGCTGGATCTGCACACCAATATAAGACTTGGTTGCGCCAACTTCGTTCAGGTATTCCCCGCGGAACTCAAAGGCTGTCTGGATACGGTTCGCAGAATCAAGCATTCCCCCCAGACCATCGATCGCCGAGGTCAGGTTTTCGGAAGTCTGCTCGTCGCTGATAAGTTTACCCAATGCGCCTTCACCCTTGTTGATACGGGTGGTGATGTCATCCAGGTTTTTAACTGTGTTGGAAAGCTTCTTCCAGGTCTCTTTCAGGCCGGAATCACTTTTATCGTTCATGACTTCCTGAAGGTTCGCCGTGATGCCGTGAATGTCATCCACGATATCGCCGATCTTATCCTTGTTTTCGGTCGTCATTTGCGCCAGATCCCCGGTCAATGTCTCGATATTCTTAACGATACGGCCCAGAACGTGGGCTCGGGTGCCGTCTTCCGAAGTCGCTTCTTTCAGATTCTTCGCCACTTCTTTCAGGGAGCTTGCCACATCAGAAACCTGAGCCATCAGGTTTTCCATGCCCGCCCCGTCTTTAATAGACAGGATCTGAGCGTTGTCTTCCAGTGGAGGATCGGTCGGTGAACCCGGGTAAACTTCGATGTGCTTGTCACCCAAAATACCCTGGGCTTTGATTTCCACGGAAGCGGAAGTCGTCAGCGGAACTTCAGATTTAATAGAGATATCAATGCGGGCCATACCGTCCTGCAGACGGATGTCCTTGATTACACCCACCGGAATACCGGCAGAACGAACTGCGGAGTTTTTAACCAGACCGCCAGCGTTGGGCAGAAGGAACCAGGCTTTTTTGGAACGACCAAGATAAGATGGATCGTCGCTGACCTGCATAGACATGACCGCGATGAGTGAACCCACCACAATCACCATTAATCCGACTTTAAATTCTGCAGCGCGAAGCCAATTCATTGATGTTTCATCCCTTTATTCACAAATTTCTTCACCAGTTCGATGTCCGTGTTGAAGAAATCCTCTGGAGTACCAAATAACAAAACTCGGCCACTATCCAACATCGCGATGTGGTCGGCAATCCTAAACGCAGCGGACAAATCATGAGATACCATGATAGATGTCACACCCTGTTTTAACTTATGGGTACTCAGGATCAAATTATCCACCATTTCTGTCAGAATGGGATCTAAACCCGTGGTCGGCTCGTCATAGATCAGAATTTCTGGATCTAGGGCGAGAGCTCGTGCCAGACCCGTTCTTTTCTGCATACCACCACTGATTTGACTCGGAAGCTTGTGGTAATGTTTGGACTCCAAACCTACCTGGTGCAGCTTTTCTTCGGCTATACGAAGGACTTGGGCCGGCTTCAGTTCACGGCGGTGTTCAAACAACGGGAAGCAGACATTTTCCAGAACCGTCATATCATCAAACAATGCGGCGGACTGAAACAGCACCCCGAAGTTACAGCGGAATTTCGTCAATTGATCCGGATTCAGCGTGGAAAGATCGGTCCCCAAAACTTCAATCGTGCCGGAGGTGGGTTTAAACAGCCCCAGCAAGTGCTTCAACATCACACTTTTTCCGGTTCCGGAAAAACCGATGATCGCCGTCAGACTGCCTTTGGGAATTTCCAGATTGATGCCTTTAAGGACGAACTCATGCCCGCCATCAAAGGACTTTTTCACATCACGCAGTGAAATTGCTGATTCATTCGCCATTATGTAATCCCCACAAGACTGTAGAACAGACGGATCATGTTGGTCGCAAAGTAATCCAGAATGATAATACCAACCATACTTTGCACGACGCCCTGATTGGTGGCTTCACCCACCCCTTTGGCTCCGCCCGTGGTGTTAAACCCGCGGTAGGTGCACATCAGTGCAAAGTAAATCCCGAAGACCATGCCCTTCAAAAGCCCCTCGTTGATATGACGTATTTCAATAAAGTCGGCGATCTTTTGCCAGAACACCGCTTCATCCAAACCCACCATTTTCACACACAGGAACCAGCTGCCCAGCATCGCAATAAAGTCAAACACCGCCACCAGCAATGGCATACAGATAAAGGCCGCCACCAGACGCGGAGACACCAGATATTGCTTGGTGTTCACACCCATCACATCCAGGGCATCGATCTGCTCGTTCACACGCATAGTGCCCAAACGAGCGGCCATCGCACCACCGGCACGAGCCGCAACGATCAGACCCGTCAATACCGGACCCAATTCACGGGTGATACCCAACGCCACCGTCGGACCCACCATGTTCACGGCATTAAACAGTTTAAAACCCAGATACAATTGCAGGGACAGCGCCAGACCCGTGAAACCACCGGTCAGACAGATGATACCGATGGACTGGTTACCAATGAATTCCATATGACGGATGACTTCGGTGAAACGCGATGGTTTCGCGAAAATCAGGCGCATACTTTCATTGAAGAAAATGATGATCTTTCCCGTCGAGGAAACCAGATCGGAAATGGTACCCATAAAGTACCTTCCGACTCCGGAAATCAATTTATACAGCTTTTGCGACAGGGTCATCGTTGGCCTCTGCTTTCATCAAACACAAATCCGACATCCAGGCCGGAGTAAATACGCGGCACGCGCTCGCCCACACTTGTCAGCATCTCCCAGGTGATGCTTTTGGCCTGAACCGCCAGCTCTTCCGGGGACAGGAAACTGCCATCGGAAGCAAATCCGAACAAGGTCACTTCCTGATCCTTAAAGTCCTTAAGGTCTTTACCGCGCACCACTTCAGTCACATCCAGCATCAGATAATCCATGCAGATGCTGCCGACAAGAGGAACTCTTTTGCCTGCAAAAACCACAGAGGACTGATTGGACAAAATACGATGGTAACCATCCGCATATCCAATGGGGACCACAGCAATGACAGAATCCTGCTTG
This sequence comes from Bdellovibrio bacteriovorus str. Tiberius, assembly GCF_000317895.1. Lineage (NCBI taxonomy): Bacteria > Pseudomonadati > Bdellovibrionota > Bdellovibrionia > Bdellovibrionales > Pseudobdellovibrionaceae > Bdellovibrio > Bdellovibrio bacteriovorus. The sequence goes on from NC_019567.1 coordinate 3,221,159, forward strand.
GCCGTCCAGGTGCCACCGTAAGAAACAGTTTCACCGATGTGAAGATGTCTGTAGGTGGCCACATGAGATTTCAAACTCATCACCGGCTTTAGGCCCCCGAAGCTGTTCTGACCCAATGGATTGTAACCATAGATCATCAGCCCCGGGCGCAGACCCCAGTTTTGCATGAACAGCGGATGATCCGCCGGAGTGTTCCCGGCGTCTTTCATCTGCAGAGCGCTCATGATGCCTGCGGAATTCAGAGCATGGCAGAAAATATTAAATGGCTTAAACACCGTGCTGACACGATTCAGATCACGCAACTGGCGGGCACTGATGCCTTGAGAATCCGTGGCATCTTCGCCGTTAAACAGATGAGTCACCAGGGCTTTCAATCGGATTTTTTTATTCTGCCACAGACGATCAAAAAGCTTTTGTGCTTCTTCGGGACGGAATCCCAGACGGTTCATGCCGGTGTCAAACTTCAGGTGAATCCCCACAGGGTCTGCGGCCACGGCCTCCAGATGATCAATCTGTTCCCAGGAACTCACGACCGGTGTCATGTTGTATTCGATGATTTTTTCCGCACCCTCGCGATCAAAACCGCGGAAGACCAGAATTTCGGCATTCACGCCGGAACGACGAAGCAGCAGGCCTTCTTCAATCAGGCACACACCCAGATGTTTGATGCCCAGACTTTCCAGGAAACGCGCCAACTGCACATCGCCGTGGCCATAGGCATTGGCCTTGACCATGGGACACAGAAAAGGGGCTTGCGGAAAGGCCTTCTGCAGCACTTGAATATTGTGCTTCAGATGATCCAGATTAATTTCCGCAAACGTGCGACGGTACATTTCCATTCTTAGTCTCTATTCCGCTGTCACTTCAAATTCAGGCTTGTGGGTTTCCGGAGCCTTGAACAAACAAATTTTATTCCCGCCCTTGTCGTTGATGTGAAGCAAAGCCTTCGTTGCGGATTCATCCAAAGATTTGGCGGAATCACACAAGGAAGGATACTCACTGACACCCAGGCTGATAGACACCTTCATGCCATTATCCATGAACGAAGTGCCTTCGATGATCCGGCGCAGACGTTCCGCGCGCAAAGCCGCACCCTTTTTCGGGCAATGCGGAAGGATCATCGCAAGCTCATTCACTCCGGTACGACAAGTGACATCATTGGTTCGGCTGGTCTTAGTGATGATGGTTGCCACAGCTTTTAGCAACTCATCTCTCACCGCTTCACCCAAAGATGATTCAATCTCATAAAAATCATCCATCGAGATTTTCACAACTGACAAAGGCTGCTTCAGACGGCGGCCGCGGGACACCTCATCACCCAGAACTTTTTGGTAATAGTTGCGATTATAGACTTCAGTGACGAAGTCCTGCACTTCCAGGGAATCGACTTTCTTTTCCAGCGAGAAATGCGAATAACAAAGCGACAGCAGCGTGAACTCTTCGTTCATGCGAGCCACGTCTTCCGCCGGCAGCTGCCCGGAATAAACAAACACACCTTCCAAAGCATTGTGCGCATACAGCGGCAAAGCTTTCGGCGGGCTGAAGTGGAAAGCTTCCACCAGCATTTCGGTAAAGCGCGGAGGCAACAGGCCAATGGCCATTTGCGAGCTCAGCTCTTTCATGTCGTTGGATTCCAGCTGCACACCCACACCCTGGATGTCAGAGCCCGGAATACCACTGGCGTGAGTCGCCACAAAGGAACGAACCGACGGCAGAAACTTGAAGAACACACACAGGCTGCCCGGCAGCTGATTCAGATATTTCTGGATCAGATCCTCTTTGCTTTGTGCGGAACGATATTCACCGATGCGGGTTGAAATGGAAACCGGCGGGGCTTTTTCAGCCTCGGCCTGTTTCATGCTTTTCACCGCCGCCGCGTGGACTTCCTCCATGCGCGATTCGGTGGATTTCAAATCATCAAACAGCTGTTCGTTCTGATAGGTCAGATAAAGTTTTTCACAGGCACGATCCACCGCCCACACCACGCGGGATTCCAGAGCTGCGGCATCGTCAGAAATCACATCCACAAATCCGTGGCTGTTGTACTGGGCCAGAATATCAAACTGGGAAATCGAACTGACCGCCACAAAGCGAATCTCGTCGTTGATACCCTGAACGATGCTGACAAAATCACTCAGCGAACCCGCCAGGGCTGCCGTTGAAAACACCAGAATATGGGGAGCGTTCTCTTTCAGTCTTTGTTCCAGCGTTTCAGGATCCTGGAAGAAATAGGCATCATAGCCGGCTTGTGAAAGATACACTTTCGCCGACGCCCCCAGATCCACATCCGTGGTGAAAACAAAAACCGTAAACTGAGAACTGTAATCGCGAATATTCAATTAAATCCTCTTTCCAGGGCGGCGAATTTCAACATGATATCCGTCGAGCTTGGATTCTTTTTTGGCAGCTGCCATTTTCGGCGGAACAACAAAATTCACCGGAGTCAGTTCATCATCCATATCAGCAAGGCTGGCACCGGCAGCATGCTCCACCGGAATCGCCGTGCTGGTCACAGGCTCTGCCGCCGCAGCGACAACAGTTTCAGCGGAAGCTTCGGCCACGTCGGCCGCCACAAGAATTTCCTCTTCCACTTCAACTTCCTCCTCAACCTCTTCACCCATGAAACCGTCGATGAAGGTCAGCTCATCATTGGCCGGCTGGGATTTCTTTTTCACCGTTTTCTTAACAATCTTTTTAACCATCACCTGGTCTGTCGCTGCGACCGGTTCAGCTTTGACCGGCACAATCTCAGGCAGCTCTTCCAGCAGGTTGTCGATGTTCACATCCAAGGGGGATGCGGCAGGCTCGGGCTGCACCGTGGTTGCCGCAACAAAATTTGCCTCGGCTTCGGCACGTTCCGGTGATTCTTCTTTCAGGCGAGGCAGTTCTTTCATGACAATCACTTCTTCCTCCTCCTGTTTTGGCGCCACCGGGGCTTTCATCACCGCAAGACCCATGGTTTTCTTGAACAGGATCATCACTTTCGTGCCCTGCCCGCGCTGGGATTCCACTTTCACGTCCGCGTTGTGCTCTTTCAAAATTCCGAAGGCCACCGACAATCCCAGGCCCATGTGGTTCTGGAATGAACGGGTTGTGAAGAACGGATCGAAAATCTTTTCGATGTTCGCAGGCTCAATGCCCTCGCCGCAGTCTTCAATGTCCAGATGAGTTCCACTTTCGGATTCATACAGGGAAACCTTGATTTCCTTTTTCGCCATACGTTCCATGGCTTCCACCGAGTTGGTCATGATGTTCACCATCGCACGGGTCACACCATCCACATCCAGATCTTTTGCGTGGGTGTCCTGAATGTCCTTGGTCAGCTTCACACCTTTTTGCGCGAACAACGTATCCAGCTGCTTCAGCGCACGAACCAGCGGGCCTTCAACACGCATGGCATTTTTTTCTTTCACTTCTTCACCGGCATAACCCAGAAGCTTGTCCAGCACAGAGCGGGCCGCTCGGGTTTCGCGAAGAATAGAGTCCGTGCTTTGCACAACTTCGTCTTCCGGAGTTTTCGAAAGAATAATCTGGGAATAACCCAGAATGGAAGCCAGAGGTCCACGCATCTCGTGCGCCAGCGCTGAAGCCACACGCATCGAAGCATCCAGACGTTCTTTGTGAGCGATCTCTGGATCTTGTGCGATAACTTTTTCAACCACCGGCGCCGGAGCTGGTTTGGCTTTCGCTTCGGCCAGCTGGGTTTCCAGGGTTTCAATTTCTTTTTCTGCAGGTGAAATCACCCACAGTGCCGCAGCTGCACCAACCAGCACAAGGCCCGCCCCCAGAAGCAGGAACTGCCACCACAAACCGGTGCGTCCCTTCATCGCCTCTTTCAGTGGAGCCGAACTTAGCACATACAGATTGCTTTGCGGGATCATCTCAAACATGCCGTAAAGATCCTGACCGGAAGCAAGCTTGAAAACAGAACTGCCATGGGACGATCCGCTTTTCTGCGCTTCGCGGAAAACAGGATCATCACGCATCACGGTGCCCAGATATTCCGGCACAGAATGGCCCACGGTCAGGCCCGTCGCCGTCACGATGGAAAATGCACTCAAAGAACCTTTTTGCGCGTCGATCAGGGACTGGAAGGTTTCACCGGAACCGATCAAAGCGTAAGCGCGCGTGCCTTCCAAAAACACCAGCGCCACATAACGGCCGCGCTGGGAATCCTGGAACGGTTTAACAAAGAATCTCATGTCATTGCCACGCGCACCGATGTTGCCGATGGCTGCTTTCACAAATTCTTTGTTCCAGTTGGCTGCTTTGGAATTTTCGCGAACTGCAAGAGCCTGCGGATCCAGTTCAGATCCACGCACAGAAAACGCCGCCACCGCATAGTACGGCGACAAAGAACTCCAGTTGGTTTTTCCTTTTTGGAAACTTTCAGAATTCAAACCTGAAACCAGGCGCTGCAGGGATTTAAGTTCCACCGTCAATGAATGGTTGATGGCACCCAGCTGGGTGCGGGTCTGCGCTTCGACCCAACTCATACGATCACCATAGACAAAACTGTCCGTCCGCCACAAGACAGCGCTGATGAAAACAGTCGCCACCGCAATCAGAACGACGATGAGTTTAACTTTCATTGAGGCAGTTCCTTCCTGTAACTTCTCCGCGCTCTTCCAAGAGCGAGATACCTTTGATTTTATTGTAGTTTTAGAAACTGGTAAGAATCAAGCAAGAGTCCTTTGCAAATGCCACTAAAAGGAGTAGAAGATCCCCACTATGAGTACTCACCGCTGCGACATTTTGATTATCGGCTCTGGCACTGCTGGCTTGGCTTTGGCTCTGAAGCTCTCGGAAAATGGAAAAGTGATCGTACTGGCCAAAGAAAGCGCCGGTGGGACAAACTCGGCCATGGCTCAAGGTGGAATCTCTGCGGTGATGTCCGAAGAGGACAGTTTCGAAGCTCACGTACAGGACACTTTGACCGCCGGAGCCGGTCTTTGCAAAGAAACTGTCGTTCGTGATTATGTAGAGCAAGCCCCTGATCGCATTAAAGATTTAACAAACTGGGGCGTTCATTTCGACGTCCGCCGCCGTGGCTCGGAAGAAACCAACGAAGTGGATTTGACGCGCGAAGGCGGGCACAGCAAACGCCGCATTCTTCACTTCGAGGACCAAACTGGTTTAGAGATCCATCGCACATTACTTGCTCGCGTTCGCGAAAATCCGAACATCACCCTGATGGAAAAGTACTACGCCATCGACCTGATCGTGAACAAAGAAGTCGACCCTGCGGACATGGATCCTGTGACTTGCATCGGCTGTTACGCCCTTAGCAAAGACACCGGAGAGGTGCATACTTTTATAGCAAAAAACACCGCCTTGGCCACAGGGGGCGCGGGTAAGGTTTATCTTTACACTTCCAACTGGGGTGGCGCGACCGGTGACGGCATCGCGATGGCGTACCGAGTGGGCGCTCGCATCGCCAATCTGGAATTCATGCAGTTCCACCCGACGTGCCTGTTCCACCGTGACTCCCGCAACTTCCTGATTTCCGAAGCCTTGCGCGGTGAAGGTGGCGAGCTGATCGACAGCAAGGGTAACGCCTTCATGCGCAAGTATCATGACTTGGGCTCGCTGGCTCCGCGGGATGTGGTGGCTCGTTCGATCGATAATGAAATGAAAAAAACCGGCGCTGACTGCGTTTATCTGGACATGACCAAACTGGATCGTGAATTCCTTAAACAGCGCTTCCCGACAATTTTCAACAAGTGCATGGAATTTGGCATCGACATGAGCACGCAACCCATCCCGGTGGTTCCGGCGGCACACTATCTGTGCGGTGGTGTTTTGACAGATGTCACGGGTCGCACGGATATCACCGGCTTGTGGGCCATTGGCGAAACCGCGTGCACCGGTCTGCACGGCGCCAACCGTCTGGCCAGCAACTCGTTGCTGGAATGCCTGACCACGGCTCACAACTGCGCTGAGGAAATCAAAAAGCACTGGGACAGCTTCAAGCTGACAGACAAGGAACCCAAAGCCTGGACTCATCCTCAGGAATCCAACGATGACGAGATGATCGTGATCAACCACATGTGGGACGAAATTCGCCGCCTGATGTGGAACTATATGGGGATTGTCCGCTCTAACAAACGTCTGGAACGCGCGCAGCACCGTCTGAAAAACATTCTTTCAGAGACCAAAGAATATTACTCCAACATGAAGATCCACCCGGACATTCTGGAGCTGCGTAACATCGCGATCGTGGCGGATCTGTCAGTGGAATGCGCCTTGCGCAGACATGAGTCCAGAGGCATCCATTACAATCTCGACTATCCCGAAAAGAGCAAGACCGCCCACGATACAATCGTGGTTCGAGGCCTGAATTGACTTGCCCGTCCGGGGCGAGTCACGGCAAGCTAAGACAGTATGTACAAACGATCTGAAGGCTTCTTTAAGGGCTACCAAGACATCAACCTTTTCTTCCAGATTTGGGACAATCCCGAAGCGCGCGGCACCGTGATCATCACGCACGGCCATGGCGAACATTCGGAATCCTATCACCGTCTGATCAAAGCTTTTGAAAACGACAAATGGAGTTTTTACGGATGGGATCTGCGGGGGCATGGTCGTTCTGACGGACGCCGCGGTTACGTTGCGGAGTTTGACGATTACTGCAAGGACTACAAAATCTTCCTCGACATGGTTATGAAAGAGGAAAAGGTAAAAAAAGGTCCGGTGATTTTGTACTGCCATTCCATGGGCGGATTGATTCAGCTGAAAACCATGCTGCAAAATTCCGACATCGACTGCACCGCGATGGTGATCAGTGCCCCCCTGCTGGGCCTGACAGTTCCGGTACCGGCTTTCAAAGCCAAAGGTGCTGGCATTCTGAACAAGCTTCTGCCGCAGATCACGATGGGGAATGAGCTTTCCAACGACATGCTGACACGTGATCCGGATGTGATCCGTGAATATGAACAGGATGCTCTTCGTCACACGCGCGTGTCTCCGGGTGCATTCCTGGGGTTCCTGGATTCTTTTGAATTCGTCAACCCTCGCGCCAATCAGCTTAAGAAACCCGCGCTGGTGATTGTGTCTGACGCTGACCCGGTGATCAGCACGATGGCGGCCAAAGCGTTGTACGAACACCTTGGCACCACTGAAAAAGAGCTTTACGTCTATCCGGGCGCAAAGCATGAATTGATCAACGATACGATCCGCCCGACTGTGTATGCGGATATCAAAAAGTTCCTCGACGGTTTTTTGGAGTCTAAGTAATGAGATATTTTTTGGCCTTGACCACTGTTACAATTCTGTCTGCCTGCGCTACCAATTACGAAGTGACTCCATCCGGTCGCACTCTGCGCACTTCTGACGAATACATCGAAGTTCTTGAAGACAACTCTGACAAGCTTCGCACCTACAGCGGTTTTTACAACGTGCTGGATGTTGAAGGCATTCAGTTGAATTCCAAAGTCGCGGCAGCCCAGCTGGATCAGAGCATGCGCCTGTATCAGTGGACCGAAGAAAAATACACAGAAGAAAAAGCCAAGTTTGAACAGCGTCTTTCCAAACAGTCTGAATTCTTTGTGACCTTCTTTACGCCAGAAAGAAAGAACGACGACCTGTACAAAGCCGACACTGTATGGAGAATCTTCCTGGATGTGGACGGTCGTCGCTTTGAAGGCAAAGCCACAAGAATCAAACTGCCACTGGCTGAAATCCAGGGTCTGTACCCGATTCACAACCGCTTCTCGACACCTTACACCTTCACGTTCCCGGTCCCGATGATTTCCATCGAGGGCAAGGACCAGAAGCTGACCATCACCGGTCCGGTAGGCTCAGGGACTTTGAACTATAAATCTTCCAAATAAAAAAAGCCCGCTCTGGAAGCGGGCTTTTTAGTTTTAAGAGCGCTTGAATCGGCGCATGACTTCCATTTCAAACAGGGGCTTTGCAAGTTTGGCGATCTTCAAACCCACGCCGGTCAGACCCGATGGCTCAACCACTTCCAGATCGTGCAACACGGCTTCGCGGATGACTTCAGCATACTTGCCCGGAGTCATTGATTCCGACGGAATCACAAAGTTTTTAGAATACAAAGTTTCGATTTCATCAAACATGCGGGTTTTGATTCCCGGAGTGATCAACAACAGTGTGCTGACGCCGGTGTCTTTCAGCTCCAGACGGATGCAGTTGGTGAAAGCCATCACTGCCGCCTTGCTTGCCGCATAGGTCGAAGCACAAGGAAAGTTCATATAGGCTGAAACGCTGGAGTTATTGATGATCTTTCCGCGCTTTCTTTTCAACATGCCTGGCAGCACCCCTTGAGTCAGGTGCACCAGCGCATTCACATTCACCTGCAGCATTTTGTAAACATCATCGATGGGCTGATCTTCAATCAGCCCCCCGGTCAATACACCGGCGTTGTTGAAAAGGATATCCACCGGCACATCTTTGATTTGTTCCAGCAAATGTTCAACCCCTTCACGGGTCGAAAGATCCGCTTCCCAGATGTTCACGGACTTGGCGCCCAGGGACTCAAACTCTTTAATCACTTCAGCGTCTTTTTTTCTAAGCACCAGATGCAGATGGGCTTTGTCTTCCGCGCAGATTTTCGCAAAGGCACGGCCAATTCCGCGGCTGGCTCCGGTGACGAGCACATGACGATTTGTGATTTCCATAGAGTTTATCCTTCCTTGATAACCGTGCCGGGCCCCAGGCCCCAGGACTTAAGAATTTCAATTTCCTCGGACGCGGAAGTTGCTTTTTTGAATTTCGCCCCGGACTGACCGCTGACGCGCTTCTGACAACTTGGCCAGTCACGATGACGGTACACAAGTCCGCCCAGATTGCTCAGGTAACTGAAGGCCGCTTTCTTTTTTTCACCGGGACCTTTCATTTCTGGCAGACTGGTGTCAGCAGGAACCTGCAGCAGATCGTACGGATACTGATCCAGACTGCCCGAGTACAACGACACATAGTCGTTCTTTGAAAACGCCACCGCAATACGGTCGCAGCGTTCATTCCCCGGTGTTCCTACGTGACCACGGGAATAGTGCCATTCAATCTTGCCTTGCGCCCCGCGGGCCGCAACGACGTGGGACAGATCTTCCCAGATGTCCTGGTTGGAAACTTCGCCGCCTTCAGCCGTTTTCCAGCCGCGGCGACGCCAGCCGTGCACCCACTGGGTGATCCCACGGATCAGATAGGTGGAGTCCGTATAAAAACGCACTGGCACCTTCATGTGCGCTACGGCCTTCAATGCCTCAAGGGCGGCCGTCATCTCCATGCGGTTGTTGGTGGTGGATCTTGCACCATCCCCCAGTTCCTGCACCTGATTGTCAGGGTAAAGAATCACACTGCCCCAGCCACCAGGGCCGGGATTGCCGGAGCACGCTCCGTCGGAATAAATCATGATATGATCGCGAGTATTTGTAGACACGCCACATCCTTACGAGCCAGGCCTTTTCTGTCAATGCCCTGTGCGTAAGCCGCTACGTTGAGGCCATGTTTCTGCGTTTTTGGGAAACAGCAAAGTCTTTGGACAGTCCTGGACATTTTATCGCTTTCCCCGGTGTGGCCTTGTAACGCGAGAGAATCTTTTATAGAACTCCTTATCCAATTTCACCAAGGAGTCTACTATGAAGAAGATTGGCATTGCCTTGTTGTACAGTCTGGGAGTGTCTTTTACTGCCTCCGTGAAGCTTGTGAACTAATGACTTGTTTGGCAAAATTTCTTTTATTGTTGGTCGCTGTGGGCTGGACTGTTCCGACCTTCAGTCAAGCAGCCGCACCCCGCCCTTTGATTTTGTGGTTGCACGGTTGCACACAGTCAGCACAGGAGTTCATGGGGCTGACGGGCCTTGCGGAAAAACAGCAGTGGATGGGGTTGGATGCAATCATCTATACTCCCGAGCAGTCTGTTCTTAAGAATCCATTGACCTGCTGGAACTGGTTCCTGCCTGCCAATCAAAAGCGCAATCAGGGAAAGCTGAAGGAAATCACCGACCATATTCAAGACCTCGTCAAAAAAGGTCTGGTGGATCCGGAGCAAATTTATGTGGGTGGGTTTTCCGCCGGAGGTGTTCTGGCGGCTCACTTTGCCTATTGTTATCCGGATATTTTTAAAGCCGCCTTGATTCATTCCGGTGCCCCCTACAGAATTTTAAGTCGTTACCGGCAGGCCGAAAATGACTTGGGTGAAAAGGCCATAAAATGCAGTCGCGACATTTCCCACAGGAAACTACAGGAAATCGTCATCGTGCGCGGTGAAAAGGACAAGATATCCACCAGCAGTCATGCTCAGAAGTCTTTGCAGCAGGGGCTTTATTTTTTGAATCATTCGGATGACGGTCAGCTGAACTCCTCTTTCACGAAGGTCGCAGATTCTGAAGATTTCATTCGTTGGAAGGCTTCCGGGGGTGCGGTGGTTTCTTATATTCGTGTGCCGGGCATGGGACACGCGTGGAGTGGCGGGGCTGCGGGATACACCTTTGCTTCGCCAAACACCTTCGATGTGACGATTCTTTTTCTCAGTATGATAAAGTCCCGTTCCCGCTAAGCGTTCGCACAGAAGTTCGAGACGCTTTGCCTTAGGACCCCTGTATTTTTTTGAGACAAGATCTCCCCTGATATTCCACAATGAGTAGAATAATATTCAGATATCCGGGGGGATGTGTGAAAAAGAATAGGTTGGCGGCTTTGGCCGGGGCGTCCATATTGGTTCTTTCTTTTCAGAACTGTGCACCGCAAAGTTTGCGTTTTGATATGGACTCTGAAACGGCCTATCGAATTGACGGTGAACTTCCCGAAAATGCCAAACTGTCCGAGTTCCAAACGGAAGAATCTGTGGAATACCCATCGACACAGTTGGTTCTGGTGGTCGATAACTCCCAAACAATGAAGCAATCACAGGAAGAACTGGTGGCTCGTATCGACGGTCTGCTGGCCTCTTTGGCGACGAAAAAGGTGACTGTGCAGCTTATGTCCACCTCCAGTTATCTTAACCCCTCTGGCACTTTGATTTATGGAAGCCTGAAAACAGGCAGCGAAGTTTATGTGAACGACATTTCAGAGCTGGCCGCCAATGACACCCAAGCCATTGCTAAAACGATTTATGGTGGAAGTCCACAGTCTATTGTGCTGGACCCCCGTGATTCGGCGTCTGTTCGTCAGTCTCGCGTGAATAGTATCAAACAATCCGTGCTGAATATGGGAACTGCGGGAAGTGATAATGAATCCGCTCTGTGTTCGATTGTTCAGTTCGCGGCAAACAAATATCAGAAGCCTGCGACAAATGAAAAGGTGGTCTTCTTCGTTTTGACGGATGAAGACAATTATCAAGGTCGTCATTGTATGAATGATCTGGTTTATAACTATGACCGCACGATGTCTGTCGTTTATAAAAGAGTCAGCATTCCATTTACGTTCACGGGGGTGGGCTATCGCGACGGAGTCAGCACGAACGTCGAAACGCGCACTTTCTATGGTTACAACTATCTGGCAAAAGGACAAAGTGAAGCAGGCTTGGCAGGACAGAACTGTCAGGGCGAGGACTTAAAGCGTGTTCAGGACAGTATGGCTGCGCTGGTTGGCAAGACAGCCTCTTATAATGGGGTGAATTTCCATTTTAACGAGGTTCAGCTGACCGAATGTAAATACACCGAAGTCGTTTCCACATACTATGTAGAGGAAAGCGAAGGTTTGACGGACTATTGTTCTCAGGCCTATCGTGGTCATGCGAATATCATGGCTTATCTTGCTTCCATTTACCCAGGGACTGCTGGGACTCAGGCCTGTAAAATGACGGGCCCGACAGGAGTGCGCCGTGGAATTGTACGCTCGGGGTATTTGCTGGAGGGCGGAACTGATACAGCCGAGAACTTCCTTCGCGATATTTCCAGGACGGCTCTGCAAGGAAACTACTTTATGGCGGTCGTGGGCAATACCCACGGTCAAAGCTGCGCGCTGAAAACGGGGCAGTCTTATGCGGAAACCTTTGAACGCCTGCAAAGCTCCAGTCCTGGCGTTGTGCAGACCTATTCCCTGTGTCAGGACGATGACGGATATAAAAAAGCCTTTGATAAAATCGCTTCGTCTGTTTCGTATATCAGCCAGGAGTTTCCCTTGGAGATTCCCGAGGGTATGAAGATCCGTGATGTGCTGTTAAAGAGAAAGAGCAGTACAGAGCTTGAAAAGGTCAAGGCCGATCAGTACGACGTGGCTGATGGTAAAATCAAATTCAGCCTTAAACTTGCCAAGGGAGACAAGCTGACCGTCGTCGTCTTCTAAGGCGACCCTAGATGACGTTCTTACCTGTGCACTCAAAACTAGAAATTATATCCTTGAAGTCTTTTGGAATTTCAAACTTCCGGCTGCGAATGATATCAATTGAAGTTTGGCCGGGCTCGAAAGACGTGTCGAAAACATAGTGCGTGCCTTTACAATGAACATAAGCCTTTATACTTGCTACCACTTGACCGGTTCCACCCAGACTATCCATTGATGCTAACAACAGAATTGCCGCCGATCTCCCATTGATCGTACCCAAAGATTTATATACGGCACTACCCCTCATAATCTTTTCCGCTACCGAGTCTTTTTCTGAATACTCATTTGTCAAACGAACGGCCAACCAATTTTTGTTTTCAGTGCCTTTTTTGTCCCCACCACAAGAACGTGTTCTTTCGAAAACCAATCCCAAAGAATCTGATATTTCATCACCGCCACCATTTGGCAGCAGCGAGAAACATTTTTTAGGATATATGGCCGAAAAGAACGGATTCTGAAACTTAGTATAGTCCTTGGAAAATTGCCTAGAACCCACCCAACGGAATTTCTCTTTCTCCAATAGAAAGCCAACTTCATTCCTAAGAACCTCAGCCGCAGTAAGACTCTGTTTCCCCAACCCCGTAGACGAAATGAGAAGTATAATCAAACAGAAATAAACCTTCACCAACCCACTCACTTTCTTCTAATTAAGACATCTCTCTCTGCAATTTTTCCATCAATACCGACAGAAATAGTGGCTTTTCCACTATAAAAGTTCTTCCCAGTGAAATAGAAATCAAAATCACCATCACTCGTATTATAGTGAATTGCTAGACCATTTTTCAAAGAAACATATGAGTACCTATATCCATTTCGAACTCTGTACTTCACGAAAGAAGACCTTTTAAAGCTATACTTTAGACGATCGATTTGAATCGAAATTCGATCCATCACATTTTCAATAGGCCTGTTTGAAGAGCCTGTCATTTTACCTTTTATTACAAGCGCTTTTTTGAAGTATAGACTGTACAAATCCGCTCTAGAAATATCCAATTTGTATTTCTCTGGTTGCGGTTCAGGCAACTCTGGGTCCAAGTATGGGTCTGCACTTTGAGAAAAATCTATCCTTTCTCTCTGCCCTTTTTCTAGGGAGCCGTTAGCACTATTGACCGCGTTAATTTCTCCATTTTCATCAAATCCTAGACGCACTACCGAGTATTCAGTATCGTCTGAGCCAGAGATTTCGACTCGATACACACCGTTCTCTGCAGCCTGAGACAGAAAAGTCATCGAAGCAGATCCACTCGAAACATCTTCAGCATCTCCAATCTCTTCAGGCTCTAGGAAGTAGCTCCCGGGAATAGCATTGGATTGACTTCCGTCGGTAGTATATACAGCTTTGTGCCCGCCAGGAGAAGTAATCGTCACGTCAAGATCACCGATAAAACGAATCTCTATACTTCCTTTACCTGCATTCCTAGCAACATCCGCTAGCGAAGTCTTATAAATCCTCGCACCTCGCACCTGGCTTATTCCATAAAACGTTCCATCATCGCTTCGAACGGCGGGATCAGCCACACTATATCCATACTTACCCGTCTCATCTACCGCCATTTTTGATGCGACCACGAAATGGGCTTTGGTAGCTAGATGTGGCTCCCGAATAGAAGGCACCTTCAAAACAAAAGGATTTCCCTCACAAAGCTCTCTATCCAAGTCATCGCTCAATCCCTCTGGAATAAAATTTAAAGCCCTTGAAAAATCAAAAGATTTGAGTGAATTTACCGAACACTCATTAGCCTCTCCACCATTCAGCTCACACGTTTTTTTTGCAGATCGCCTGCCGTAGTTTACCGCACCGTGAATAATTACCCCACCGCTTGCGTCATACGCTCCAAACCCCTGAAACTCCGAAACAGTTCCAGACCAAAACGTCGGGGATTTAAAGCCTTTATTGACACTACCCGGATCTAAGTCCTCACCCAGAACAGTTTTCTCGATCCCATAGTACTGATAGAGCATCGCCAACGAAGTCGTCATACAACCAAGCGCACTCATTCTCTTTGGTTGATTGGCATATTGATCACCACCCCATTTTGGGTCTTTCTGGACAAAACGCCGAGGTAGCTCTTTAGCTTTACACAAGACGTGCAATTCCCCCAGGGACTGGTTGTTCGACAGATTGACCTCCGGCACCAACCCATCCCCATTAATGGTAGCTTTTAAGACTCGCAAGCCCCTCTGTGAAAACTGATACTTGATTCGGAATGGAATTTCAACATTAGCCCCGTTTGCAAATCGAGACGCAGGGACACTTTCATACTTAGTACCGACTCCATAATCCAATGCGACAGTAACAGATCTTGAATCATTAGCTGAAATGCCGGAGGCCGACGCCGTAACTTTGACCTCAACTTCATCAGCCAAATTGATCCCGGGTTTCGCATCTGCCTCCATTGAAGCCAATGGAATTTGCGGCATACCAACAGCAAAGTCAACATCACTCGGGACAACCGACTTCTCAAAGAGAGTTAAGCTCTCTGCAAGAATAAAGTTATGTCTCTTCTTGTCATGGGTGTTATTGCCATAGAAATGTATTGTTCGGTAGGGCTTCTCACAGTCGACCACTAAAGTTTCTAACTTTTCCGAATCCGCTACTGGCGCAATATACTCAAAATATTGCTCTCGCTCTTTTTGCAATGGGGTTGGCGGCAGCAGTTGTCCGATACTGACGGTACAGTTGGGATTTTCAATTGTGCCTTCCACATAGACTGTAAATGCATTTGCTGGAATGTAAGCTGGAGGAGGGTTGAGCACCTCGTATAAGCTCGCTTTAGGAACCATCAAGCGGAAGGTCGCGCGAAGCCTCTGCACCCCTCCAACATCAATGAGAACCTCCGTTGCGCCAGTCCGGTTCTCCACCCCTTCACAGTTGGTATAGACGTAGGGATCCGTATAGGTCGTTGAAATACACTTTTTAATAGTTGTCTTAATTGAGAGATCACTTCCAACATATCTATGAATCTGCTGGAAATTATAAGCCGGGTTATCTGTATTTGCAGCCTGGTAAGGATTGTTAAAAAGTACTGGGTCGCTATAATTATAGAATAACGATCCAGCACCAACAGACGGGTTATCAATTACGTAAACATGATCACTCGCATTCGCTACGAACCCCAAGCTGGCAATCACTAAAGACAGAACCTTCAATAGCTTCATTCACTACTCCATTTGAAAGCTAATCATTCAGTAAACACAAAAATTTGTTTAAACAATTTCCTGTTATTTCCCGCTTTCTAGATGGACGTCCTGTGGCCAAACTAAACCCAAAGGACTTCCCAACACTTAAATTGCCAATTCATTCCTTTAGATAGCCGGAATTGGCCCGGTGACCAAACCTTGGACAGTGACCTTGGGTCTTATTGCAGCTCAGGTCTGATTTTAGTGGCACCCGATTCGCAGTTGTAATGGTTCTGAGGTGGCCTATGTCTTTTACTATTCGTCCTATTGTTGGATTCCTGATCAGTGCTCTGATGGCAGCGCCCGCGTTTGCCAACAATGCGTCTGTGACATCGGCAACATCCGTGATGCAGGCCCCGAAAAAGGACGGCCGCCGCTGGAGTGGCTTTATCAATTCCAGCTATTCCACCAATATGATCGACTATGAAGACGGCTCCCGTGGGGAATCCATGGACTATATGGCCCGCTTCAACCTTAAACTGAACAACACCTTCACCGCTCGCGTTCAGGGTGGTTATGCGCAAGACCTGAAAGACTCCCAAAACGATTCTTTCAGCAACACCACTTTCAGTGTGAACCGCACCCCGTTTGAGGTGGGTAAGCGTCTTTCCATGAACTATCGCGTGGGTATGGTGGCGCCGACTTCCAAAGACGCTCAGAAAAGACAGAACATGATTACGGCCCTGACGGCGGGAACGACTTTCATTGTCAATCCGGACTATCTCATTTCGGGACTGGATATCACGGCGACCCTGGGATTCAACCGCAACTTCCACCAGTATGAAACCGCCCTTGATGGTGCTGTGAACACAGAATATTCCTCAAACCAGGGTTTGTCCTTTGCTTATTCATTTGCCAACGGCATTTCCCTGTCCGCGGACTTTATTCATATGAACACCTGGTCTTACCAGCGTGTGATGCGTGATTCCTTCGATTTCTCTCAGGAAATCGGTTATGAAATCAATCCTACGTTCTCGATTGCAGTGGGTCACACCAACAGCGGATCGACTTTGAAACCAAATGGAACTGATTCCAACATCGACCTTATGGACGAAGACACGTCCATCGTTTACGGCTCTGTGACTGTTGTATTCTAAGGAACTTCATGAAACTGTGGCTGGCAATTCTCATTCTGATTTTGAGTTTCCAGCCGCACGCGCAGGCCACCACCCCACAATCCGGTTTTGACATCGTCTTTGATATCGACTGGACAACCTTTTACAGCGTCAAAAATCCCGAAGACCACAAAGGTGACCGCCAGATCCGCGTTGTCGAGGACAAAGCTTATCGCCACACTGATTTTTTGCCGGAAATGATTGAAGCCCTGATGCAAAGACATCCGGATGTGCGCATTTCATTTTTCAGCGGCGGCACCAAATCCCGCAACGAAACCCTGCTGTCGCAGGTGCATCTGTCCGACGGAAGATCCCTGCTGCAGATTGCCCATCGCGTGTTTTCCAAAGAAAACCTGCAGGTGATTTCTCAGGATGAGACACTGGCATTCCCTGCCCGCTTTAAAAAGAATTTAAGCCTGGTCATGCCCGAAGCACT
Organism: Bdellovibrio bacteriovorus str. Tiberius; assembly: GCF_000317895.1. Taxonomy (NCBI): domain Bacteria; kingdom Pseudomonadati; phylum Bdellovibrionota; class Bdellovibrionia; order Bdellovibrionales; family Pseudobdellovibrionaceae; genus Bdellovibrio; species Bdellovibrio bacteriovorus. Next base: position 3,238,181 of record NC_019567.1, read on the forward strand.
GCCAGCCCGCACGATTCTGATTGATGATCAGACAGACTTCGCAGTGAAGCCCCATAAAGCGGTCAGCTCTTTGGGGATCTTTGACTACTTTAAAAGCTTTGACCCTTCCATGGCGGGCAAACCCTATGCACCGGCCTCTTTGGAAGCTTGGAGCATGGAACGAAATAAGGCCCTGCTGTGGCTGGCGATGCTCGACACCGCTCTTGAAAACGCCCGTGTTCATGGCGACTTGGCCTCTGAAGCCCAGATCCAATGGAATCAACGCCCTCAGAACCGTTTCACTCTGGAAAAGGGCCGGATTTTGATTGCCCGCCCGAAAGCCCCTGCCTGCGGGCGCGTGTTCTAGATCACTGATCCTTCCACACCAGATTCATCAGCTTAATAAAATACAGATCCTGAATGGCATCGTAGGTCAGCGAATATGCCGTTGGGTAATAGCCGCTGATCAGCACTTTTTCCGGTGACGGAATCAGACTGGCAAACCAGTTGGTTGCAAGAATGAATTCCCTGGTCATCATGGGTTCGGCGAAGTTCATCTTTCCGTCGTAAAAGCCATAGATAAAGGTGCTGGTGAACGGCTGTCCGTTGTATTCGGGCGAACGCAAGTCCACCCAGTGCCAGCCCATCTGCGGAACCCCTTCCGGCGTCGGTGCATAGAAGGGCGGAATCAGCTCTGGTGCCGGTTGCTTCGTACAAACCGCAGCATCATCCCCCAGGCACGTGATCTTCTGACGGTCTGCAGAGCTGATCATGTAAAAGTGAAAGTCAAAATGAGGTCGGCCATAGATTGAATCCGGATCATGCCCATGGGGCATCCAGTCCAGCATCACGTGATTGTACGGAGGCATGGCCATCTCAGTGGGAAGCTCTACGATGAACACTTCAGGCGTATGCTCTGAAAGACCGTCCATGGCGGCTTTGGGGAAGGCCACACCAACGGAGATCGGCTTTCCCTGATCTGTTTCAATGAAGGTCCGCACCGAAGCGTTCCCCATCGGCGTGGCAGGCCCCCACACCATCTCTGCGTTTGCGATTGCTCCATACAGACACACTGACAGCCATAGCAGCAGCTTCATGCTTTCCTCCTTGAAGGGTACCTATAGCCAAACGTTAGAACGGTTTTGAGACAAGATCCTGTGTAGGGAATCAGCCCACTGCAGTGTCTCAAAATGAGAAGAGCCCTAATTGTCCCCTGATCAAACTCTGGACACCTTTCGGGGCTGAAATGCAAATAGTTCAAACTGGAGTGGTTTCACCGTGGCACCTTCAATGCATTTATATCCACTTAGGAGAGAGTCATTTCCCGAAGACCTTTATATTCGATATGGGTCCCGAGAGGTGACATTTTAGGAATGGAGAGAGTTATGTCTAACAAGTCTCAATACGCAAAGGCCTTCACAGCCCTACTGGCTCTGGCAATCTTTGCTACTGGTTGTACAAAGAAAAGGGACGCCGCTTTGCCGGAAGAAGCCCAGGAAAATGTCTTTGCAATCAGTGACATCCCGGAACTGCAAACTGAGAACTCTCAGTACGAAGTTCAGACTGATGACAGTCTCTCTACTCTAAGCCTGGGGGATTCCTCCAAAGCGACGGCGGAAAAAGGTGTGGTTGCGGTTCGCGACACCCAGGTTCCAAAGCGTCTTAAATATATGTTTAAAGGTCTGGAGATGTCCGGTCAGGCTGGCCAGAAGTACTCCATCACTTTCTCTGTTGATAAGCAATTCGTGACAGCTTACAAAATCGTGACTGACACCGCTGAATTGTCCAACCTTGAAAAGCATCTGGCTCAGGTGAAAGAGGAAGTTGTTCTTCACAAACAGCTTCAGAAATCCAAAGACAGCAAAAAAGCGAAGTCCATGGTGGCTTCCCTTAAAAAGATCCGTTCGGAAAAGCAGGCTCTTCTCTCCCAGAAGTCTGCAACTCTGCTGGTTCCTCTGTTCAAATTCAAAATCAATGGCTACGGTGTTTTGCAAAGAGTTAAAAATCAGTTGAACGAAGAGACCTCCACTCTTCGCATGAAAACAACTGACTGGACTGATGCAACTCACATTCAGGTGTCCATCAACCCGGCTGACCGTATGCCGGTGGGTATCGACGCTGCTTCCCGCGGCGATCTGGACCGCACTTTCGTAATGGATAAAATCAACAACAAGTTGATGACTGCTGGCACTTTGAACACTGACTATCAGATCCCAGTGAACCTGGAAAAAGACACTCGCATCCTGACTTTGCTGGATGTCGACGCTTTGCATGTGTTTGAAGTGGGTCAGATCGGTAAAACTGTACTGACAGACTCTCAATTGGCTCAGTTGAAATCCGGTGCTAAAAACGCCAACGTTCGCCAGTGCTCTGACGAACTGGTTAAAGCTCTTCCGGCTGATGCTCAACAAAACTGTATCCTGGTTCTGCGTTACGATGTTCCAGTAACATATGTTCGCCCGGAACTGGCAGCAGTTGACTACGAAGGCAATCAGGACGCGACAATCTCTTTCAAAGATGTTCGCGCTCGCGATGCTGTAGGTCTGGTTCAGATCGCTCAAAACGTAGAAGCTAAAAAAGTAGAGGCGAACACTCAGTTCGACCCGCGCACAACTATCAAAATCGCTGATGTTAAAGGTAAAGAGTTCTTCTATAAGCGCACGATCGAAGACGTGGCATTCTCTGCTGCTTCCCCGGGTCTGGCTGCGGGTATGGCGGGTTCTTTGACTATCGTTAAGTTCGACCTTGAAGAATCCCGTGTGGTTGTTCGTAAGGCAGACCTGATCGCTAACTACAAATCCGGTACAAACGCAGTCGATTACGAAGAACTGATGTCTTTGCCGGTGAAATACCTGAAACTGGAAGAAAAAGATGCAACAGGTGCGAAATACGCGATGGCTCGCCTGGTTGAAACTTCCCGTAAAGACGCCGAATACATGGAATTGGACTGGACGAAGAACTCTCTTCCACAGGACAAATCCCCTTACGCTGCTGTTTATGAAGGTTGCTTGACTGGCATCGCTGATGCTCAAGTGATGGACATGAACATGAAACTGGATCAGGGTGTGTTGAGCTTCACTCAGCAGTACTCCACAGGTCTTCGCTGGTCTTGCATCGGTGACTTCCAGGCCTTTGATGATTACAACGGCACTCCAGGTTACCAGGCAGCGGTTCGCGTAAAAGAACGTGTATCCTTCAAATTGAACGACGGTTCCACTGACAAAGCATTCGTTGAATCCATCCCGTTCTCTGCCCAAAATGCACTGGGTTACGGTGTTTGGACTATCGGTCAGGCTAACCCTGACAAAAACAACCTGCGCGGTCGCGAAGGCACTGAAAAAGCATTGCCAATGGTTCACGACTTCAGAAACGGCAAGAAACTGGTTTACACAGTGACTGGTCTGCCGACTGACAACGCTGAAATGCGCAAGCTTTATATCGAATCCACTGAAGAGCTGGTGAAGTCATGGAACCTCGTTTACAAGCAAGCTTTCAAAGGCTCTGCTTTGGAGCGCGACGGTGATTATATCGAAATGCAGATCGCTGGTGAAAACGGTGTTGAAGCTCACTTGGGTGATCTTGATAAGAACATCATCCACTTCGAGAACAAGCCTGCGGACCACGGTATCCTGGGTGTTTCCCAGGTTGGTTTCAACCCGCGCTCTGCGATCGTGGTTGCTGACTCTTTGATCCTTTACGCTGGTAACATGCTTCAAAGCGTGGGTGCGGACTTCCGCAACATGCAGATCAAACAAGACTGGGACAAGAAGAAAGAGGGCTTCCGTGAGCAAGCTCGTGCTCAACTTGCAAAACAGCAAGCCGAAGAGGCAGAAGCAGCAAAAAAAGCTCAGACTCAGCAAGGCACTGCACAGGACAAAACTGTTGCGGCGACTCAGTTCACTCGCAACATGGTGAGCAAACTTAAAGGTGTACAGACTGATGCTAAATCCAAGATGAAGGCTTCCAACATCCGCGCTTCCATGAACACATTGAAAGCGACGGTTGCAGAACGCAAATCTTTGGGTGGCAACAACAGCTTCAAGTTCTCTTCTCCACAGACTCAGGACGCTTGGATGAGCAAAGTCCACAAAGCAATGTCTGAAAAGCCAAGCATCACTCCTCGTGAAATCGAGACGATCATGGCTCGTGAGATGCTGGCGGCGAAAGGTTCCAAGCTGTCTGCGAAAGAAAAAGCGACTTTGGCTAAAACTGTTAAAATGGGTGAAATCCACGCCAAAATGATGGCGACGATGCAGAACACTCCAGGCTGTATGAAAACATCCGCGGAACTGGCTGATTCCAGCTTCATCGCGATGCCATTCAACCAGGCTTTGAAGATCGAAATCATCAACACTCTGGGTCACGAGATGGGTCACTCCCAGGGCTTGACTCACAACTTCATCGGTTCCTTCGATAAAGCGAACTTCGCCAATGAAGACGGCACTCCGAGCAAACGTAACTACTCTTCCATCATGGACTACCTGACTCCAGGCAAGTTCAACTGGGATGGTCTGGGAACTTACGACATCCGCGCTCTGCGTGCTTCTCACTTGGGTTTGGTTGAAGCGACTCCGGAAACGATTGCAAAACTTGAAGGCAACGCTGCTTCCAAGAATCTTCTTGTTAACGGCAAATTCCTTCACGTGAACACGATCAAAGAAAGCTTCGCCAAAAACGGCTGGGCTAACTTCAACAAGTACCAGGTTCAAGGTGTGTTGAAAGAGTACATGTACTGCACAGACAAAGACGTTGGTTACGAGCCTACGTGTGAGCGTCACGACTTCGGTACTTCCGCTCAAGAGATCGTTGAATCCAATATCAACGACTGGGAAAGCATGTACGTGAACTCGTTCCACTCCTGGGACCGTCTGGTGTTTGATGTTGGAACTTCCATCCGTGCAAGCTCCGCGTCCTCTTACTACCAGTTCCGTATGCGTAAGTTCATGGACGAGTTGTTCTACATGCTGGTTGTTGATAACAGAAACCCTGCGATCCAGGACTACGTACAGGCTTCTTTGAAGACTTACCTCTTCTACACGCAGCTGATCAACACTCCGGATGCGAACTCTTTGTTCCAGAGCAGCGACCGTTTCATCGCGGTTCCTTACGAGAAGAAAGAAGTGAACGAAAAGGGTGAAGAGACCGGCAAGACTTCCATGGACGTTGCGATCGTTGAAAAACGTGCGATCCAGGATATCTCTGTAACCAAAGACCGTCTGGACACTGTAGGCCTTGAGTACGAAAAGATCACGGCTATGGAAATGCTGACTATGAAGGGCTACCCTTCATACAAGTACTACTACAACAGCATCCAGTTCTCGTTCCTGGACTTCGAGAAGTACATCCTGGGCATGGCTCCGCAAAACAGCCTGTTCGTGAACACGATCACGGGCATGATGCTGGATCAGTTGCAACCTACGTTCTCTAACGAAGACGTTCAATTGCAGCCAATCCAGGGTGAAAAAGCGACTGTGACTGCCTCCATGAGATTCTATGCTGGTATCCACGCCATCCTGAATCTGGAAGCGTCCACTCTGCGTGACAAAGACAACTTTGCAACTCTGTTCAAAGTTGGTAGCAGCTTGGGTCAAGCTCCATCTGACAGAACGGCTTTGAGCCAGTTGGGTGTATCTGAGAAATCCAAAACTCGTCTGAGCTTCTGGGCTCTGGACAACGCTTTGGCTTCCCAGACTCTGGTTAACGTGGCAGCTCAGAAAAACTTCTTCATCCAGAATGCAGAAGTTCTGAACCCACTGATGCAGAACATGGCGATCCTTCAGCTTCAGAACCTTCTTACTCAGGGTAAGTTGGCTGCGAAACTGGCGGAAGCCAAAGCTGCTCTGACGGCGAAACTGAACGAGCTGAACAAAGATGGCCAGATCGTTTCTGCGGAAATGGTTAAAGCCAACCCAGCATTCAGCATCGAGAATCAGGTTGAGTTGATGACTCAGATGAACGATCAGGTGATTTCTATCTCTGTAGCGGTTCTGACGAAACAACAGGGCGCTCAAGAGGCAGCTGGTGAACTGGCTGGTGAAGCGGCTCAATTGGCAGAAGTTCTTCCATTGATGGCTTTGGACTTCAACGCTCTGAACGAAGCGATGAAAACTGCGGGTGAAGCTCTTAGCAAACAGCAGGGTCTGGAAGTTCTGGCTCAATTGGGTGACATTTCTTCCCAGTTGGTTGATGGCGGCGGTCTGGAAGTTTCCTACGGCATCATCATGAAGAACCTTGAGTTCCTGAACAAACTGACTCTGATGACAAACCCAGAGTACAACAGATAATCAAAAGGCTCTCCTGGCGCGGATTCCTTCTCTCCGGAATCCGCGCCTTTTTTTTTGTTTTAGACAAGTGACTTGAACCAAACAATAAACCAAGCATGAACCCGGAGTTTTTATGAAAAAAGTAGTGTTTGCTGCCCTTCTGTTAAGTGCCTCTTCCGCCCTGGCTGACGTCAGTTCATTCATCGGCCGTTACGACCTGAATGCGTCTGACATCAATGGTGAGACCTTCTGCTATGACGGAGTGATCATATCTGAGAACGAAGAATCTGAACTGGAGTTCTATCGCGCCGACGTCACCTATATGCCGCTTTATAAAGGTGTTGTGAATGGCGGGGCTCGCGACGTCAGTGGTTCTCACGGCGAGGCGTTGAGCTCTTCCAAAGGGAAGGAAAAAGTGACCTACAAAAACGGCACTCTGACATTCCAATACAGTGGAGTTAACAAGTTCCTGGGTGTGCCTGCCAGCCGCGTGCAGAGCGGTGTCTCCATGAAAATTTCTGAGAAAGGCCGTGTGCTGACTCTGACCCGCAAAGAATTCGAAGGTGTTGCCTTCGGCGTGGGTCGCGATGCTGTTGCCAAGTGCGAATACATTCGCAGCAAATAATACCGGAATAAAAAAAGGGAGGCTTCTAGCCTCCCTTTTTCTTTTTAAACCCGTGCTTTCGGGAACAGTCCTTCACCCTTCGTGAAGAGCTTTTTCAACCAGACACCAAAGCTGTCTTCCGGACCCGGCAGACGTTCCGCGATGATCAGCCCTTCGCCACGAAGCTTGCTTACCAACGCCTTCATTTGCTTTTCAGATTCGTCGGAATGAGTGAACTTCACGCCATAACCCGGGATATCCGTTCGGTTGTCCTTGTAAACCACCGTCCCGTTCACTTTGATGTGCTGGCTTTGGTAAGTCCACTCCATCTCAACCGTGTCATTTTCATTCAGTGCCGGTGCGGAAGAAAGGAACAACCCACCCTGGGAAATACTTTTGATAAAGGCTTTCTGCCCATTGGCAGAACCCATGTGATTGAAGTGATAGCGAGGAGCCGCTTCCCACCAGCGCATGCGCGGATCGAAGTAAACCTTCTGCACGGAAGGCACCACAAAGTAAGCCACCACCAGAACATCGATCAAAACCACCACCAGCAAAAGCACCAGAGTGCTCATATTCATGTTGGTCCAATAACTGTAGATATTTGAAAGCAGAATCACCAGCAGACAACCCAAGTAAGCCCAGTAGCTCCAACGGCGGCAAATATAGATGAAAACACCTGCCAGCACCGGCACCAGAACATAAAGAGCCACCAAAGGTTTTGGCAGAACTTCAAACCAGTAAGTCCACTGCTGCGACAGCGTCCTTCCGGAACGAACTGCATTCAGCAAAAGGTTACCCGCCGGAGCCAGGATGTGAAGCAAAGCAAGGATGATGAGGGACCATGGTTTTGTTTTCATATCAAAAATGATATGGAACCCTCAATTCCTAGACAAGGAAATAGTTGTCGATGCTCTTTTCAAGCCGTTCGTTCAAATCTTTCAGACTGCCCAAAGTTTCGATCTTGACCACTTCGTCCACAGGATAAACAACAGCCAGTTTCACCTGCTGCACGTTTTCCAGATACTTCATGCGATACAAAGCCCAAGTGTAGGCCTCAAGCTGCCTGAAAGCTGTGTCAGAATACCGTTGGGACCCGGTTTTGTAATCCACCATCCACAACGTCCCGTCAACAATGCCCCAAAGATCGATCTGCCCCTGCATCAGGGCCTCTTTGTACTTCAGAGCAAAACCCCACTCGACAAAACCTTCGTTGATGATTCTTAATAGAGGCAGTTCCGGGGTTTTTGCCAGGAACTCCAGCGGCTTTTTAAGGTCCTCGTCTGAAATCTTCAAAAGCTCATCAAATGAAGTGAACTTCAAAGCCTCAAACAGTCGGTGAGCATTGGTCCCCTGCTGAGCCCGCGCCAACCCAGACCCCAGCTGAGAAGCTTTCGGCGTGTAACCGCCACCAGCCTGCACACCCTCGGGGGTCACCAGTTCAGTGACCGAGATGTATTTTCGTTTTTCAGAAGCCTCAGCCTGCCACTGCGGGCGCAAATCTTTTTCAGCCAGGTCCTGCTCTGACATTTTGACGGGTTGAGGATTTTCACTGCGTACAACGTAAGAGAAATCTTTTTCCTCGTGAAGACCTTCTTCCAGATTCAACGGGCAATGGGCCGCCCAGGATTTCTTCCCGATTTTTCTATCCCACAACAGTGTCACCCCGGATTTTGCCCGGGTCAGAGCCACGTACAAAACACGGTTGAACTCTTCAGTTTCACGTTTGCGCAGTTCTTCCACAATCTGATCGGCCAGCACACTGCCGGCCATGGCTTGAGTTTCTTCGTTGCGCACTTTCAGGGACCACAAGCCGGTTTTTTCATGAATGCTCAGAACCGGCGCATGACTTGCGCGCGGGTCATTACCCATACCCGGCAAAATCACCTGATCAAACTGCAAACCTTTTGACGCGTGCACGGTCATAAAGTTCACACGCTTTGGTTCAATCACCGGCGTCGCATCCGCATCCTCGCCCCCTTCGTCCGTAGACAGGGTTTCAAGACTCGAATCCAGGAAGTCCAGATAGTTAAAGCCCGGACGGCGTTCTTCCTGCGAAAGCAAAGACACCACTTTCCACAGATTCGCCTCGCGACGACCGGTGGAATCAATGCGGGCGGAATAATCAAACAGCCCCAGGTCAATCAGCGCCTTTTTCAATGTCCAGGACAGACCTTTGACTTCCGCCTGCGCCAAAAGCGCCTTCATCACCCGCAACGGATGAATTTCCGGCTTCTGATCCAAGGTTTTTTGCGCCTCTTTCCAGAAAGAATGACGGAAAGAATGGCAATAAGAAAGAATCTCGCTGTCCGGCAAAGCCAGCCATGGGGATCTTAAAAGCGCCACGAAATTGGCATTGTCATGAGGATTCACCAAGAACTTCAAAACCGCCAAAGCGTCCAGCACCTCGCGGCGCTCATAGAATCCGCTGCCGCTATGAAGCTGCAAAGGCACGCCGTATTCCTGCGCGACTTTGGCAATGTCTTCCAACGTTCTATGAGTTCGGCCCAGAACACAGATTTGCTCCGGACTGGTTCCGGATTGCAAAAGCTCCTGAATGCGTGCGACGGTGGCCAGAATCTCGGCCGAAGTTTCGTCCTCGTCACCGGTTTCAGACAGCACAACCTGCACCACCGGAGTTTCGGGACCTTTTTTCGGTTTCTTTTCATCCGGGGTCATCGCAGCAAACTGCGAACCCAGGCGAGTGAAATAATGATTGAAGAACTCCAGCACTTCCGGGGAAGACCGGTAGTTCACAAGTTTGACCTGCACGTCGCCCTGCTGGGCTTCGATTTCGGCCACTTTTTCACGGAAGACCTCTGAACGGGCGCCACGGAAAAGATAAATACTTTGCTGTGGATCCCCGACGATGAACACCGGTTTTTCCCCAACAAGGTGGCGCAACAGTTCCACCTGTACGGGACTTGTATCCTGATACTCATCCACCATCCAGAAGTCCCACTCTTGCGAGAACTTCACGGCGGCATCCGGCTGATCCAAAGTGATTTTGGAAGCCAGGGTTTCAAGATCACTCATGGATAGCAGACCGCTTTCAAGCTTGGTCTGCATAAAGTCGCGGCAGAAATTCTGCGCCAGTTCTTCAAACAGCGCGCAGTTCTTTTCATGGCGATCCCAGTATTCGGGACGATAGCGTGGCTCGGCCAACAAACGGTCGACGCGGTCACGCAGTTCTTCCAGCTCTTCATTCAGACTTAAACTGAATGGCGGGGTCGCTTTGCGAAAGACCGGCTTGCTGATATTTTCCCAGAAAGATTCCAGACGGGCAAAGAAGGCCTCCCAGTCACCGTTCGAGGCATTCCAATCAAAGCCAGTCATAGCCCCGGCATAATCAACCCATTTGTCATTGCTGGTTTCCTGGGAAATTTCCAGGCACACCCGGCGTAAAGCTCCGCCGATATCAGCCACAAACTTGGCGGTTTCTTTTTCCATCTCGCCACGGCGGATGAAGGTCATTCCCGGGAAAATCACCTGCTCGCCGAAAAACTTCAGCAGCGCCCCTTCCAGGGTCTGAAAGTCATATTCTTCCAAAAGTTCCTGCAACTGCGGATTTTCCAGCAGATATTTGCGCATGATCTTGCGCGCGCCTTTGCGGATTTCAGAATCACTCATGATCTTGTAATCCGGAGTCAGGCCGATGGCAGAACCATAACGGGAAAGGAACAGACTTAACACCCCGTGGATGGTTGAAATCTGCACCTGGGATTTTGAGCTGACAAACTGGAACAGGTCATCACGCTTTTCATCCAGAGCTTTTCCCAACAGACGCTCTTTCAGTTCTTGCGTGGCCTTGCGGGTGAACGTGGTCACCACGATGCGGGGGAACTTCCCGTGCTTTTCCTTAAAGTCGCTCGCGAACTTCAAGAAAGTCTGGGTCAATGTCGTTGTTTTCCCCGCACCGGCACCGGCACGCAGGATGATATTTCTTAGTTCAGGTGTGGTGCCCGACATTGTCGCCTCCACTCACAGCTAGTACAGGTTTTAAAATCTGCGGGCTTCGCATCACATTCGCCATTTTTGATGCGACCCAAAGTCGTCATTAGAATCTGGCTGAATTCAGTCAGATAGCGCTCTTTGGCTTCGAAGGTGGCGTTTTTGTCTTTACGTTTGTTGGCGGGATACAGAACCCCGGCAAGGTCATCGACTTTGAAGCCCTTGCGTTCAAAATTTCTGAAAACATAATAGAACAAGCCAATGACCTCACCCTGCACATCCTGCACAAGGCCCTTTTCCAGAACCCACATATAGAACAACAGCTGCAATTCATGGTTTTTCAGCCAAGAGCCATGGGCAGAAATCCCGCCCGAGGAACTTTTATAGTCAACCACCACCAGTTGCTTGCCGCCATCACTGTCGATACGGTCAATCTGACCTGAAATGCGGAAGCAGTTGTCACGAGCCTCGGTGGAAATATCCCCCGATTGCGGATCCAGATAGAATTCAAAACGTTTTTCACGTCCGACAGTGCGGGTTTTCTTGAACTCTTCACGCCAGCGTTTTTCAAAATCCAGGAAGCGCAGACCCAGTTGAATGTGCTTCTTTTTTAGCGGAGTCCACAGACGCTCGTCTGCAAACACCAGCTTCTTTTCAACCCGCACGGTTTCAAGCAACTGATCTAGCTCTTCAACCTTCCAGTCAAAACGCATGGGTTCGATTGTCAGTTTTTCGAAAATGGCGTGGGCTAACTGCCCGCGCGTGCGGTGATCCACGTCCAGATCAACATCCGGCAGGTCTTTTAATTTGAAATATCTTTGTGCCGCGAAGATAAACGGACACTCCAGGAAGCTTTCCACCGCCGACGCCGAAATACGTGGCAATTCGGGTGATGTAATTGTGGCAAAGGGAACTTTCCCCAGATCCTGAAGGATTCTTTGTTCGACCAGGTCTTTTCTTCCGGCCAATAGAGGGCGCTCCCCGCGCTGAGTGGAATGTTGCAGTTCATCCCAGCGGGTTTCCAATGGCACGGTCAGTTTTTCATGCTCGCCTTGCAAGCTCATCCAGAAAGTGGCCGGTGAACACAGGGAACCGCTCAAGTCCGTGGCGCCGAAGCAATAAAGGTCTTCATCACTTTCAGCTTCTGCCAACAGGCGCAGTTCAAACTCCAGATCGCTTTGATCCGGATTGTCCAGATAGAAACCAATGTCTTTGGCTAGTTCAAAATAGTCTTGTCCCGAAAGCTGGGTCTTGTTGCGACCCTTCAAAGCTTCATCAGTCAAACCCACGAAAATACGACGACGGGCTTTTTCACTGTGTGCCGACATCAGCTTCGTCACCATGATCCCGCGAGGCTCGCCTTTTTCCAAAGTGTATTCCTTGGCAGCGACGATGCTTTCAAGGTAGCTCAGCCATTCCTTCCAGGTCAGGGACGTTCCGGCCACGGCGTTTTGCAAAAGTTCGCGCAACACGACCTGCACGATATCTGTTTCATCGGAATTCCAGGATAACAAAGCTTTCGCAACAAATTCATCACGCTTTAAGAATCCCCCTAGATCCATCTGTTCGAAGAAGACCTTGTGCACGATTTCATTGCGCGCAAGATCCTCGTTCACATACAGACTTTTAAACAGGGACCGGAATTCCTCATAGCGCAGCTGCTGGGCTTCTTCTTTTTCAAAGAACGAAATCTCAAGATCTGAAGTCGACAGTCGGCCGCTTTTGGATCTGAGCAGCGCCAGCCAGCGGGTCACTGAAGGCAGGCTTTGCGCTTTGTGAGTGATGTCTTTTTGAACAGGAATGCCTTCCTCAGCCAAATAAGCCTGAAGCACGGGCCAGTAGGTTTCAATGTCCGGCGCAATAACGGCGATATTTTCCGCGACGATACCCTGATCCAGCCACTGACGGACCTGACCGACACTGTGTTTGATTTCAGCGAGCATGCCTGAGAAGCGCAGAACTTCTGATTTCTTTTCACCACGCACCACCGCCGGAAGCTTTTGCACCCCGGTGCTCATGGCTCGCAAATCTTCATACGGTCTTAACAGGAAATGGAAGTCGGCACGCCAGGCCGGTGTTGGCTCCAGCACCACGACATCAACAGAACGGGAAAGCACCTGCAGAATCTCGGCTTCCACGCGCGTAATCTCACCGCTGAGATCCACGATCAATGGCATATTCCAGACTCTTTCCAGGTCATTGAAGTTTTGCAGGTACGCAGTGATCCAGTCCGCCGTGATCACACGGTGTTCCTGCAGCAGCTTCAGCGCACAGAAACGCGCGCGCAGATACCATTCTTTCCAGCGGTTCATGGCTTCAGGGTGACTTTCAAACCATTCCGTCAAGCGAGCTGTGCCTTCCGGGTGAAAGATCACTGCCGCCATCTGATCGATGTAGCTGAACACCGTGTCTTCGGCCGAGGAATTCACGCCCAAAACTTCGGCGTGTTCATCCATGATCGTGCGCAGAAGAGATCTGGCAAATGGATCACTGACCAGACGAAGCCCCGGATCCAGACGCTTAAGCAGCATCTTCCACAGGTCACTGGCACGCAGGACGGATTCATCGATGTACTGGCCATCACGGCCCAGGATTTTTTGCTGAAGCTCAAATTTAGTGCGCAGATCCGACACGAGCCAGGATTGCTCGCGGGGATTGTAATTAGCGAAGATCTCAGAAATCTGAGATCTACTTTCAATGGAAATTACTTTCAGCATTCAGGATTACCGGCGTTGTTTCAGTTTTCTCTTCTTGCCGCTATTATCCGTGAATTTGAAGTTAGCATCAAAGCTTAAATCAATGCTGAGGCCCACCATGATGCGATTGTCAGCACTCTGACCCGGATAGACACCCAGCTCTTCTGTGTAACTTGCAGCATCAAGACGGAAAATAAAGAAATCAAAGCCCGCACCATAGGAGAAATACCCCTGATTAATACCGGCGCGGATATCCAGGAACGGAATTGAAATCTCGGTCCCCAGATGCAGTTTTTTACCGATCTGAATGTCCGGATCCAAAAGGTGCTGACCTTCCAGCGCCACAATCCAGTCAAGCCCCGGAAGATCAAAGCCCAAAGAAACCCCGGCCCCCAGATTCTGAGGAATGTGCGAAGGCGCCTCTGCCCCCGCGGTCTTTTCAAAGGCCGTGCTACCCACATCTTTCCATACCACTGTCAGTGTTGGATTTAGCGGAGTATCTGCCTGGGTCAGAATTGCGAGATCCACGCCATAGCCCGTGCCCTTGTTTTCAAACTGATCCATGATGGCGTTGATGTCACTGGCGTTCGCCACGGTCGTCAGACCCAGCTCTTGCACGTCCCCGCCCCAGCGGTTCACACGCTTCAGCGCCAGTCCCAGGAAGGTTTTCGGACCCAGTGGATATGCGCCACCGACATAGTAAGCCGAATCGTTGCGGAAGTAGGTCGTAAATTCGGGATATCCGGGATTATGCAGCTCCAGCGAAAGAGTATAGTCGGTGTAATAGCCAAAGCCGATATAAGGCAACGCAATGGCAGCACTGCCCGTTCCCAGGAAATGCAGACGACGACCGAACAACCCATTGTAAGTGGACGGATCATCCCCATCGATGTCTTCGATGGCGTCCAGATCCTCTTTAGTCGGAGTTCTGCCACCAAGGCCCACACTCAAAAGATGAATATCAAGACCTTCGATTTTTCCCATCGCGGCCGGATTCGAAAACAGAGCTTCTGATCCATGAACTGTGGTCAGCATCGTGCCCCCCATCCCCATGGAACGGATAGGACGATACATTTGATTGATCTCTTGCGCCTGTACCGGCAACCCCAGAAGCACAAGAATGAAAGACGCCAGGAACTTCATCATCAGAACCCCGGTATTTTCAGTCGAGGACAGCACGCGGCTGCATCGGGATAAACTTTGGTTGGATCACAGGCGCCAAAGCCCATGCCATTGGTGTCCATCAGAACACGAATGGTATAAAGCAGTTCAGGCCCCACGGCAGCTTCATTGGTGGCTGTACAGTTGCCTGCACCGGCTACGGATTCACACTGCTCTAAAGCATCTTGCAACGCCGTCAAAGTGGAGTTGTCCCCGGACAGGACGGAAGCCAGCGCAGAGATGTTTTCGAAAATCAAACCGATGCCTGAAGCAACCTTTTTGGCTTCAGTGTCAGTGATGGATCTTGTTGGTGCCACCACCGGAGCGGGAATCGAAAGAGGATTCTGCGGGCTTGGGCCCGGCTGCGCCCACCCGTCAGTGGCTGTCGCAGTACCCGGAGCACCGGAATAGTTATGACAGACGCTGTAGTTGGTATTGTAAACGCCATCCACCACGCCATCATTCGTCGGATCCAGTTTCGCACTGATCGTTGTTCCGATGCGGGCAATACCCAGAATGGTCATAAATAGATTCTGATCCTGAGTACGCTGCAAAACTGTTCCCAGGCTTGAGATAATAGAAATCGCCTGATCACAGGACGCGGTATCCAGGGTGTTGCCACCAAAGATGGAAACAAAGAACGGAAAAATATTCGCTGACGGACTGTTTTGCATCCCGCTGATGATATCCACGAAAGTGAAACCACATTTTCCGGCATAAGCTCCGGCCAGCGTTTCTTTCACACTGACTTTCGCAGCATAAGTTGGCGACAACTGATTTTCGATAATATCAATAGCTTCGTCCCATTCAAGGGCATCAAGCTTTTTCTTGGCTTCATAATAAAGCGCATCGTCTGAATCGGTATCAGAGACATCCGTCAGCAGATTGGGCTGCGCACAGGAAGTGGTCAGAACCAGGCTCAGTAGAATTATGAAAGCTTGTTTAACACATTTCATGCTTCATCCTTAAAACCGGTATGCGAACTTGACGGTGTATCGTCTGTCTTCTTTGGGTGCATCTGCGGTGCCGACTTCTTCGCCGTAGGTGGCAAACTGCCACTGAAAGCTTTCGGAGGCGAGCTCCATACCAGCGGTCCAATATCTTTGATTATATCCGGCACGGGCAAAAACCACATCCCCGAAGTTCAATTCGAGACCGCCGTGGATCAATTTGGCTTTGTCCTCTTCATCCCCTGATGTTAATAAACCACGGTACTCTACAGTCCATGCAGAGCGAACGTAGTTAGAATGAATCGGAAAGATTGCTGCTGCGACATCAATGTCCTGCTTCACCAAATTGGGACGGTTGGCTGTGTCTAATCGGACACCATGTGCCTGATCGAAACTGGTTCCACCCACATCACGAACCACAGCAGAAATTGTTGGAATCATTTTCCACGGAGCCGCCAGAATCAAACCAACATCTGTTGAAAGGCCCACGCCTTCACTGGCGATAGAGTCATAGTCCATCGGACCCGTCGCCGACAGAGCCGGATCATCGACTTCCACGCGACTGATCAGCTTGGTGTTGAACCCCAGTTTCACCCGCCCGTCGAAGAAGCGGAAGTTGAAACCCAGAACGAAGGCAAGGTCATTGCGATAATAGGCATCCACGGTGGTGCCATCATCAGACATCATCGCATCCAAAGTGTAATTTCCATAAATACCCACACCAAAGTTTCTGCCCACGAACGACGGAAACACCTGAAGCTTGGCGTGGTAAGGCATATTGCGGTTTTTTTCCAAAGCCCCCAGCACATCTTCCAGACTGTAAGGATTTGAGAACGAAGAATCCGCATAGAAGCCTTGAGTTTCAGAACCGAATTCGATCTCTGGATCGAAAATGGTTCCATAGAAATCACGAAGCTTACCCAAAGCCGCGGGATTCACCAGCAAAGCTGTTTCATCATTGGTTACAGCCAGGCAGGCACCGCCCATTCCCAGGCAGCGGACACCGCTATAAAAATTTTGGCGCGCACGAGCGTTCACATCCGGTGTGAACACCATCAACAGAACTATTTGAATGAGCGCTATCCACAAAATCCTTTTCATAGATACCTCGTTAATAAGAAGTCGAAACAAGTCATTATGCTTATCGGTCGATCAGGGGATCACATTGAGACGTTTCAGAAAAATACATTCAAAGGTCCTGCTTACATATTCGTTACGAATTCACGATCAATGTCATTTGCGAGTTAAGGCCGCCCGAAGAAATCCGATAAGTTCTCTGTACTTTAGACCAAGGAGTTTCCAGGATGTTTTCGAAGAAAATCGCAACTATGATTCTAGGATTGAGCGCAGCTATTCTCACGGGATGTGAGGGTGAACAAACTGAAAAAGACATGATCGCCGAAGCCCAGTTCTGCCTGGACGAAGCGCGAGATGCCGCCTCTGCCAATGCCTGCATGAGCAAGATCAACGGCATCACCTCCCCTAACGCTTATACATTAAGATGTGCTGCCGGGTTTATCTCTTCCGGTATCACTTCGGCTGCCAATCTGTCCTCGGCCCTGACTGCGATCAGTGAAGGCGGCGGTCCAACAGACATGCTAACGGCGCTAAGTTTTGACGATGTCGTACTAGCCAACAACACAGCCAATTATTGCAATCAATCCGGCCAAAAAGGTCTGGCATTGATAGGAGCAATGGCGAAAAGCGCCACAGCTCTTTCAAATGCAGCGAACTCCCTAAACTTGGGTTCCTGTGACGGAAGCGACATCTCCTCGTGCGATCCAGCGGCAATTGAAAATGCCATTAGTGACATTCTCGCCAACCCAAACTCAAGTGCCGCGATTGAGGCCGTAGAAGCTATCGGCTCCTCTATTCAGACTGTATACTCAGTCACTTGTGGTGGCACTAACAACGCCAACTCAGACATCTGTGGTGACATCAACCAAGCGGCTGCTACAGCTGGCATTGACATATCCACCGCGGATATTTCAGCCATCGGCCAAGCCCTGCTAGCTCAATGGAATCCAACCCCATAATCGCAAAAGGTACCTGCTTACTTTTGCATAAGCTTTGCAGCAAAATAGAAAACGGCCCATTTTAGGGCCGTTTTGCTTTTTCCAGATCTGAATTTCAGTTTTAGAAGTCGAGGTTGAGACGGGTCATGTACACGCGGCTTTCCACCGGAGTGTTGCGGGTTCCGACGTCATCCGCGTAAGACGCGAAATCCAAATTAAAGATCCCCAGCTCCGCGGAAATACCCGCTGTCCAGAAGGCCTCTTTCAAACCCACGCGATAATGACCTTTCCACCAGGTGGAAACAGTCCAGTCGAACTCAAAGCCCAAGTGAACACCTTTTCTCCAGTTGAAATCAGGGTGTCCCAGATCACGCACATCCAAAACGCCGCGACCGCCAAAGATCCACATGCTTGGGTATTCCCAGCGCGTTCCGATGTCGACAACACGGTAAAGCTTTTCCGGCTCGCCGTTTTGACCTTCTTTATTCAACAACTTCAATGAAGAACCAAAGCCGGTTTCAGCCACGTTACGAACAACCAAACCCACAGTCGGGCTGGCCAGACGAAGCACTGACCACAAACCTGAATCCGGTAATTCCGGAGTCCACAGGAAGCCGATGTCGGCATCAATCGTGTAACCTTCCAGCAGGTCCTCTTTCTTGATGATCTCGTCACCAGTTGAAAGATCCACGGCACTGATAGGACGGCTATAGAATCCACGGTTCACAAATTTACCCGTCACACCCCAGGACAGACGTCCATGGTCCACACCTTTGACGTCATCAGCATAGGAAAGTGCCAGTGTTGTATCCGCATACACCGTCGTATTGATAGTTGGACCCAACTGCTGGTGCATCGCCATTTCCAAAGAAACATCCGCAGGGATCAACGCGATCCCCCAGTTTGGACGAACCCAGAAGCCCTCCATCGGAGCAATTCGCATGGAATAGACTTCACCATAGTTCTTTTCAATCAACTCAAGGTAAGCTTGCTGCTTCTGCTGCTCTGATTGATTGCTTTTTTCAATGTCCGAATATTCATTGTAGAAATCCATCGCCCCTGGCGTTCCACCCGCCGTCAAAGACAGATTGATTTGACCGTCTTCACGACGAGCCAGACCTGCCGGGTTATAGAACATCGCCGAATAATCATTGGCAACCGCCACGAAGGCGTCACCCATCCCCAGGGCCCGAGGCGCCTGATAGTGATGGTGAATGGTGGTGCTGACGCTTTCAGCCTGCGCAGATACAGTGGTGATCATCGCAGACAGGCCCGCGAGGAACAGGAATCCTCTATTGAACATAAATTTTGCCTCCAAAATTCTTACCATTGATTGTAGACATAATTTATACTTTGTCTTATGCGAGTTTTTCTTAGCCTCCTTTTTTTGACCTTGGTCGTGAGTTCAGTTCAGAGCATGGCAGCTCCCACAACAACGACCACTTTAGAAACCTCCCCGCTTTCAGGCGAGGACGACGCGGATCTGGCATCTGTGAAAGTCTCAGATTTTGCAGAACGCAAAGAATTTCTGATTCAGACTGCCGTCGGATATCAGAGCGGAAATTACCTGGAGCGTGATGAATGGGCCCAAGGCCCTTATCTGGCAGTGCGCTTTGCTTTGCTGAAACAGTCCCCTTTGCCGGCCTGGGACTATGAACTTTCCTATAACACAGAGGAATTCCTCGGAGTGGGATTGGGCCACCGCTGGTACTTCGTGGAAGAAGACCGTTATCTGCCTTACGCGCGTCTGGGCGGCAATGCCTATCTGGAATCTTCAGATGGTGTGACAGGTCTGATTGAAATCCGCCGCTGGCGTGTGCATGCCGGGATCGGTGCTGGCGAAACGTTCACCGGCGAAGTCGGCACCGGGTTTTCAGTGACCGGGCCGGATATCTATGCCCAGTTCGGTTATAACTTTCAATTCTGATTTTTTAGCTCTTCCAGCCATTTCAACAACCGGTCCACTTCGCGCAGCAAATGCTGCTCGTCGCGGTTGTTGTGCAGAACAAAGTCCGCCTGCTGCTCTTTGAACTGAATGGGAATCTGGGACGCAATCCGCATCTCGATTTCATCCTCGCTCCAGTTCTGGCGGCGCAAACGCTCTTTTTGCTGTTCCTTCGTGCAGGCCACAACAATTACACCGTCAAACTGATCCTTGGCGCGGGTCTCAAACAACAATGGGATATCATAGATGGCAAGCTTGTGCCCCATGTCCTCGTGCAGACGGCGGCGGCGGCGGGTTTCCTCGCGGATCAAGGGATGAGTGATCGCTTCCAACCTGTGCAAGAGCTCGGGATGTCCGAAGACCTTCTGCCCAAGTTTGCGCCGATCCAGGGCCCCTTCGGCAGTCAGAAACTCTGGACCGAACTCTTGTATGACGGACTTAAGTCCAGCAGAGCCCGGTTTCACGACTTCCTTGGCAATTTCATCAGCATCCACCACCGGAATGTCATAAGTTCGGAGCATTCTGCTGACCGTGCTCTTGCCACAGGCTATACCTCCGGTCAGTCCAATCCATTTCATATTTGAAACTCCTTAAGGATTATTTTTATTTTACCGATAGTCTTCTCAAAGGGGAACATGATTTCATGTCTCAAGCTGTGGAACAGTTCGGAAAATACATTCTTCTAGAGAGACTCGCCGCCGGCGGTATGGCGGAAGTGTATCTTTCTAAATCCACAGGCGCAGTGGGCGTCAATAAGTTCGTCGCAATCAAGCGCATTCTTCCCCAATATTCCGATCATCAGGACTTTATTGAGATGTTCAAGGAAGAGGCAAAGATCGCCGTGAATCTGAATCACGGGAACGTTGTCTCAATTTACGATTTCGGGGTCGAAAGAGCTCAGTTCTTCCTTGTCATGGAATACGTCGAAGGCCGCAACCTTCGCCAGATTCTGAATGAGCTTAAGAAAACCAACACTCAATTCACCATCGAGCAGATCGTATACATGATCAAAGAGGTCGCGGCTGGTCTTGACCACGCTCACCGTTGCATCGATGGCACCACCGGCAAACCACTGAACATCGTTCACCGTGACATGAGTCCGCAGAACATCATGGTCAGCTTTGAAGGTGAAGTGAAGATCATCGACTTCGGTATCGCCAAAGCGGAAACGCAGATGGAAGCCACCAAAGCCGGTACTCTTAAAGGTAAATACGGTTACATGAGCCCTGAGCAGGCAGATGGTCAGTCCATCGACCCGCGCACGGATATTTTCTCTATGGGTATCGTCCTGTGGGAGCTTCTGGCCAACGACCGTCTGTTCACTTCCAACAGTGAAGCGGCGATCCTGCGCAAGATCCGTGAATGTCAGGTGCCTTCCATCAGAAAGATCAATCCTTCCGTTCCACCGGAACTGGAAAGAATTGTGAACAAGGCGCTGGCGAAAGACAAAAGCCTGCGTTATCAGACTGCGGCGGCATTCCACCGTGATCTGAACCGTTTCCTTAATACTCAGTATCCAGAGTTCTCCCCGCACGACTTCAGCGTGTTCATGAAGAACGCCTTCTCGGCAGCCTTCCTTGAGCAGCGTCGCAAGCTGGTTGAATTCGCCAAGATTCAGGCGCAGCCGGTTTCTGAAGACAAAACCATTGTCACTCAGACAGACATGCGCACACCTCAACGTCCTCCGGCTTATGCCCCTCCCGCGGAAGCAGCCGAAGGCGAAGAGCGTCTGGATCTGGACACCTCCACTGATATTCGTGTGAACCTGGACAATCTGAAAACGCCACCAAAACCTTCCATGCCGAAGGTTCCAGGCGCAACAGACACCAACATCACACAAACCCGCACGTCGGCTACAGGCACTTTTGCCTCGGGCCCGGGCACCATGACTCGCACTCCTTCCAGCGTTTCCCCGATGGGAACACGCACGTCCATCGGCAGACCGGCGCCAAGTTCTTCCATGGAAGACATCACCGGCCTTGCGATGAAAGCCGTGGGTGCTTTGCTGGTTGTTGTGGGCTTGTGGTGGGGTTACACCAATTTCGTTGCAAAAAAATCTCCGGGTAAATCCGGCACGACAGCAGGCCTGACACCGAAACCGGCCAACACGGGCAATGCCCAGGCTGCCGGCACCATGCAACAGACTGAACTGGCTGCGACTTCTCCGGAATACACTGTGACCATCTATTCCAATCCGGGCGGTGCCCGCGTGGTGATCGATGGCAACGACACGGGTGAATTCACACCGGTGCGCAAGACCGTGAAAGCCAACACTCCTTACAGTCTGCGACTGGTGAAGGAAGGTTACACGGATCTGGTGACAACCATCACTCCAACTTACGAGGCGTACTCTTTCACTGGAACTCTGCAACGACTTCCAAGAGTGGCTTCCCTGATTATCAACATCGTCAACGGCGGCGCTAATCCGGAACTTCGCATTGCCGGTGTTCCAGTCAGCATCAAGCCAAGCGGTGACGCTTATCTGATTCAGGCTGAAGTTGGTGTCAAAATACAGGCTAGAAACAAGACGACAGGACTCTCTGCAGAAACCACAATTACGGTTCCGGCAGACCAGAGAAAAATTGTAGATTTATATCTGAAATAATCACTTCGTCGCAAAGTTACGGCAACCAGGAGTTTTCATCATGACGAAGCCCACCACTTTGGGTCATTCCATTCTAAGCATGCGCAGTCGCAGTCCTCATCACGTGGCTGTTAAATACAAAGTCAATGACTCCTGGAAAGAAAAAAGCTGGAACGAATACTATTCGGACATCGAAGCTGTCGGCTGCGCCCTGCTGTCTTTGGGAATCAAACCCGGTGACCGCGTGGCCATCATGGCGAACACCCGCCTGGAATGGTCTACGACCGATCTGGGCATCTTTGGCATTAAGGCCATCACTGTTCCAATCTATCAGAACAACACCGCTGATGATGTGGAATACATTCTGAACAACTCTGAATCCCGCATTCTTATCTGCGAAAGCCGCGGACCTTTAAAAACGTTCGAGTCCGTGAAGGCAAAATGCCCGAAAGTGGAAAAGGTCATCGTCTTTGACGAAACCTGCCCGAACCCGGAGGCGATCACGTGGCCGAAACTTTTGCAGATGGGTAAAGACTATCTGGCAAAACACCCAAGTCAGTTCCAGGAACTCTGCGCTTCTTTGACCCAGGAAGATATCGCCACTATTTTGTACACTTCCGGAACCACCGGTCGCCCGAAAGGCGTGGTGATGACTCACCTTCAGGCGATCAGCGAAGTCAGCGAAGCTTTCCCGCTATGTGGCGCCACCGAAGCGGACACATCCCTGTCCTTCCTGCCTTATGCACATATTTTGGGTCGCATCGAACACTGGGGTCATGCCTATATCGGCTTCACCCTGGCATTCGCGGAAAGCCTGGAAAAAATGCGCGGCAATCTGACAGAGGTTCGTCCGACCTTCCTGATGTCGGTTCCCCGCATCTTTGAAAAAATTTATGCTGCAGTCACCGCACAGATTCAAACCCAGCCGCTGAAAATGAAAATCTTCAACTGGGCTCTGGAAGTCGGCACCAAAGTGGGCGACTACAAAATGAGTGGTCAGGTTCTGCCCCTGGATCTGCTGGTGAAATACGAACTGGCGAAAAAACTTGTTCTGGACAAAATCCCCACGGCATTCGGAGGCCGTCTGCGCTTTGCCATCAGTGGTGGCGCACCGATCCCTCGTGAAATTGCGTTGTTCTTCCACGCCGCTGGTGTGCTGATTCTGGAAGGCTATGGCCTGACTGAAACAACGGCCGCTATCACGGTGAACACTCCATTCAATTACAAATTTGGCAGTGTGGGCCGCCCGATTGGCGAAGTGAAGCTGAAAATCGCGGAAGACGGCGAGATCATGGTTAAAAGCGACAAGGTGATGAAGGAATACTACAAAAATCCTGAAGCCACCAAAGAGGCTTTCACCGATGGCTGGTTCCACACCGGCGACATTGGCGAAATCCTGCCAGGTGGTGACTTGAAAATCACCGACCGCAAAAAGGACCTGATTAAAACTGCGGGTGGTAAATACGTGGCTCCACAGCGTCTGGAAGGACTGCTAAGTCTGTCGCCATATATCGCCAATGTTCTGGTCCATGGCGATCAGAAAAAATACATTGTGGCCCTGGTCACGCTGGATCGCCCGACAGTTGAAAATCTGGCCAAGGAAAAACAAATCAATTATTCCGACTGGAATTCTTTGGTGCAGTCCCCGTTCGTGGCGGAACTTATCCGAAAGGCCGTGGCTGAAACCAACACCCAGCTGGCAAGCTTTGAAAGCATTAAAAAATACATCATTCTGCCCAACGAATTCACGGTGGAAGGCGGCGAATTAACTCCGTCCCTGAAAGTGAAAAGAAAAGTGCTGGATCAGCGCTATAAGGAAAAAATCGAAGAGCTCTATCTATGAGAACACTGCTGGTCACCTCCGCGGTGACATTTGTTCCGCACAACTATGACAAGCTGACGCTGCCGTTGGCGCAAGAGCCTCATATCGAGGCTCTTGTCATTATCGACAACCGCAGTTGGGATATTCTGGTTAAAGCATTCCTGCTGATACTGACTCTTGCCGCCCCCCGCATGGGCTGGCAGCTGCTAAAAAACTTTTTCGACAACTCGCTGAAACGAAAGCAGCAGGCCTATGAAGCCGCCGGGAAAAAGGTCTACGTCATCAAGGACATCAATTCCGACACATCCCTGGCCCTGCTGGAACGCCTGCAACCGGATCTGATTCTGAATGCACGCACCCGTTCATTCTTTAAAAAGAAGCTGCTGGCCGTTCCCAAAATGGGATGTTTGAACATCCATCACGGCCTGCTGCCGGATCAGCGTGGTTTGATGTGTGACTTTTGGGCCCATCTTTTAGACACCCCGGCAGGATTTTCCATTCATGAAATGACCTCGAAACTGGATGACGGCGCCTTGCTAAAGGTCGTGGAAGTTCCCTCCGATAAAAAGGATTATCTAAAGTCCCTGGATCTTGGAGCGTCATTCGAAGCAAAAGCAGCCTCGCAGATCCTTCAGGAGTTCGCCTCCCAAGGTAAGATTCAGGGTCTTGAGAACCAGAAAACTGAAAGAACGGTTTACAGAAGCAATCCACGCTTGCGTGATTTTTACCGGCTTCGTTCAAAAGGAGTCAGAATATGAAAACCATCATTGCTCTGCACGGAAACCCCGGCCATCCCGAGGACTGGAGCCTTTTGCAAAAGAGTCTGGATCCCAACGCCTACCGACTGCTGGCAGTTGAAGCTGACAGCGAGGAATGGATCCGCCTGCTGACTCAGGATAAATCCAAAAAAATTCTGCTGGGTCATTCCTGGGGCGGCTATCGTATTTTGAAATCCCTGCCAAAGTATCAGGACTATGTGGAACAGGTGGTGCTGGTCACCCCTTACATAAAACCCGAGCGTCCTTTGTCGGCTGTTGCCAAGGGGCTTTTGCAGTTGCCCGTTCTTGGTGACAAGTTGATCCAATCCAGTCATACAAAATCCAAAGACGGCTTCTTCGCTGATCTGATTCATCCCCTGAAAGCCGATGCCCTTCCCTATCTTGCCAAGGTTCAAGAACGCCTGCAGGACTGGAAGCTGTGGCAAAAAACCGTTTCCAACAAAATGAAAATGGAAGCCCATCCGTGGTCTGCCGGTGACGTCTGCAAGGTCCCCGTGACGGTGATCTATGGCCGCCAGGACAAGATCAGCCAGGATCAGGCACAGAATGAAATCGTCTCTAAATACCCGTCCCACAAGATTGTCCATGTCGACAATGCGGGACATGGTCTGCTGTGGTCTCACGTTCAGGACATTTTGAAAATTCTGACGACGGAAGCCAGCAGCAGTGCTTCAACCCCGGACAGCAAGATCGGTTATTATCCAGGTGAAGACGGAAGAAACAACGTCATCACCTACATGGAAAAACACTTGCGCGAATTCCCGGAACGCGTGGCTTTACGCTGGGCCAATCCGCAAGCTTTGGCGCAGTGGAATGGGGATCCCAAAACCCCCATCAAACACGATGAAATCACCTATCGCCACTTCGCCGCCCGCATCAACTCGTTTGCGCGAGGTCTGATGGACATCGGCATTAAAAAAGGCGACCGGGTCATCATCTTCCTGCCGATGAGTCTGGACATGTACACCGCCATGTTTGCGGTTCAGCGTATTGGTGCCATTGCCGTGTTCCTGGATTCCTGGGCGCGCAGTCACCATCTGGGCGCTTCCGCAGAATGCGTGGGCCCGAAAGCCATGATCAGCTTCAAAATGGCGTTTGATCTGGTGGAACAAGTCCCCGAATTCAAGTCCATGCCGATCCGTGTTCTTTACGGCCCCGGCGACAAGTTCACGCACAAATTTGAAGAGCTGCTGAAAGCAGAACCTTCCCCAATTGAGCCGGTGGAAAGTGAATTCACCGCCTTGATCACTTTCACAACGGGATCCACAGGAAAACCCAAGGGTGCCAACCGCACTCACCGATTCCTGTCGGCCCAGCACCATGCACTTTCTCACGTGATTCCGTACACCGAGAAAGACAAGGACATGCCGGCCTTCCCGATTTTCAGTCTGAACAACCTGGCCTCCGGCGTAACCACCATCTTGCCAGCATTGAATCTGGCGGCTCCGGCCGCTCATGATTCGGCTTTGCTGGCGTGTCAAATTATGCATGAAAATATCAACTGCACGACCCTGTCACCAAGTATGCTGGTGGGTGTAGCCAAGTTCTGTAAAGAGAACAACATTCAGCTGACCGGACTGCGCCGAGTGGTGACCGGTGGGGCGCCGATTTCCAAGGATGACGTCAAAGCATTCTATGAAATCGCGCCGCAAACTGACCTGTGGATTTTGTATGGATCGACGGAAGCAGAGCCGATGGCCCATATTGAAGGCCGCGACATGCTGAAAGAAAGCAATATCACCGATCCTGAAATCATCGAGGAAGGCGTGAACGTCGGTCATATCAGTGAAGACATCGACTATCGCTTCATCCGTATCAAAGATGGTCCCATCGAACTGAAGGACGCCCCATGGTCCCAGATCGAGGTTGCCAATGGTGAAGTGGGTGAATTCATCTGTACCGGGGACCACGTCTGCCGCGACTATTACAATAATCCCGAGGCCTTCAAAACAACGAAGATCATGGATGAAAAAAACCGCGTATGGCACCGCACAGGCGATCTGGCTTACATCGATCCCGACAAGAACCTATGGATCGTGGGCCGGGTGAACAACGCCATCGAACGCGCCGGCAGGTACTATTTCCCGGTTCGGGCCGAAGTTCTGTTAAAGCGTATGGACTTTACGTATCGCTGTGCCTTCCTGGGTATGGATGATGCGAAGCTCGGTCAGGCCACCTATGCTGTAGTCGAACTGAAAGAAGGCATCGACGCGGCTATCTTTGATTTTGCCGCTGCGAAAAAAGAAATCCAGCGTGTCTTTGAGAAAAATAAAATTCCGGTGGATGAGATCAAATTCGTCAACAAGGTTCCCATGGATCCGCGCCACCATTCCAAAGTGGAATACAAAGTGCTGCGTGACCAGTTGAAAGAACCGGGAGTTGTCATTGGCTAAGTGGTGGATACTGGTCAAAGAAAGATTCAGTCCGGCCTCTTATGTGCCCAT
Source organism: Bdellovibrio bacteriovorus str. Tiberius (assembly GCF_000317895.1). Taxonomy (NCBI): domain Bacteria; kingdom Pseudomonadati; phylum Bdellovibrionota; class Bdellovibrionia; order Bdellovibrionales; family Pseudobdellovibrionaceae; genus Bdellovibrio; species Bdellovibrio bacteriovorus. The sequence goes on from NC_019567.1 coordinate 3,265,374, forward strand.
GATATTCCTGTTCTCATGGGCCAATGGGTTGTACCTGACTAAAACGCTTGAGCAGGACTGGAACTGGTCCCGCTTCGCCGTGGTCTTTGTACTGCTGCTATCGTTCTTTTTCCGCATGCGCCTGTTTGATGAAATCAAGGACTATGAAGTCGACCTGAAGGTCAACCCCACCCGCCCGCTGGCGCGCGGGGTTTTGTCCGTGGCGCAGGTCAAAAAAGCGCTGTTGGTTCTGATCGTGCTGGAACTGGTGATCGCTGGTTCTTTGGGGCTTTCGCCGTTCCTGGTTCACGCCATTGCCATTGGCTACAGCCTGATGATGTACGAAGAGTTTTTCATCGGGGATCTGCTGCGCCCGCATCTGACGACGTATGCGGTGTCTCACACTTTTGTGAGTGCTTTGCTGGGATTGTCTGCGGGTATTGCCATGACCGGCATGGAACTGACCGAGCTGAAGACCGAACACGGTTTGTTCTTTTTGATGAACTGGTTCTTTTTCAATCTGTTTGAATTTGCCCGAAAGACCTTCGCCCCGGAAGAAGAGCGCGACCATGTTCCCAGCTATTCCAATATTTTTGGATGCACCGGAGCCTGGGCCCTTTCAATCAGTCAGGCGGTTTTGGGTGTGGCTTTGATTTATTTCCTGCATCCGAACCTGTGGCCACCGATTGCTTTGACGGTGTATGTGGCCGTGAGCCTTGCCTATCTTTTGCGTAAATCACGCAAGACGGCAGCCTTCTTTAGAAATATCAGCGGCGTTTATCTGCTTGTTCACTACATCATCCTTATATGTATCTTGGGAGTTTAACCATGCTTGTCACCCCCAAATCGACCCTGTTTTTTGCAAAGAACGAAGCCGGTGGTAAAGGCTTTAATCTTTATCTGATGTCCCAGGCCGGTTTACCGGTTCCTGAATGGGTGGTTTTCGGCAAACGCTACTTCCATGAGTTCCTGCAGTCCGCTGACGTGAAAGCCCGTCTGGAAGGTATTTTGGACCGCCTGCTTCGTCAGGAGCTAACCCCCGCTCTGGCGGAAAAAGAAGTTTTAAATCTGTTTGAATCGACTCCCCTGCCGGCGACGGTGGAATCCTCTTTGGAAGAAGCCCTGCAGTCCCTGGGGTCCGACAAGGTCTTTTCCGTGCGTTCTTCCGCCGCGGACGAAGACAGTCTGTCGCATTCTTTTGCCGGACAGCTTTCAAGCTATCTGTATGTTTCTGGCAAATCCGACATTCTGAAATACATTCGTCAGTGCTGGGCTTCGGCGTTTTCTGAACGCGGTCTGGTGTACCGTCTGGAAAACAAAATTGATCTTAAAAAAATCTCGGTGTCGGTGGTTCTTCAGCGCATGATTGACCCGGATAAGTCCGGTGTTTTGTTCACCTGTGACCCGGTGGCGAAAAAAACCGACACCTTCGTTGTTTCCTCGGTGTATGGCGTGGGCGAAGGACTTGTTTCCGGGGCTTTGGATGCAGATTCATTCTGGCTTGATGCCAAAAGCGGAAAAATGCTGCGCGAAGAACTGGTCGAGAAAAAAGAGATGATGAAAAAGTCCGCTTCCGGTCATTGCGAAATGAAACCGGTCAGCGCGGATAAAGTGAACACCGCCTCTTTAAGCTCTGAGGAAATGAATGGCCTGTACCGCCTGGGGCAGAAAATTCAGGAACAATACCACCGCCCTCAGGATATCGAATGGGCCGTGGAAGGTGGCAAAATCTATATTCTGCAAACCCGTCCGGTCACAAGCCTTGATCAGGATCTGATTGGTTATCCGAATCTGTGGGACAACTCGAACATCATCGAGTCCTATGGTGGATTGACGTCGCCATTGAGTTTTAGCTTTGCTCTAAGAAACTACAAGGCCGTCTATGTGCAGTTCTGTGAAGTCCTGGGGGTTCCCAACGACATCATCAAGGACATGGACTCGTACTTAAGCTATATGCTGGGTTCCCTGGACGGCCGCGTGTATTATAACCTGTTTAACTGGTACAAGCTGGTCGGCGTCTTGCCGGGCTTTAAACAAAACCGCGAGTTCATGGAAACGATGATGGGTGTTTCTGAGGCACTCAGCGATGAAATCGCCAATCGTATCAAGCCCCATCCTTCCTGGGACACTCCGGTGGGCCGCCTGCGCAAGGCGATCACGGGCTTTAACTTTATCAAATACCACTTCACTATTCAGACAGTCGTTGATGACTTCCTGACGACCTTCCACAAGGACTATGACCGCTTCCGCGCCATGCCGCTGAAACGCATGCGTGGGGATCAGTTGATCCGCGTGTACATGGATGTGGAAAGAAACATGCTGGGTCGCTGGAAAGCGCCGATCATCAATGACTTCCTGTGCATGGTGCACTTTGGTCTTTTGCGCAAGCTGACGACCACGTGGCTGAAGGAGCTTGATTCCACTATCCAGAATGACCTTCTGGCTGGTGAAGGCGGTCTGGAAAGTGCCGAGCCCACCAAGGCTCTGCTGCGACTGGCAGCCAAAGCCAACCAAAATGAAGGTCTGCGCAAGCTGATTGAAGAAACCGATCCGAAAGAGGGTCTTGAGGCCCTGAACCAGTCCCCTTACACCGAGTTCTACAAGCTGGTGCTGGACTATCTGGACCGCTTCGGTTTCCGCTGCATGAGCGAAATGAAACTGGAAGAGATCGATCTTCTGACCGACCCAAGCTATCTGTTTGTGTGTCTGAAGAACTATCTGAAAGCCGGTCAGGTGGAAGCCCATGACGACACCCACGAAAAGAATCTGCGCCAGCAGGCCGAAGCCAAAGTGGCGGGGCATCTGACAGGCATTAAGCAGAAAGTCTATTTCTGGGTTCTGAAGCACGCGCGCAAAGCGGTGAAAAACCGCGAGAACACGCGCTTTGCGCGCACCCGCATTTACGGGATTGCACGCACGATCTTCCAGACTATTGGTGAAGACCTGGCATCGCTGGGCGCTTTGGAGAATCCGCGCGATATCTTCTGGCTGACCATCGAAGAGGTCTTTGGTATTTACAACGGCACGCTGCCGTCATTTGATCTGAAGGCCTTCGTTGAGCTTCGCAAGAAGGACTATGCCCGCTTCACCGAAGAAACCGACCCGCGTGTTATGACCCGTGGTGCAGTTTACTGGAACAACACATTTATCAAAGAAGAAGACCTGTCTCAGGTCAGCAGTGAATCCGGCGACTGGGATCTGAAAGGTCTGCCGTGCTGCCCGGGTGTGCTTGAAGGCGTGGTGAAAGTCATCATCAATCCAAGCGACAACCTGGATCTGAACGGCGAGATTCTGGTCACCGCGCGCACCGATCCAGGATGGGTGCCGCTGTATCCGGCGATTTCAGGTCTGTTGGTGGAACGTGGCAGTCTGCTTTCGCATTCCGCCATCGTCGCCCGAGAAATGGGAATCCCGGCGATCGTCAGTATTCCGGGACTGACCAAGAAACTGAAAACCGGAATGCGCGTGCGCATCGACGCCAAAGCCGGAACCATCAAAATTCTGTCAGAGTAGCGGCGCTGCTTCAGCTTGCGCACCTGTCGGTGCTCCAGTACTGCCGGCGAGGCCGAAAAAAAAAGGCTGCGAGGAAACTCGCAGCCTTCTGCTTTTTGGGGAAAGCAATTTTAGGGACTAAAGATTCAAGGTGCCCAGCTCAAACTGCTCAAGCCCCTTAAAGATCATTTTCAGCTGATCAGAGAACACTGTGGATTTGCGGGAATCCAGATCCACCGTCGTGCAGGGAACCGCGCCAACAAGTTTCTTCAGAACTTTACATTTCACCGTGGTGGAGCAACTGGTGTTGTTGCAGGCCACAGGTGTTCCGTTGAAGAAGCTCAAAGTCGGATTGCTCATAAAGGCCTGAGTGTCGATGGCCTCAGAACAAGCTCTGCGGCGAACGCCGGATTTGTCAGAAGGACACATCCAGTCTTTAACCGCGTCAATAAGATCTGCACGGGAAGACTGCAAAGTCAGAGGTTTCACAGTAGGCGTCAGCAATGTGAAGTGAATCGTCGCCTGAGGAATCAAAGCATCCACCGGAGAGAACACTTTATAGAAACCCAAACCACGGCTGAATGTACCGAAGGAATCAACATAAGGAGAATTCACTGGTTTCAAACGCAGGCACTTTTTAGTGGTGCATTCCAAAGTCTGTTGGGTGATGCGGGACGTGGTCCCGATACGAGTCAGGTTTTCAGGATAGTAGCCAACATCGTGATAGTACCAGTTGCCGTCCGTCATCATCTCCTGGAAATCAGACGACGCGAAAGAACCAAACACCGGACGACGCCACATTTTTGCAGCCGCCGGAGCCAAAAGCCAACCCGAGTTGCAGGAATGGAATACCACAAAGGCATTCGGAGCCAATACGCTGCCAAGTTGTGCGAACTCTGGATCTTCGTGATCCAAGCGGTCCCGTTTATCCTGAAGACGGAATCCGTTGTAAGTATTTGCGTGTCCATAGAACTGCAATGAAGAAATCGGGGCATTCAAATACTGAAGCGCCAGAACCAGACGTTCTTTCCCCAGATCATCTTCGTCAGCTTTACGAAATCCGAAACCTGCCTTGGCCAGCATCGCGCTTTCAGCAGAAAGGGATTCATTCACCGCGCTGATAATAACGCGCTGTCTTTGCGGGAAGCGGTCACGGGACACTTTCGCACCGATGATCGCGGACTGCAGAAACTGTGTGCCCTGATCATTGCCAAAGCCTGCCACAAATACGTCTGTTGGAACACCCGCACGAAGCTTTGCTGGTTCAGAAGCAATCAGATAAGCCGCACTTTTTTGCGCCCAGGAACCCGCCACAAAAGCCAGAGCCCCGACAAGAAGCTTGAATTTCATTTAGACCTCACAAGTTAAAACTGAAGGCCACGTTCTACCACAAACACGAGGTGATCTAAACATTCTGTGATAATTCACAAAGGCACGTGAAAAGAGTTCAGTAAAACGTCACCTTGTCAAAAACTTAGACAGCGATGTCAGTCCAAGTACCCGCATTTTCCCTGTGAAATGGGCACGCCTCTCGCACCTGTCCCCGTGTGATTTAAAAATGGAGATTATATGAAAATTCTGAAATCGATCGTTCTGGTGGCTTTGAGTCTTTCCGCGGTAAATGCTTCTGCTTATGGTTTGGAGTGCACGACTCAGTCTCATATCATGGACTTTTTAACTCTGGATCGTGACGGCGGCGAAGAAACCATCACCGTGAACTATCTAAGCGAACGCAAAGAACGCTTCCTGGTGATCAAACACACCCACGAACACATCGTGGCCGTGAAAGGCCAAGTCAGCGAATCCAACCCAAATAAAGTGGAACTGCTGTTGGACGCCTCCGGCAACGGCCAAATGGCCCTTTACGGACAAACAGCCGACGTCAGCTGCACCGAAAAATAAGCCAAAATGCAACCGGGAACCAAGGCGGTTCAAAACGGTTGCTATGCAAGGCGGAGGTAAGCCCTCGCAGCGCAGGCGTGCTCTAAGCACGTCGGAGCGAGAAGGCTTGCCGACAACGCAGTCAGAGCGGCCGTTTTCAACCGCCGACCTTTCTGAAGATATGGAATTGGTAGACTCCAGTTCCGTCTTTATGCTGAGCCCAGACATTCTTGTCGCCCAGCTCTTCCCACCCCTTCAGATCAATCGCCGTTGGCGCCCGCATGAAGGATCGGATCACCATCTGAGTTCCGGCTTTGCTGTCCGTATTCAGCCTTTGCAGAATCTGATTGGCATCACGCTGTTCAAGATAAGAAATCGTGTCTGATAAAGAGATAAAGTCATATGCATGCTTTGGCAGTTCTTCCAGCAGATTGCCGTGCAGGTAGCGCACTTCGGTTTTGGACTTTTTCACCGCCGCGACAACGTGTTCGTGCGCTTCCAAAGGAAGGCCTTCTTCATAAGCAATGCGGCCCAGGAAAAGGATCTGCATGAAATAGTTCTTACGCACCAGTTGCGTGCGGAAGATCCGGTCAAATTCTTCCATGATAAACTGCCACGGGGCCCGCTGCTCGGTTTTGTGATCGGCGCGACCACTGAAGTGGCCTTTGTACAGGTACTTGTTGAACACAAACTCGCTGGCCGCCACACGAATAAAGCTGTTCCAGCGGATTTTCGGCCAGTGCTTTTCATAAAGCTCGATCTGCTCGGACAAAGTTTGTGCGGCAAAGACCTTGCTGAAATCACACTGCAAGACATCACGGAATAAATAACCCAGTTTCTGGAAATGGGATTCCCAGCGGCCCAGTAATATGAACCCGCGTGGCTTCCAGCCTTCCATACGGTCTTGCCAGTAACTGGTGGCTGCGGCTGACAAAGTCAGACGCTTGAAAAGATCTTCACGGCTGTCGCCTTCATCATGGCCGCCTTGCAAAGCGCCGCGATAGCCCATCAGGAACAGGTATTCTTCATAGGTCAAAGTCTTCATCGCCTGCAGGCGCAGCTCGCACAGGTAAAGCTGACTGACCGACATGTCGATGACATCCAGATATTTAGGATTCTTGGCAATCAGTGGCAGGCAGCGAGCGCCGGAGCCCGCAATGCTGAACACACGGTTTGCACCCTCGGGCAGTAAATCAAATTCAATGCGCGTGTCTTCATTGGACAGGGTGTAGTTTAAATCAGAGAAGTATTCTTTTGCCATTGCTGACTCCCGTTAAAAAGGCAAACTGCCGGTAAATTCCAAACGCAAACCGACGACATAACCGCCGGTGATTTCTTCATACATATCGTAAAGCCCGCCGTCTTTCCCCTGATAGCTCTGGGCAAAGATGGTGGAGGTAAAATAGTCCGTCCAGTTATAACCATAACTGGCGTTCATAAAAAGATCCTTGGTGGTGTCATTCTGATAAAGCTGGAAGAACACGTCATGACGGTTCGGATTCCACTGAGCACTGACGTAATAAGACACTTGAGTTTGCGTCCCCATCAGCGTGTTGACCTCATAAGCCGTCACCTGAGGCAGCACCACCCAGTTCCCCAGGAACAAATCCATACCCACGGTCCCAAAGCTGCGGTCACTTTTGATCGTATCCGGTAAAGTGGTGTCATCCACATAGCCGTACTCAAATTTGGGAACCGCCGTTTCAAAAGCATAGTTGGCGGTAAAACCATAGTGATTACGGTTCAAAATCTGCGCCGACACCAGCGACAGACCAAAACCTTTGACGTCCATTTTCAGACGCCCACCAAAGCTGGTGTTCTTTTCTTCAACTGGTTCGGGCGCGGGAACCGGATATGTGGATTCGGCAACGTCGCCGATCCCCACCAGATCCAAAGACCACGTTTCTCGGGCATAAGAAAAAGACGCCCCGGTCGGATGAGTCAGCTGATCCTGGAACGGATCAAAGAACAATCTTGCCCAGCGGCGGCCGGACCATACGTCCAAAGAAGGCAGAGACCACATTTCGCTCCAGCGGATGGCCTGACGACCCACACGCACATAGAATGAATCCAGTTTGAATTCCAGATAGGCTTCCTGCAAATAACCTTTTGAAGGAGACCGGCGGATATAGGCCTGATCTTCATTGCCTTCAAAGTCGCCAAAGCCTTCAATGAAGATTCCGAATGGCCCCAAGTTGCTGTTCAGTTTGCCTTTCAAAATAAGACGGTTCGCAAGTTCGTCCTCCTGACCACGGATATACTCATAGCGAGGCGCAAACACCAAGTCTGCCCTCGCCCAAGGAGTCATCATCAGAAGTGTCAGAAGAACCAGAAGTCTCACTTATTTCATGCTCTCCATATTGCGGACCGTAAAGAAGGAATCACTGAAGTCCTTCTTATCCATGGAAAGAATGCGGATGTAGCTGATTTGCTTATTAGTGTCTTCGATTTTCAAAGTCGTTGGGCGAACTGCGCCCGAGATGCTTTTATAGTCTTCGAACGCTGCGCGCTTCAGAACCGTCTTGCCGTTCAGACCCAGATATTCCGCACGCAACGGAGCAAACGAGCCTTTTTTAAGCCACAGACGAACCCACGCATAAGTCAGGTTGTCTTTGTTGCCTTTCAATAGCAGCTGAACCTCGTTGGCGTTTTCACTTTCTTTGGTCACATCATAGTCGCCGTACCAGCGAGTGCGGGAAATATCCCCGTTCGCCACTTGACCTGAAAGCTTTTGCGCCAATGACAGACGCATGGAACGCTTCAGGTTTGGAACATAGGCATTAAAATCACGATCCAGCATCAGCATGTTGCGACCCTTGTCGCGGGCAGGTTCTTTGGTGACGATCAGGGTTTTGTCCTGACCTTTCAAATAAACCTGAAAAACCGAGGTGTTTTCAGACGTCTCGACCTTGATTTTCATTTCATAGGATTCAGCAGGGTTGCGGATATTGTCCGCTTTTTTCACCCATTCGGCCGGGTTTTCCGCCAGGGCATGCAAAGAGAATAACAAGCTGCTGATCGCCAAAAGTGTCTTCATGACATCTCCTTATTTTTTTCTTTTAGACAAAGCCAGTTCACGGGTCAGTTCGATTTCCTTGTCAGTGATGATTCCGGTGTGACCCTGAATCGCTGCAAGTTTAACCCCGTGGCGTTTCGCCATCTGATAGATCTGTTTTACTTTGTGCCACTCGATATCGCGGCCCATGGTGAAGGGCTCATACTGACCTTCCAAAGTCAGCAGGGCTGTTTCCGCCAGACACGCATACACCGTGTTCCCCGGAAGACCCATATCAAAATCTATTTCCACCGGCCCCGGCAAGACCACTTCACCAGATTCAATAATCAAAACATCCGGACGCTGTTTGGCATCCTCGATATCAAAATCCAGAGGACGAGAACAGTCACACACCACCGCGCCAGGCTTCAAGCGCATGACGTCGACAATCTTGTGATCAAATGCCGAAGTCGCCGTCACCAGCACATCCGCATCCGCCGCCAGGTCATTGGCATCGGTGGTTATGATGACTTCACAGTTTGGTGACATCTGCTGGATTTCCTGGCGCAGTTCTTCCAAGCGGTTCAGTCGTGGAGCCACCAGGCACAGACGTTTAAAGATCATTGATAACAGCTTCGCTGAAACTTTACCGATTGATCCCGTCGCCCCGATAACCATGGCCATACCATCGACATAGCCCGTGTTCGGATCCTGCTTCAACAGGCGCATCTTCTGCACCACATCGGCCAGGGCCCACAAGGTGGCCGAGGCACTGAGACTGTTCCCGGTAGTGACCGGAATCGGGCTGTTTTGATTGATTGTAATCCCCTGATCGCCCACGATTTTCGTGTAAGCTCCAAGGCCGATCATCTTCGCCCCGCGATTGGCGGCATCGTAACAGATACTTTCAATCTTGCGATAAATCACTTCAGGGTCAGAATTCTTCAGCACCTTCGGAGTCGCGGGCAAGGCATAGATGATGCCGTTGATTTCCTTGCCATTATTTTCACTGATGATGTGCTTGATATGACCGTACACGAACGGCGGCGCTTTCGCGGCCATCCGGTCAAATGGATCATTCCAGGTTTTTGGCATATGCTTCAGCACACCCAAGCCCGGTACATGCATAAAGTCATTGTGAGAAAGCGCATGAATCACAAAGGCAAAATCCGGCTCCGGCTGGCTGAACACTTTGTTGCGAACCGCATTGAACCCTTGAGAGATCTTTGTCTGCGTGGATGAATTTCGGGTCATCACGTATTTACGCGCCACCTGCCGGATCTCGACGTCCTCGGTGATCAGCTGTTCCCATTCTTCGATGGACAAAGCAGCCGTGCGTTTATGCGACAAGCGCAGCATCGCATCCAGAACAGAATAGTTCATATACGGATGCACGCGGTAGTTTTCCGGGAACAGATTGATGATACTGCGCGGAGAATACTTTTTGGCTTCTTCTTCCATTGCCGGGTGTGAAGACCAGATCACCAGATCCTTGCCGCGCACAAAATCCGTCGCCTGATCGAACAAAAGCAGCATCGGCAGATCACAGAACACGTACTGCACGTTTTCAACCTGAGCTGCCAAAGAAGACCGGCTGATCTTCTGCATCTTGGTTTGCGCCAATGGAGTATTACGTTTCATGTCCTTGATGTTAGCCACATTCAAAGCCAGCTTTGAAAGAGTCATCAAACCCGGGAAGGGCTGAATCATCCACGGCAGACCCAAAAGCGAATACGCATCGCCGATATACACCGACTTGCGGTAACGGTGACGGATGTATTCTTCAAGCTCGGTGCAAAGAACAGCTGTTGGGAAGAACGTGCCCCGTTCCGGCTGGATGATGCCGGATTCAATATGTTTTACCAAAGAGTTGATATTGGCAATTTCACGCAACCCCGTCCCGTCACACAACGGCACCGGCGAAGGAGTCGCCATGATTTCCAAGTACTGGCGGTGCACGTAGCTTTTCTGATCCAGCTTGATCACCGGCGGCAAACTGGTCAATGCAAACGCATCCACCTGATTGCGCAGAGTTTCGATCAGTCTGACAACCGCATCGACCGAGAAATTGGCACTGAAGCGCTGGACTTCATAGTGATCCCCGGCAAAGTCAAATTCATAGGCGGCATCCCAGTGCGGGCGTCCGAAACTGATCTCAGCGATTCGATACGTACGCTTCATATCCGCTCCAGAATTTTTGTTCGTATTGGAAGAATTCAGGACACCATGTTTCGCCCAGGACTTCCCGGGTGCTGGTGGTGTCATAAATCGGGAAATTCATAAGATAATGCAGTTCTTCTTCAGGGAAGCGCGCGATGAAGCTTGAAAGCTTCAGCACCAGGGCCTCGGAAATCTTATCGATCAGGATCACGCCTTTATGAGGAATAGCCTGGGACTTCAAGGCCGAAAGATAAAGATCACGAACCGGCAACCCCTGATTCGGGGTCACATGGAAACTGTGATAGCCCTGCGGTTTGGTCTGCACCGCCCACTCGCAGAACTTCACAATGGCTTCAGCACACTTGTCGACCGGAACCAGCGGCAAACGGGTTTTATCACTACCCGGAAGAGGCAAAGACGTCGGAATGGATTCGACCACCGCCCGGATTTTATTGAAGGCTTCGGCCGCATGATAAGGCCCGTCGATCCGCTCGATGCTGCCGGTTTTCGTGTCCCCGACCAAAACACCCAGGCGCAGATTGATGCGGCCGGTGGTGTGCACCGTCGGCCAGTTCTGCAGAACCTGTTCGCCATGGGCTTTGGATTCAGAATAAGCATCCGGGAAAGTCTTTTGGAAGTTCAAATCGTTGGGCTTTACCACCGTCAACGGGGAATTAATTCCCGCCGCCACGGTGCTGGTGTTTACGAAGAAAGGAATTTCAAGAGCTTCGGCCACTTTTAAAGCAGTGCCCATGGCCGAGATATTGTGCTGATAGCAATCCACTTTGGGTGCGGTCAGTTCATACAATCCCGCCATGTGCAGAAACAGCGCGTATTTCTTTTTGCGTAAAGCATCCAGATCCAGGCCTGCATTCCACTGACAAAGGTCTCCCTGGACTTCGGTCTTGCCTGAACGGGACAGCACGTCCACTTCGAATTTTTCGCGAAGCAAAGGAATGACCCGTTTACCCAGGAAGCCTGTGCCTCCGGTAACGAGAATGCGTGGTTTGGTCACGATGACCTCCGAATAGAACTATTGTCGGACCATGACTGGCAGTCCGTGATGCAGGCAACGAACAGTGATTTCCTGAACATCTCTGAGAAGGATCTCGCCATCCCCAAAGAAAGTCAAAGCGCGCTCGGGATTCTGGCTCTTTAGTCTGAACTCTTTCAGCTCAAATGACTTAAAGACCGGCGATTTTTCGACGGAACCGCGACGAAGATGGTAAGCCGCCAAAGTGTGACCAGGAATACTGTTGGTTTCAGAAAGAAGCAGGTTGACCGTACCGTCGGTATTGGAAGTAAACGGAGCCGGTACAAAACTGGATCCGATCTTTTGCTGATTGTTGATCAAAACAATCGGAGACGACGTTTCGACATTCACCTTGCCGGGAATTTCAATTTCCAGACCCCAGCCTTCCGGATTCCAGGTGCGAATCGCTTCGGCGGTCATCATGGAATAAACACTCGGCCCCATTTTCTTGACCGCATGATAACTTTTCTGTGCAAGGAAACGATAGGCTTTTGCTGACTTCGGGCAGTTCGCCAAAGTCTGCAGATGAGAACGGAATTTATTGGCAAGCTCTGCCGCTTTCGCCGGAAGGCCCAGGCCTCCGTTGGTCAGCATGTAAGCAACTTGTTCGCCGGAGCTGACTTCAATCACGTCGATGTTTTTCACAACACCTTCAAAGATGTTGCGAACAGCAGTGTCAATGCGGGTGGAAACTCCGATTTCGTGGGCAAGGTCATTGGCTGTTCCGGATCGAACAATGGCAATCGGAGGCAGCTTCCCGCCGTTCTGGTATTTCATGATGGCTTGGATCGCCACGTTGATAGTGCCGTCACCACCGCAGATAATAAAGTAGTCCGTTTTCTTCGCTTGTTCTTCCTGAACAAAGTCAAACATCTCTGTCATCGTCGAAGGACGACAGAAACGCAGATCGCAACGGAAAAGTGCTTCACGCACCTTCGCCTCGATCAACTCTGCATTCACAGAGCCTGCTTTGGAATTAACAAGGACGGACACTCTCATAATTTTTTGTTCTCCGAAGGTACCTTATAGCAAACCTCATACCGAACATGTCTCGCTTTGGGAACTTCTAGATTGCATTTGAGCCCTTGAAAGCCGCCCTAAAACGTCAATTTGGCACCGCTGACCAAAAAGTGATCACTTTGAGACAACAGTCCACTCGCATCTGTTTGGCGACATTTCCTCTCTGTAATCCGAGCCACGACGAACGGTGTACGCTCATAAACTCGCGGAGCACAAAATAAAAACTGTGGCTCCTAAGATCCCTCAATTTATCTTGAGCACTTCTTAACAGATTCCGAAAAGTATTATGAAACTAGACGTAAAAACCTCGTAAAAGGCACGTAAAAGGTACTGTATATGTTCAAGAAATTTTCAACCACGTTCACACTGATGGCCTTTGTCCTAACAACATCGGCTTGTACTATGAGCCTGGATCGCTTTGGCGAGATCATTTCTCCATCCACAGGCGATGATGATCAAACTCCAAATGTGACCGTGATCAAAGGAAAATTCCCACTGGGACAACCAGCGTTTAATCTGCAGCACAAGTCATTTTTAAGCGCAGCCCCTGGAAACAAATTTGTCTCTGCTTCCTTGTTTGAACATCAAATCTATGTGGCCACCGCTGACGGGAAAATTCTAAAAAGCATCAACCTGCCTGCGGCCGCAAAATGGCCGGATGGTGAAATCGTATCACTGGGTGTGGATTCAACGGGCTTGATTTATATTGGTCTTATCGAAAGAGACGGTGGAGGCAACCCGGTTCGCGAATACATTCAAAAGTACAATCTTGATGGCGTTCCTCAAGGTATCTTTAAGGAATTTACCCAAGAAGGCGGCACACTCCCGTCTGCCCAGGACATTACCTTTGATTCCAGTGACAACGTGTATCTGGCTATGACCTATTTCTATCAGATCCGCAAATACAACAAAACAACGGGCGCACAAATGGCGGCTTACGGAGCCGGCACTTCCGGCAGTGCTGATGGCGAATTCTGGGGTAACGCCAAATTCACCCTTGATGCCACGGGGCACGTTTACGTTGTTGATAGCTGGTCAGATCGACTGCAAAAGTTCCTGCCCAACGGAAGCTTCGACAGCAAGATCACCTGGCCGACGCAAATCCTGCCGGTCCCACCAGCGACGGTTGCATACAGCAATGTTGGGAATCTGGCATTGCTATCCGATGGAAACTTCCTGATCAGTCAAAGCGACAGTAACGGCTACCTTTTTGCATTTGATCCAACCGGAGCCTTGCTTTATATCACCGATGGCAGTGCGGGGGCCACTCAGTTCACAAGCAGCCCCGTCGTCTTTGCTGAAGCTGGGAATGAAGTCTATGTCATGAACAGCAACACAACCCGAGTGTACAACAAATTCACGGGAGTTTTGGCCCGTAAATATGATCCGACTTTATCGAATGCACTGGGTGTGGCCCGCGATTCACAGGGCAACACTTATGTCAGCGACATGGGCGGCATCAAACGATTTGATACCACCGGGTTCAATGACCTGTCCTTTGCCGCGGGCGCCATGATGTACGATATCGACATGGACAGCCAAGGCATCATTTACGGTGCGAACCTGCTTACTGGCAAGATCATGAAGTACAATCCAGATGGAACTTCCGCCGGCGAAATCACCCCGACTGGCACGGCGTATTTCCTGGATATCGTTCATGACAAAGACCTTGATATCGACGTGATCTATCAAACTGATGCCGCCAACGGATTAATCAGAAAGCTGAACACTTCCGGTGTTGAACTGGGCACCCTGGGTGCTGGCAACATTATTTCTCCGATCAGTGTGGCAGCGACAGCCGACGGCGGCGTCGTCGTTTCCGATGCCGCCAACACCGGACCAGGTGCACCTTTCCGTGCACTGGTCAAAATCAATGCTGACAACACCGTTGCATGGACCATCTTGCCGGGTGCGGCGGGTAACCTCGCCACCATTTTCGGAATCGCCGAAGACACCGACGGCAGCATCCTGGTAGCGGATGCTGGTGGTAACAAAGTAGTCCGCTTCTCTGCGGCCGGGGCACACATGACCACCTATGGTCAGGCTGGTGCGGCGGCAGGTGATTTCACGATGCCCGTCGACATCATTCTGGATGCGGGCCGAAACTTCTATGTCTCGGAAGCTGGTAACAGCCGGGTGCAGAAGTTCAATTCCGCCGGCGTTGTGCAGGCAGAATAAAAAAAGCGGCCTAAAAAGCCGCTTTTTTCGTTTTATGTGGAACGCAAAAGTTCCGGGATGGATTTCTTCAAAAGCTTTCGGACCGGCCACAAACTTGCCACCACCGTGGCGATCATCGGCAGCAGTAACGCCTGCAGATAGTGGCTGGGCTGAATATCCAGGAACACAAAGAACTGTCGTGTGATCCCCGGAGCCGGAGGCATCGGAATCCCCTGACGAAGCAGGGTTGCATCCACCAGGATCGCAATGCAAATCCCCAGGAATCCACCCAGCACACCCAGCAAACTGTTTTCAATCATCAGGATCTTAAACAGACGGCTGCGTTTTTCCCCGTTCGCCCGCAATGCCCCCATCTCGCCCGCTCTTTCCAGCAAGCCAGTGGAAATCACATTAAAGATCCCCATCGCCACAATCACCAGAATGATCGAACGGATGAACGAAAACTGTGCATTCAGGAAGTCCACAGAGTTCTGATAATAGTTCTTGTCCAGAATCTCGAATGGCACCGCTTCCAGGGACGGATTGGCTTTGCGCAAATCTGCATCAACAGCCTTCCACGCTTCCACGCCTTTCGTTGCCAGCGAAAACATCTCGACGCGAGTGGTATCAAGCAACGCTTGAGCCTGCTTCAGATCCACACGATAGAAGGAATCATCGATGACTTTCTTACCAGTGAAGAAGATCCCTGCCACCGTCAGATCCGCCCCGTTCAGCTGACCGTTCACGGTCTGAGTCAACAACGTCACCACATCGCCAGTTTTGGCGTCGATACTTTCTGCCAGACCTTTTCCAAGAATGATCTGATCCTGACCCTGCAGATCGTGGCCTTCGATAAAGTTCATCTCGGTAAAGAACTTGTTTTCTCGCTCGGGAATCACGCCCTCGCCTTTACCGCCCAGGGTGATGCCACCTTTAACGATAAAGGAATAAAAAGACACGCGCGGGAAGACTTCGGTCACGGACGCAGAACTGCGAATCTGTTTTTCGATTTCATCCGCATTTTCAAACCACAGCTTCCACGGGGTTTCGTGAACTTTGCCGAAATAGTTCTGCGGGAATACCTGGCCGTAACCGTAGTAACCGTGAATAACGTTTTCACGGTACTGGTTCATCACACCCGTGTTAAAGCCCTGATAGATCAACAAACCTGCAGCCCCCAAAGCCACCGTACACAAGCTGGCCCAGGTGCGACGAGGATTTCTGAACAGATTGCGCCAGGAGATTTTCAACAGTTCCAACATTATTTATCCCCCTGGCTTTTCGTGTTGTCGATCATGCCGTCTTTCATGCGATACACGGATTTGGCAAAACTCACCAGATGCGAATCGTGAGTCGAGAAAATGAAGCTGGTGTTTTCAGACTTCTGCAGTTCTTTGAATGCGTTGATGGTTTTTTCCGCCGTCACCGAATCCAGATTCGCCGTCGGCTCATCGGCCAGAACCACCGCAGGCTTTTTTGCAATCGCGCGGGCAATGGCCACACGCTGGCGTTGACCACCGGAAAGCTCTAGCGGCTTTTTCTTGGCGTGATCGGCAAGACCCAATAAGTCCAAAGTCTCCATCGCCACTTTGTGGGCGTTGGCGTGGTTGTAACCCAAAGAAGGCAGGAAGTAGGACGTGTTTTCAAGTACGGTCAAAGTGGGAATCAGATAGAATGACTGGAAGATGAATCCAACCTTGTGCAGACGCACGTTTTCTTTTTCAGACTCTGGCAGATGAGTGACATCTTCACCGGCAAATTCCAAATGCCCATTGCTTGGAGTATCAATCAAACCCAAAAGATTCAGCAACGTGGTTTTACCGGTTCCACTCGGACCCACGATGCAGGTGAAACAGCCTTTTTCCAGTTCCAGATCAATACCTTTCAGAACCGGCACTTGTTTGCCGTTCCAAAGGTATGAATATTCCAGGCCCTTAAGACGATACAGAGCACTCATGTTGCTGACTCCTTGAAGTTAAAGATAGAAGCGGAAGCCGATGGCGATAAAGGCGCCGGACAGATTCAAGTCACGCTGCTCGCCTGCGGCCGTGGTGACTTTGTCACCGCTGTTCACCGGACCTTTGAAAGTGGTGACAGATTTGGTGTATTCCAGATTCTCGATATTCAGCTGACGGTATCCCATTTCCACAACAATGGTGGTGGTGTCGGTCAAAAGACCTTCATATCCCAACGAAGCATTCAGCAAAGTGCCAGAACCTTTGGCTTCAACATCATGATTGGAAACACCGGGGAAGGCTGTTTGCCCGTCTGTTGTCAGAGTGTAGCTGTTCTTCATGGTCACGCTGGCAGCACCCACACCCAAAGCCACAAAGGACCGCGATCGTGCATTGCTTTGCAAATTGAATTCAACACCCAGCTTTGGAGCATAACCCAGAATCTGGCTGTCGGCGGTGTACAGCTCGGTTTCAGAAGCGTTGGTCGCCGAAGAGCCTTCAATAGCGCTGGGTCTGATGATCTCAAGACCGAAACGCAAGCTCATATACTGGCGCGTGTACAGGAAGCCGAACTCGCCACTGTAGTTGTATCCGGAACCACCACTGTAACTCAACCCCGTGGCTTCACCATCGAAGGCCCCGGTGCCAATCGCGGAAGGCCCCGCCGACACATCAAAGTAAGCGGCGAAGGTTTCATTGTTGATATTAAAAACGCGGGCCTGCGCCGAAGTTGCAGAAATCAGCAGTGCCGCAAAAAGAAGTCCCCGCACGATCACGACTACTCCGTGATCAGGTCAATAACGACCTTGCTGGTGCTTTTTTTGCCAGCAACCTGATAGACGCGAACCTTGGTGTTCTTTTTCAGATCCAGAGTCAGATTCAAAGAGCTGTCGACAGGATCCAGACTCATGTTGGTCTTCACCACCGCCATCGAACCTTTCAGTCGGTCTGTCAGACGCTTTTGATCGATATTGGCATTCGGCATCTGAGCAAAGTCCACCACCAGACGCTGAGGATTTTTCTTCAGCTCTGCATAGTAGTAACCGGGCCAGCCGCGCAGCATGCCGCCGTTGATATCACCGACATCAATCACGATACGCTCGACTTTTTTACCCGCATCCGCAGTACGGCGAACGTCCATCAAGGTGAAGCCGGTTCCGGCAAGACCACCGAAACTGACACCTTCACCAGAAAGAATTTTGGAGGCAGCAGGTTTGCTTTGTTGTTTGGAGATTGCGCCTTGAGCAGGCAAAGCCAATAGAGCGGCCAATACACATCCAATGTACTTCATCATGATCGACTCCTTTCGAACACATCCCTTAAGCCTAAAGGGGAACACCCCTTCTGCCAACCCCAAATCCCCTTTTTTACCCTGTCCCGCCCCGTCTCAAACCAGGAACCTTTCGCGGCGCAGGGTGACGCTTTTGGGCCCCATTTTTGTAAAAAGGGGGGCTGAGGTCGAATATATAGGGGCTGAATAGATTCTCACAAGGCACAGAACTTGGATCCCTAGGCATTGTTGAAAGATTTTTTAACTTTGGGAGTGCTTTATGAAAAAGCTCATAACAATGGTTCTGACTGTATTTGCGCTGGCAGCCTGTCAGCCGGGAAATGACGGCGGTGGCAACAACACCGTAACCAACCCTGGTCAGATCGCGACCACACCACTGCAGCTTCCGTGTATCAACGGAACGGCTTACTGTAACAACGGTGCCTACGCCAACTATCAGGGTTGGATGCCTTATCCAGGCATGTACAACTATGCTTACAACTATTCGAACATCTTTGCCCAGCAAGGGTTCTGTGGTTGCCCGAGTGGTTACCTGCCAACTTACAACGGCACATTTGGTTTGGGCTGCGTTCAGCAACAGCTGATCATGCCTTACTGGAATGATTATTTCTTCTGGTCTTACGGATACGGCTGGGGCTTCGGCTACATGTCCATTCCGTCAGCTCCGCAGATGACGATCAATCATCCGCAGTATTCAAACATTCCAACGAATTCTAACAGCTTCTCCAGCTGCTCTCAGACCCTCACTCAGAGCTGTGTTTTGAGCCAAGGGAACACTTGCGGTGTCGGGGCGACATGCCGCCAAGTTCTGTCCGGTTCGAATCTTGGAGTTTGTGTTAAAAACTAGAGAGGCGCGGCACTTCTCGACCGTTTTGACGGACTAATATGCCGCATCAAACGCCCCCTTTGGAATAACCACCAAAGGGGGCTTTCTATTTCTGCCTGGCCTTGCTTCGGGGGCGGCGGCCTTGGGAGGGGGAGGGTCCCTTAACTGGGGCACGGGCTCCTGCCCTCTGCCGGCCTTTCGCTTCGCGACCATCCTGGGCCGGAGGCCCCTGTTAAGGGACCCTCCCCCTCCCAAGGCCTCTTTCCCGGCATGTCCAAACGGAAAGAGAAAACCCCCTTTTTCTTTTCACCCGCCCAAACGCTGGGTCTTGCTGCCTGTGTGGTTTTCAAGGAAAATTTGGTTTTAAAAGTGCTGTCATTTGACCCGTCTGGTGGCGTCGGGTTGAGTCATTTTTTTATCCGGGTTTTTCGCTTTATTTCAGGGCTTTTTCATGGAAGAACGGAAGGGTGTTTTTCACTCTATTTCGGAGGTTCCTATGAATACGACCAATCCTCTTTTGCAACCCTTCAAAAACAAAGATCAGGCTGTGCCTTTTGATCTGATCAAAGTTGAGCACTATGTGCCGGCGGTTGAAGAAGCCATCAAGATGGCAAAAGAAAATGTGGCTAAGATCAAAGCCAATCCGGCGGTTCCGGATTTTGAAAATACGATTGTGGCTTTGGAAGCGGCCAGCGTTCATGCTGATCAGATTTCCACGATCTATTCCAACCTGGAAGTGGCTCATGCGGATGAAGCGCTTCAGGCTTTGGCTAAAGATATCTACCCGATGCTGACGGCGTTGAGCTCTGACATCTCTTTGGATGCTGAGATCTTTGCGCGTGTGAAAGCGGTTTACGACAAACGTGCATCTTTGAATCTGAATCTGGAACAAACTCGCCTGCTGGAAAAGACTTACCTGTCTTTCACCCGCAACGGGGCTTTGCTGGAAGGTGCTGACAAGGAAACTCTTCGTCAGATCGATCAGGAGCTTTCTGTTCTTGGTCCGAAATTCTCTGAGAATGTTTTGAAGGCGACCAATTCTTTCGAAATGCTTTTGGATAAAAAAGAAGATGTTGATGGCTTGCCCGAGGGCACCCTTGAAGGTGCGGCGGCTTTGGCGAAATCCAAAGGTCATGACGGCAAGTGGATGTTCAATCTGCAGATCCCTTCTTACCTTCCGTTCATGACTTATGCAAAAAACCGTGCGCTTCGTGAGAAAATGTGGAGAGCGTTTTCTTCCAAAGCCTTCAAAGGTGAATTCGACAATCAGACCAACGTTCTGAAAATTGTTGAGCTTCGTGACAAGCGCGCGAAAGTTTTAAAATTCACCACGCATGCTGATTTCGTATTGGCAGAGCGTATGGCGAAAAATCCAAAAACTGTTATGGACTTCCTGAACAAACTTCTGGCGGCTTCCAAGAATGCCGGCATGAAGGACGTTCAAGAGCTGACAGAGTTCGCGGGCAAGCTGGATGGTCTGAAAGAGATCAAACCTTGGGACGTGGCTTATTATTCTGAAAAACTGAAAGAAGAGCGTTACGCGTTCAACGAAGAGGACCTGCGTCCTTACTTCAAACTTGAAAACGTGGTTGAAGGTGTTTTTGCTCATGCGAAGAAACTTTACGGCCTGACTTTCAAGGAAAACAAGGAAATCCCGGTTTATCACCCGGAAGTGAAAGCTTACGAGATCTATGAAGATGCCTCCGGCAAATACATGGGTCTGTTCTACACGGATTACTTCCCGCGCGAGACCAAAAAAGGCGGAGCTTGGATGACCCAGTTCCGTTCACAAGGTCTGATCGACGGCGAAATGAAACGCCCGCACGTCAGCATCGTGT
Organism: Bdellovibrio bacteriovorus str. Tiberius; assembly: GCF_000317895.1. NCBI lineage: Bacteria > Pseudomonadati > Bdellovibrionota > Bdellovibrionia > Bdellovibrionales > Pseudobdellovibrionaceae > Bdellovibrio > Bdellovibrio bacteriovorus. Next base: position 3,286,001 of record NC_019567.1, read on the forward strand.
GCAACTTCACGCAGCCGACTCCGACCAAGCCGTCACTTTTGACTTATGACGAAGTTCGCACTTTGTTCCATGAGTTCGGTCACGCTTTGCACGGCATGCTGTCTGAATGTACTTATCCTTCCCTGAGCGGCACCAACGTTTACTGGGACTTCGTGGAGCTTCCTTCCCAGATCATGGAAAACTGGGTTGGCGAAAAAGAGGGCCTGGATATCTTTGCCCGTCACTATGAAACCAACGAACCCATGCCGGCAGAGCTGATCGAAAAATTGAAACGCTCCCAGAAATTCCAGGCGGGTTACATGTCCTGCCGTCAGATCCAGTTCGGTCTGATGGATATGGCTTGGCATTCCACCAATCCAGACACCATCAAGGACGTGGACGCATTTGAAGAGCTGGCAACGGCCGAAACCCGTCTGTTCCCGAAAGTGGATGGCGCGAATTCCTCTTGCAGCTTCGGCCACATCTTTGCTGGTGGTTATTCTGCAGGTTATTACTCTTACAAATGGGCCGAGGTTCTGGATGCGGATGCCTTTGAGTACTTCAAGGAAAAAGGCCTGTTCAATCAGGAAGTGGCCAAGAAGTTCAAAGACAACGTTCTAAGCCGTGGTGGCACCGAGCACCCGATGGATTTGTACAAGAAATTCCGCGGTCGTGAGCCGGATCCAAACGCTCTTTTGCGTCGTGATGGACTGATTTAATGAAGAAGAGTTCGATGGACAAAGAACACAAACAGAGCAAGCTGGTTTTGAAAGAAAACGGCAGCATTGGTTTGGTCTATCGCCTGGAGACTGCGCAAGCGGTCTCTTTGGCTAAAAAGGTCGCGGAATTTCTGAAAGAACGCGGCTTTGACGTCTTCACCTGCCCTGATCAGAAAGTGGTTGCGGGCACGAAGGCGGCGAAAACCAAAAAGCACATGGACGATCTGAAACTGGTGATCGTTCTTGGCGGTGACGGAACGTACTTGCGTGCCGTTCGTTTGCTGGAAGGTCGCAGTGTTCCTATTCTGGGCTTCAACATGGGCTCGTTGGGTTTCCTGACAGCTCACAGTGCGGATTCCTGCTTTGATATCATCGAAAAAACTCTGGATGGAAAAATGGTTCAGCGTCCGCGCTCCATGATCCATTCCAAAATCCTGCGCAAAGGAAAGGTTCGTGCCGAGTACCACGCGCTGAACGACATGGTGATTGAAAGGGGCTCGATGTCCCAATTGATCAACACGGCGATTTATTCTGAAAAGTTCCTGGTAAGTCAGGTGAAGGCCGATGGTTTCATCGTGGCAAGTCCTTCGGGCTCCACGGCGTACAATCTGGCAGCGGGTGGCCCGATCTGCCATCCGGAATCCCCGGTGTTTGTGGTGACCCCGGTGGCGCCTCACAGCCTGACTTCCCGTCCGTTGTTGTTCCCGGATGACCGGGAGCTTTCTTTCCGTCTGGAGGGTAAAACCCAAAAGGCCCACTTCATCGTGGACGGACAGAAGATGACCGAGCTGACGGCCGATGACGAAGTCATCATCAGCCGCTCTTGTTATGACCACTGGATGGTTCGTGAAGCCAATCACAACTATTTCCATTTGCTGCGCGAGAAACTGAAATTCGGCGATCGAAACTGAGCTTAAGGAAAGATTATGTTACTTGAGTTGAAAGTGTCCAATTTTGCGATTATCGAAAACCTGCATGTCTCTTTCAAAGAGGGACTGAACATCATGAGCGGTGAAACCGGTGCCGGTAAATCCGTTCTGCTGAAAAGTCTTTCCCTGTTGATGGGCGGCAAAGGTTCCAGCGACACCATTCGTACGGGCGCCACTCAGGCGACCATCGAAGGTTCATTTGATATTTCCTCCCGCCCCGACATTCAGAAAATGCTGCACGATATGGGCATTGAAGCCGAAGAGCAGACACTGATTGTCCGCCGTGTGCTGAGCGCTGGTGACAAATCCAAGGTTTATCTGAACGGCGGCTTAAGCACCCTCAACAGCTTGAAAGATATCGTGGCTCCGATGGTGGAACTGGCAGGGCATTCGGCTCCGCTGATTGAAATGACCGGCCAGCACGAAAATCGCAACCTGATGTCCAAGCACTATCACCTGGATCTTTTGGATCAGTACGCCGGCACCTGGGACAAGCGCTTGTTGTTCACTGAAAAATTCAACCGCTATCACGCGATCTTTGCTGAAATCAAAAAGCTTGAAAGCGACGCCAAACAAAAGGCGCAGCGCCTGGATTTTTTGACTTATCAGCGTGATGAAATCGCCAATCTGGATCTTTCCCCGGGCGAAGACCACGAACTGGAAGTCGAAGTCAAAAAACTGAAAAATTCAAATCGTATTGGTGCGTTTGTGGATCAGGCTGAATCAGCTCTGTACACGGACGATGATTCAGCCATCAGCCGCCTGAATGCGATCCTGAAAAAAGGCCTTGAGATTTCCAACGTTGATCCGCAAATCGCGGCGAAACTGGAAAATCTGGAACAGGCCAAGACGTTGATTGATGAAAGCATCTATGACCTGCGCCAGTACGCGAACAAGATCGATGCCGACCCACAACGTCTGGAAGAAGCTGAAAGCCGCCTGAGCGACTTGCGCAAGCTGCAGAAAAAATACGGCGCGACTGTGGATGACATCCTGAAAGCCCTGATGGAGATGGAAATTGAAATCTCCAACCTGCAAAATTCTGAAAGCCGCGTGGAAACTTTGAAAAAAGAGGCCAGCATTATTTTGAAAGAGCTTGAAGCCCTGGGTGCGGATTTGCACAAACGCCGTCAAAAAGGAGCCGAGCTTTTGGCTGACAGCGTGAACGCGGAACTGCTGGATCTGAACATGAAAGGTGTGACCTTCCATGTGATGACCGAAAAACTGCAGGAACTGGCTTCCACAGGACTGAGCGACGTGGAATTCCTAAGTCAGACCTCCAGCAAAGATGCAAAACGCCCCCTGGCGAAATTTGCCTCTGGCGGAGAGCTGAGCCGTATTCTTTTGTCACTGAAGCGTGTCGTGGGTTCCAGCAATCAGCCGCGCACTTATCTGTTTGATGAGGTGGATACGGGTGTATCTGGCGAAACGGCAGAAAAAGTCGGCCGTAAATTGCGCACGATTGCCAAAGGACAACAGGTTGTCTGTGTGACTCACCTTCCGCAAGTGGCAGCATTCGGAGATATTCACTTCTTTATCCAGAAGTCTCCGCAGAAAGAATCGGTCTCGATGCTTGTGTCAGAACTCAAACAAAAAGACCGTGTTCAGGAAATCGCCCGCCTTATCAGCGGTGAAAAGATCTCGAAAACATCCCTGGCCCATGCCGAGCAACTCTTGGCAGAAGCCAAACAAAACTAAGTCCTTTAAAAGGCTGCCTCCGGGCAGCCTTTCTAATTTGTAAGTTCCCCACCACAAATCCCATCCCCTACCATTAAGGCCTACACTCATATTTTTAAGGAGACGGGCTATGATTCTTGTTATGGGGGCAACCGGACATATCGGTTCAAAAATCACCACTCACCTTCTCGCCAACGGCCAACAAGTGCGCTGCGTGGCCCGCAAGTTCCCTAACAAAGAAGCCTTCCGCGGTGCCGAGCTGGCACAAGGTGATGCCAATGACGTGAGCTTCCTGATGGACTGCATGCGCGGCTGTTCTGCAGTGTTTACGATGATTCCACCGGACATGAGCGCCAAAGAAGTGCGCTTTTACCAGAACAAATTCGGCGAAGTGATCGCCGAAGCGATCGAAGAGGCCGGCGTTAAAAAGGTTGTGAACCTTTCCAGTGTGGGTGCTGACCTTGAAAGCGGTACGGGCCCGATCCTGGGTCTGCACGACCAGGAAGAAAGACTGAACTCCATCACCCGCGCGGACATCGTGCACCTGCGCCCGACCTATTTCATGGAAAACCTGCTGACCGGAATTCCCAGCATCCTTTCAATGAACCGCTTCTTCGGGACCATGTCCGGTGAAGTGCCCGTCCCAATGATTGCCACCCGGGATATTGCCGCTCGTGCGGCGTTCCTGCTGATGCATCCGGAATTTAAATCCTACAATGTCGAGTATCTGCTGGGCGAACGGGATGTGACTTTCGATGAAGCCCTGCGCATCCTTGGCCAAGCTATCAAAAAGCCCGAGCTGGAATACGTCGAGGTACCTGAACAGGAAATGAGAAACTACCTGATCGGCGCGGGCCTGACCGAAGACTGGTCGGATGCCATGCTGGAAATGAGCCGCTCCTTTAACAACGGCTCGATCGCCGGCACCTTCAGCCGTGATAAAAAAAACACAACCGCGACGTCTTTGGAGGAATTCGCCAGAACAACATTCCTGGATGCTTACACACGTGCCCAGCGCGCTGACGCAGACAGAAAATCCCGTCCATCCTCGGAGCGTGAGGCCAGACCGTAAGGTCTTGTGCTTCCCAATTCCCGGAAGATGGTGATAGCCTTTTCGAATGAGAAAAAGTGTATTGGCTATCGCACTTCTGGGAGTTTCCTGCATGCACAAAAATTATCTAGATTATCCGAAACCTGAAAAGATCAAAACTGAGCTGTCCAAACACGGGGACATCCGTATGGACGACTATTTCTGGCTGCGTGAGCGCGAGAATCCTAAAGTCGTCGACTATCTGAAAAAAGAAAATGCCTACACCGCCGACATGATGAAACCGGCTAAAGAGCTGGAAGAAAAAATCTTTCAGGAGCTGAAATCCCGTGTGAAAGAGGACGAATCTTTCGTTCCGGCCAAAGATGGCGACTACTGGTACTCTGCCCGTTATGAAGTGGGCCAGCAATACCCTTTGCACACACGCCATAAAGGCAGCCCGACAGGTCCGGAAGAAATTCTGATCAATGTTCCGGAGCTGGCAAAAGGCCATACCTACTTCAGCTCGACCGGCCCGCGCATGAGTCCCAATCATAAAATGATGGCCTATGCTGTGGATACCGTGGGTCGTCGCTTTTACACGATTCATTTCAAAGATCTGACCACCGGGAAAGTTCTTGAAGATAGAATTGAAAATGTCACTGGCAACCTAAGCTGGGCCAATGACAACGAAACGATCTTCTATACTGAACAGCATCCCGAAACCCTGCGTTCTGAAAAGATCTACCGTTACAACATCAAAACGCACAAGAAAGACCTCATCTTCCACGAGAAAGACGACACCTTCAGCGTTTACGTTTACAAGTCTTTGTCTGAAAAGTTCATTTTCATCGGCTCTTACAGCACTCTGACAACTGAAACACGCTTTATGTCCGCGGACACCCCGCAAGGGACTTTCAAGGTGTTCAATCCGCGTGAACGTGCGCATGAATACTCGGTCACTGATGGCGGCGACAAGTTCTATATCGTTTCCAATAAAAATGCCCGCAACTACAAACTGATGGTGGCGGATCTGGATCACACAGAGGAAAAGCACTGGAAGCCTTTGATCCCGCACCGTGAAGACACTTATCTTGAAAGTGTGACGGTGTTTAAGAACTTCATCGCCCTGGATGAGCGCCACAACGGTTTGACTCAAGTACGTATTGCAGATCGCAACGCCCAGAATCCTTACGAACTGAAATTTGCGGATCCAAGCTATCTGGCGTCTGTCGGTGACAACCGTGAATACGACACTGAATGGCTGCGCTACAACTATGAATCCATGCGTCTGCCGGATTCAGTTTATGACCTGAATGTAAAAACCAAAGAGCAGGTTCTGAAGAAAGTGAAAGAGATCCCGAACTACAATGCGGATCTTTATAAAACTGAGCGCGTGTTCCTGACAGTTCGCGACGGCACTAAAGTTCCTGTGTCCCTGATCATGAAAAAGGACTTCAAGAAAGACGGCAAGTCCTCGATGCTGGTTTACGGATATGGATCTTATGGCGCCAACATGGACCCTTGGTTCAGCAGCGGCCTGTTCAGCCTGGTGGATCGTGGTTTCGTCTATGCCAAAGCCCACATCCGCGGAGGCTCTGAAATGGGTCGTCACTGGTATGACCAGGGCCGTACACATTCCAAGATGAACACCTTCAATGACTTTATTGACGTGACAGATGCTTTGATCAAAGACGGCTATTCTTCAGCAGACCACACCTTTGCCATGGGCGGCAGTGCCGGGGGCCTTTTGATGGGTGCGGTGATGAATCTGCGCCCGGATCTTTACAAGGGCATGGTCGCACAGGTGCCGTTCGTGGATGTGATCTCAACGATGCTGGACGATAGCATTCCGCTGACAACCAGCGAATACGACCAGTGGGGCAATCCGAACGTGAAAGAGGATTACGAGTACATTCGCAAATACTCCCCTTACGACAACGTCAAGGATCAGGCTTATCCGAATGTTTTGGTGACGACAGGTTTCCACGATTCTCAGGTTCAATACTGGGAGCCGGCGAAATGGGTGCCGAAGCTTCGTGAACACAACAAAGGGACTTCGATGATTCTTTTGAAGACTGACATGGAGTCAGGTCATGGAGGAGCTTCCGGCCGCTTCGATCAGTTGAAAGAAACGGCCACGGAATATGCGTTTATTCTGATGGTTAACGGGAGTAAGAATTAATCTCTTACGTCCTGCACGATGATCAGCGCACTGAAAGTGTTGAACTTAACAGTTTCGCCGGTCTTCTGGCTTGTCCAGTACTGAGAATTGATGTACTTCACGCTGCCATCCTCATTCAACACCGGAGTTCCGTCCGGATTGATTTCAGGGATGGTGGCGCGCTCAGTTTCTTTCACACGGTTGAACAACTCTTCAGCTGTTTTGGCATCCTGACGGGTGCAACCACCGGAAGCGCGGCCTCCAAGATAGTCCGTGTATTTCTTGTAAACTTCGTGCAAAGCCAAACCGTTGTCCACGTCATAGAAGATCGCAAACGGCATGGATGAATCCCATGAACTGGAGTGGTGATCCTTGGACAGGAATTTCGGTGTGTAATAGCCTGTCGGCGTCTGGGACCAGTAAGATTTCGCCGGAGCCCCTGTGCACTCTTTATTCTTACGTTTCAACTCAAGACCTTCACGGCCTGTAGAAACTTTGGAATTGATAACAACACGGCCATATTCATACACGCGCATTGTCTGAGCGGTACGACCCTGTTCAGCCTTGTTGATCACGATCACATAGCGGAAATCACGCAGCCAGGGTTTCGAATAGAAATCCTGCTCGTTGAAAGCCTGCTGCTGCCTTAGATATTCCGGCAAACGTGTCGTAATAGCTTTTTCGTACGAATAGACCTGGCTGTATTCCTGGTCTTCATATTTACAGTCATTAAACGCGTTTTTCACCTTACCCCAGAACGAGGCCGAGGCGGATTGACTGACAACCAGAGCCGCGGCAACGACTCCGTACTTCATAACGTTCTTCATAATCACTCCGTTCTTTTTATGAAAAGACGAATTTCATACAGCAAAGACTTTGCCACATTTTGAGACACTGATCTGAAATCTGGAGGCTTTGAACGGAAAAGGCCCCTGAAAGGGGCCCTTAAAAGTCACGTAGTAAATAAGTTCAACACCGGCTGTTTGGGAGCCTTAGAAACCCTCGATAGTACCCACCTGGCGTTCGTCATCAAAAGGGATCACATCACTGGCTGCGGATTGTTTCGCAACCTTCTTAGGCGGAACCTTCGAAGCCTGAGAAGCCTTCACAACCGGAGCTTTTCCCAGAGAGGCTGGTGCGGCGGCCGGAGCCACTGCGGTCACGCCCCCTTTGCCGTGAATCACTTCATTTAACTGCGAAGTCAGCTTCTGCGACGTCGCAGCCATCGAGTCGATTTCGGCACTGGAAGCCGCGATTTCTTCAGCGGAAGCGGCATTGCTTTGAGCAGCCTGATCCAGCTGGTTCATGGCTTTGCTGATCTGCTGAATGCCGGCCGTCTGTTCCGTACTGGCAGTCGCGATTTCATTATTCAGATCAGACACCTTTTTAACGGAAGTCACAATGTTATCCAAAACCATACCGCTGGAGCTGGCAATCTGACTGCCCTCTTCCACTTGTTGTACGGATTGTTTGATCAACTGAGTGATGTCTTTGGCGGCCGAGGCACTTCTTTGCGCCAAGGCACGCACGGCTTCGGCCACAACGGCAAAGCCCTTCCCCTGTTCTCCGGCACGTGCGGCTTCCACCGCCGCGTTCAGGGCCAGCAAATTTGTCTGGAAGGCAATATCGTCGATCACGTGAATGATTTCTTCGATCTTGCGGGATGAACCGGATATTTGTTCCATGGATGAAATCAGCTTTGAAATTTCGCTCTGACCTTTTTCAGCCACGTCACGGGACGAAGCTGAAAGACTTGCGGCCTGTTTGGCGTTGTCCGAATTCATCTGTACCATGGAAGAAAGCTCTTCCAAAGACGCCACGGTTTCTTCCAGGGACGCTGCCGCTTCCGTGGAAGACTGGGACAAACTTGTCCCCGCACTGGTCATCTGGGTCACCGCACCCGCCACGTGATTGCTGGCATCAGTCAGCTGTTCAGAAATACCAGAGATCTCTTTGGACATACGGGAGGCAATCCACAACAGTGTCCCGGAGATAAGAATGTTGCCGATGATGGTGGTCAGAATATTCCACATCTTTACAGACTGCTCAGCCTGATGAGCCAGTTCCCCTTCGGCCATAGCCTTGCCTTCATAGATCTTCAAGGCTGCGGCTGTAAATTCACTGACCGGCACGCCAGCCACGGTGTAATCGCCACGCAGAAGCTCTTCCGCCTTTTCCAGGCCGGCAGCATCTTTGGCTTTCAGATTTTTCAAAATGTCTTCCATGATAGCCAAAATTGCCGGGAATTTGTCCTGAGCTTTGTCGAACAGGGCTTTTTCTTCGGCAGTGAAAGGCGTCTTGGTGTATTTTTCATAATCCTTGCGATAGGAATCCAGGGCCTGCTCGGCCATGACCAGCTCACCGTCAATGTCTTTGCCCGCCTTGAAAAGGCTTAAGGCAGAATAAGCGCGAAACCCAAAGGCATTTCGGGAAATACGCATATCCGTCAGAATCAGGATATTGGGAATGATTTCGTTGTGCGAACTTTTCAGGAGTTCATTGACCCGGCCCACCCCGTTGACGGAAATAACTCCCACCATACAGAAGGCCACAATCGGAAGGGCTGCTGCGAATAACAGTTTGCCTTTGATGCCGCGAAACCAGGACGTGATGTTGCCCATAGATGTAAAACTCCTCGATAACGTTCTGATTTACTCTTCGTTTTTAATAGAACTTTACTGAAGGGTTCGGGACAGTTTCTTAACGGAAGGTAATTTTTTAGACCTGGTCGGTGGACAAAGCTCTCGCCTGTTCAGGCGAGAGCTTGTGAATTGTGTAAGGAACTAGACCAGCTTGCGAAGCACGTAATGGAGGATGCCCCCATTTTTGTAGTACTCAAGTTCAACCGCGGTGTCGATGCGAGAACGTACTTTCACGTCCTCTTTCTGACCGTTGGCGCGATGAATGGTCAACGTCAAATCCTGCTGCGGCTTCATCCCGGCTGCAATGCCGGAAATATCGAAAGTCTCAGTGCCATCCAAATGCAAAGTCTTGCGATCAGTGCCCGGATGGAATTGCAAAGGCAGAACCCCCATACCAATCAGGTTGGAACGGTGAATACGCTCAAAACTTTCCGCGATCACAGCTTTCACACCCAACAAACGAGTGCCCTTGGCTGCCCAGTCACGGGAAGATCCTGTGCCGTACTCTTTACCCGCGATCACCACCAAAGGTGTCATCGTGGACTGATACTTCACGGAGGCATCGTAAATGGCCAGCGTTTCGCCGCTTGGCACGTACTTGGTCATGCCGCCTTCCACACCCTGAAGCATTTCGTTCTTGATGCGGATATTGGCAAACGTACCACGCACCATCACCTCGTCATTACCACGACGGGATCCGTACGAGTTGAAGTCATGAGCTTCCACTCCATGGGACGTCAGATAACGTCCTGCCGGAGAATCTTTCTTAATACTTCCGGCCGGTGAAATATGGTCCGTCGTGATAGAATCACCCAAGATAGCCAAAGGACGAGCCCCTTTCACATCATGAACCGCTTCCGGCTTCAGACCCATGCCTTCAAAGTACGGTGGATTCTTGATGTAGGTGCTTTTTTCCCAGCTGTATACCTGTGATGACGTGGTATTGATTTTCTGCCAGTCTTCTGTGCCCGCGAAAACATTTCCATAACGAGTGTCGAACATTTTCGTTTCAACAGTCTTGTTGATGGTATCCTGGATTTCCTGAGTACTTGGCCAGATGTCTTTCAGGTACACCGGCTTGCCGGCAGAATCTTCGCCCAGAGAATCCCTGGTGATATCGATCATCATATTACCCGCCAAAGCGTGCGCCACCACCAGCATCGGGGACGCCAGATAGTTCGCTTTCACGTGCGGATTGATACGGCCTTCAAAGTTGCGGTTTCCGGAAAGAACCGACGCCACAACCAGATTTCCTTTTTCAACGGCCCCTGCCACCGGCGCATCCAGCGGACCGGAATTTCCGATACAAGTCGTGCAACCATAACCCACAAGATTGAAGCCAAGTTTATCCAGATAAGTCTGCAAACCTGCGCGCTCTAGATAGTCCGTCACCACCTGAGACCCCGGAGCCAGGGATGTTTTCACCCACGGCTTCACGGTCAGGCCTTTTTCCACGGCTTTCTTCGCCACCAGACCGGCACCGATCATCACCGAGGGATTGGAAGTGTTCGTGCAACTGGTGATCGCGGCGATAACCACATCCCCGTGACCCAAAGAATAATTTTGACTGTCCACAGCAACCGCCGACGCGGATTTGGTCGTTTTGTCGGCTTCTACCTGGAATCCTGCGACCAGTTGTTTTTTGAAGTCTTCAGCAGCTCCAGCCAGAACCACACGGTCCTGCGGGCGTTTCGGTCCTGCCAGTGACGGCACCACCGTGGACATGTCCAGATGAAGAGTGTCGTTGAAGTGATAGTGCTTTTCAGCTTCTTCTGAACGCCACAAACCGGTTTCTTTTGCATAAGCCTCAACCAAAGCAATCGTTGCGGCATCACGGCCGGACAGACGCAGATACTTCATTGTCTGTTCGTCCACCGGGAAGAACCCGCAGGTTGCACCGTATTCCGGAGCCATGTTGGCAATCGTCGCACGATCCGCCAAGGACATGGACGCCAGACCCGGGCCATAGAATTCAACAAATTTTCCGACCACACCTTTTTTTCGCAGCATCTGCGTGATGGTCAGAACAAGATCCGTCGCGGTCGTGCCTTCTTGCATCTTGCCATCCAGCTTAAATCCGACCACTTCCGGAATCAGCATGCTGAGAGGTTGCCCCAGCATCACCGCTTCCGCCTCGATACCACCGACACCCCAGCCCAGCACGGCCAGACCGTTGATCATGGTGGTATGACTGTCTGTGCCCACCAGCGTGTCCGGGAAGGCATTGGCACCATCCGACCCTTGATTGGACCAAACCGTTTTACCCAAATACTCCAGATTCACCTGGTGGCAAATACCGGTGCCCGGCGGAACCACTTTGAAATTCTGAAACGCGTTCTGCCCCCATTTCAGGAAGACATAACGTTCGTGGTTTCGTTCAAATTCCATCTTAACGTTTTCATCAAAGGACTTCGGCGTACCGAAAGCATCGACCATCACCGAGTGGTCAATCACCAGATCCACTGGCACCAGCGGGTTGATCTTTTTCGGATCACCACCCAGAGCTTTCATCGCGTCACGCATTGCTGCCAGATCCACGACTGCCGGTACACCGGTGAAGTCCTGCATCAGCACTCGCGCCGGGAAGAAAGAAATTTCGCGGGAAAGGGATTCGGTGCTCAGGCTCAGCAGGGAATCAATGTCCTCTTTGCTGACATGCAGACCATCCTCGTGGCGCAGAAGGTTTTCCAAAAGGACCTTCAGCGACACCGGTAGTTTTTTTATATTGGGATGCTGGATTTTCTGAGCGTTGAAAGTGGTGTAGCTCTGAGAGCCCACCTGAAGTTTCGATTTCGTCTTAAAACTGTCTTTGGATTGAATGAACATGAGAGGCTCCTTCCTCTCAATTCCACTCCCCTCTTAGGAATTTATCAAGCCAAAAAGCCCCGATCTGGGTTTTCACATCGCTGACTTTTCCCTCGAGAACAAGCTGCATCAGATCCGCGGGTTTTACTTCGACAACCTCAATAAACTCGCCCTGATCCAGACGCTGTTGGAGCTGAGTCAAATCCTTGGCCAGATACAAATCAATGTGTTCGTTGGAATAACCAATGACCGGGTGAATTGTGGTCAGGAACTTCCAGTCTTTGGCTTCATAACCGGTCTCTTCGAGCAGTTCTCGTTTTGCTGTCAGCAGGGTTTCTTCATTGTGATCCCTTTTTCCGGCCGGGAACTCGAGAAAAACTTTCTTTACGGCATGGCGGTACTGATGAATCATCACGACATTTCCATTCGGCAAAAGCGGAATCATCATGGCCGCGCCGGGATGCAGAATGTATTCACGAGTGTACGTGCGCCCGTCAGGGGCCCGCACCTGATCCTGTTCAATTTTGAGGTATCGTCCTTTAAAAATCTGACGCGTGGACAGCGTCTTTTCTTCCAAATGCTTCATGGTGTTCAGAGTCTCATACAGACACGCTGAAGTCGCTCCATTTCGTCTGGACCAAAGATGGTCCCGCCTTTTGTCCAAAAGGTGTAGAATGGATGAGGCTCATAGATGTTGAATTCAAGAGTGTTGTATAGACTTGTGTTAAATCAAATTTGAAAGATCAGGAGGATCACTATGAGAGCTTTGACCAAGGTGGGAATATTCATGTCCACCGCTCTTCTTGCTTCGCTCATGTTTGCCCAGGATGCAAACGCCCAACGCCGCCTTAGTCGCGGTCCCAGCCTTTCAGGCGACATGTCTTTGGGAATCGGTCTGTCGACTGTTTCTGCCGGACAAAATGACATGAACTCGTTGATTGACGCCGCTCGTGCGAGCGCCGCCAACGCTGACACCAAATCTCTGGGCAGTGCCTGGGAATTTTATGCCAACTGGTCTTACCGCTTCAGCGGGACTTCTTATGCATTTGTCTTCCGCCCTTCTTACTTCATGCAAAGCACTGAAGGTTCAGGCACTGACGGAAGTTACGATTACAAACTGACGGGATTCACTGTCTTCCCGATCTTCCGCATGTATCCGCTGGAAAATTCTTTCATCAAGTTCTACATGCAGACAGGCCTGGGTTACGGTTCCTTGAGTGGTGAAATCACCGCCGGCACCAAGAATCTGGATTTCAAAGGCAGTGCCTTTGGCGCCATGGGTGGTATCGGTGTGGACTTCTGCTTCACCGACGCTCACTGTCTGACGGTGGAAGGCAATATCCGTTACATGCCTATTGAACGAAATCTGACAACCGGAGGAAACTGTACCGGTGCCAGCGACATCCCGGGCGTCAGCCAGTGCGGTGGCGATTCCGAAGTCGAGCGCAATGGCAAGGACTTGTCGACGACCATGTCCGGAGTGCAGGGCCTGATCGGTTACACGATGAATTTCTAGCAAGACTAGTGTCTTGTTTCAGTACTGATTCGCTCAAAAAGCCACCTCCAGAAGGTGGCTTTTTTTATTCCCGCCCTGAGACACCAGGCGACTTTAGAAGTCTTCAGTTTTTGCCGATATTTTAACAAGCATGAATACACGGGACGTGAATAAAATCGCCATATTAGGGATGATCGTATCGATCCTCTCTGCCTGCTCGGACGCCAGTCCGACAGTGTCGATTCTGCGTTCTGTGGAAAGTCTTGAGTTCAATCCAAGTCACGTTGTCACTTCCAGCCTGAACAGTGTGCCATTACAAGCCTCTTGCGCCAACTTCATCGGCAACATCGACATGAGTCTCGATGGCGGTGTCACCTGGATCACGCCGACCAGTTATGACGTCACCGCGCCGTCATCGTGTGTGAACGGCAAGTTCACCGTCAGTCTGTCCAATCTGAAATCCCCGTGGAGCTCTTTGGCGATTTCACCCGGGCAAACTCTGAAAGTGAAATTCCGCGCACAACCGCGCAAGAACAATTTCTTCTACAAAGAAGTAACAGTGCTTTATTCCCCGTCATCCACCCGCAGTCAGGACATCCTGATTGGCAGTGCCGAACAGGCCGGTGGTGGATACCGCGTAAAAAGCCGCCTTCGTCATCAGCAGCAGCATGTCGCCACGGGCGGCAACTTTAAAATCAAAGGGAGAATCACAGAATGAAAAATCTGATTTATTCCCTTATGCTGATTTTGACGACAGCTTCGGTTCCGGCTCAGGCAGCTTCGCCGTCGCCAGGTCCGTTGTTCACTTATGAAGGTTTGCTGACGGATGCCGCGGGCACTCCGATCACCACAACCCAGACCGTTCTTTTACAGATTATCTATCCATCCACTTGTGTGGTGTTTGAAGAAACCCACAGCATCACCCCTGGTTCCAGCGGTGAATTCAGTGTGATTGTCGGCAGTGGCACACGCACGGATTCCACGGGCAATACCGCGGATCGCATTTTTGCGTCTGCCGGCAGTGTGACCTGTTCTGACACCAGCACCGTGACGGCATCGGGATTCACAACCCGTTCTTTGCGCGTGCGTGTGGGCGGAACCGATCTGACGCCGGATGTGGCGATCAATACGGTTCCATTTGCCATCAATGCCGCCCGTCTTGCCGACAAAACCGCCGCAGACTTTGTACAGGTTTCAGCGTCGACAACTCAAACCAATGTTGACAGTGTTTTCAGCCGCTACAGCACTTTGAACAGTGTTTTGAATATGTTCACAACAGCGGGCGCCAACGGTCAGGTTCTGATTGGCACTGGCACCGGCTATACCCCGGCAAATTTGACGGCGGGTTCCGGTATCAATATCACCAACTCTTCCGGTGGCATTACGATTTCTGCCAGCGGTGGAGGCGGCTCGGTCACTTCCGTGACAGCCCAATCACCTTTGGGTGTTGCCGGAACTGCAGCCGTGCCGGATCTGTTCATCACACAAGCCAACTCCACCACTAACGGTTATTTGAGTTCCGCAGACTGGCAGGCCTTCAACAACAAGCAAGACAAGTCCCTTTCCACGGGCCGAATTTGGGTTGGCAGCAGCGGCATGTCTGTGGAAGTTCCCGTCAGTGGCGATGCGACTTTGGATTACTCTGGTGCCCTCAGCCTTGCAAGTGTCGGCACCCCTGGCACTTATCCCAAAGTGACCGTTGATGCGAAAGGCCGCGTGACTGCGGGCTCAGCACTGGTGGCTGCGGATATTCCGTCCCTGGACTGGAATAAAATCACCACGGGTTTGCCATCTTCACTTTCTGGTTATGGCATCCTGGATGCTGTTAAAAACTTTGGTGGCACGGCAGGAATCATGTCTGGCATAGATGCGGCCCGTCCGGCTGCGGGTAATGCAGGCCTTCTTTATATTTCTTCAGACACTCATCAGATCTATCGCGACAATGGGTCCTCATGGAGCACTCTGGGGGGCGGTGGAGCGGCAACCCCGATCAGTCTTACGTCCCAAGTCACGGGAGTCCTGCCCATTGCGAACGGTGGTACTGGTGCATCCTCTGTTGTTGGCGCGATGGCGACTCTATCCCCGCTGACAAGCAAAGGCGATATTCTGGTTCACAACGGTACAAACAACGTTCGCCTGCCTGCGGGATCCCCTGGCCAGGTTCTGACCGCGGATACTGCTGATGCCAACGGTGTGAAATGGATCTCGATTCCCACGGGCACCGTCACGAATGTGACTGGCACGGCTCCGGTGGTTGTTTCCAACAACACCACAACGCCGACTATCTCGGTCAACGATGCCACCGCCAGCACCAAAGGTGTTGTGCAAATCGGAAGTGGTCTGAATGTCACATCCGGCACCGTCAGCGTGAATCCGGCATCATTCCCTTCGATAGTCCCGGTTTCAAAAGGTGGTACCGGCACTGGCACCATCGCGGCAAATAAAATACTGATGACCAACGGATCAGCCAATGCATTCACTGAATTTTCGTGCGGCATCGGTCAGGCCATTGCCTTTGATGCCATGGGTGTTGCCGGCTGTTCCAGCTACAGTTCCTTGGGTGTGATTGTGAATTCAGGGAACTCTTTGGGAATCCCGATGATCGTGGGCACCAACGATGCCTTCAGCCTGTCGCTTGAAACCAACAATACGACCCGCATGACGATCGACGATAACGGCCGCGTGGGTATTGGAACAACCACCCCAGCGACGCCCCTGCATGTGCTCGGATCCGGTGAAGTGGCGCGCTTCGTGTCTTCGGCCACAGGTGGTGTGGTGTTAGATTCCACGGCGCTGAATTATAATCCGTCTTTGATCTACAGAAAAACCAATATCAATCGCTGGTCGATGATGGTTAATGCGGTATCCGAAAGCGGATCCAACCTGGGTTCGAACTTCAGTATCCTTCGCTATGATGACGCTGGCACCACGCTGGGAGCGGCAGTGACAATTGATCGCGCCACCGGGAACTTTGGTATCAATACCGCGGCACCGACTTACACCATTCACGTGACCGGGACTGCCGGATTAAGTACAGGTTCTGCATGGACAGTGGCATCCGATGCACGCCTGAAAGACGTGCATGGCGATTATGAATACGGCTTGAATGAAATTCTGAAACTGCACACAGTTCGTTACAATTACAAAGCTGGCAACGCCGCGAAAATCCCTTCGGATGTTCCTATGGTGGGCTTCATCGCCCAGGAAGTTCAGCAGGTGATTCCGGATGCAGTGAAAACCCGCGCTGACGGCTATCTTGAACTGAATGTCGACCCCATTCACTGGGCGACCGTGAATGCGGTGAAAGACCTTCACGGCATGTGCAAAGCCACGCAGGATCAACTGAACACCATCACTCGAAAAGTCGCTTCTTTGGAAGAAGATGCTGCTGCGAAAGACCTGCGCATCAAGGCGCTGGAAGATGAAAACAAGAGTCTCAAAAAAGACCTGGAAATGATCAAAGCCAAACTTGGCCTGCAGTAATCTCATTTCGAAACTTCAAAACATACCATTACAGTACGACGTGTGGGGGATACTTCCACAGTTTTTACAATTTTGTTAATCTTATAGATAGCTGATTGTAGAGGTACGTAATGACAAAATCACTATTGATGGCCGTGCTGTTGGTGTCCCCTTTCGCACTGGCGAAAAAACAAAATGAACCCAATCTTCGCGCGCGTGGCCTGCTGAAAAAAATCACCTGCAGTTATCACGGCAGCGGAAAAACCCCTACCGGCGAAAGCATCGGATCGGTGGACTTTGCCGATCCGGAAAAAACCGTCTGTGATCCCCTGGGCAGCGGTTCTGCCAACAATACCGAAAACGGTCTGTTTGCGAAGCTCTTCGTAAAAAGCCCTGAGATGTCCAGTCCGGTCAAAAGCGTGATGGACTATTACAACAACGGTGTGAAGCTTGAGCAGGATCTGTATTTTTCGGACGTCAATGTACCGACGCGCGTTTTCACTGACGGCTTTGCCACCAGGAACGGCGAAGTGCTGATGGATGCCAGCGGCAACAAACTGATCGAAAACTTTGCCATCGAATACACCTCCGTCCTGAAACTTTCAGATCAGGATCGTGAAGGCCACTATGAAATTTCATTGCTGTCTGATGACGGTGCCCGCCTGTTTGTGAAAGAGGGCGACGCATGGAATGAACTGGTGAATAACGACGGCGTGCACCCGACCCGTCTGGGCTGTCCTTTCCGCACGGTGGAAATGAAAAAGGACACCGAACTGCCGATCCGTATTCTGTACTATCAGGGGCCGCGCTATCACATTGCCAATGTGATGCTGTGGAAACATCACAAAAAGGCCCAAAGCTGGAAAAAGCCTTCGTCGCATTCCCTGTGCGGCATTCAAAGCAACAATTTCTTCTACAACCCGAACAACGGAAAAAAACAAGCGGCGGTGAAGTTCCTGGAAGCCACGGGCTGGGATGTGGTTGCGCCGGCCAACTTCCGCATGCCTCCTTTGAAACCGAATCCGTGCGTGGAACCGGACTTTGCTTTAAGCGACTTCAAGGTGGCCTCGGTGGCCGCTCCGAATGCAGAAATTACCTGGTCGACAAACTTCCCGTCCTCAAGCCAGATCTATATCGTCAATATCTTCACGGGTGAGGAAATGTACACCGCGGTTGATAGCGAGATGGTCACAAGCCATAAAGCCGTCTTAAGCGGTCTGATCCATGGTTTGCAGTATCAGGTTCAGGCCATCAGCGTGGATGCAAGCGGTAAAGAGCTTCGCAGCCCTGCCATCATGCTTCTGCCATAAGCTTATCATTCCTTCCGGGAATACTAAGTTTCCACCTGCTAACTTGCCAGTCCCCCGGTTTTTAAATAGAAACCGGGGCCATGAAAGCACTTCTGATCAGTTTTATTCTTTTGATCTGCTCCCCCGCCTGGTCCCTGCAGTCAGCCTTTGGCGGCACGATTGAAGGTTTAAGCATTCCCAATTCGCACGAAGTATATAGCGACGCCAGTGGCGCTCGTGTGGTGCGTGGGATGGAGCCCAGAAACAAGGCCCAGATTCATGAGCTGCTGGATTCCGGCATCGAAGAAGTTCTGATCTTTAAAACCGACACCAAAGGCGAAGTGGCCAAAGAAATCACCCAGCTGCAAAACGCGGGTCTTTCTGCCGCGGCGATCACTCATGTGCCCTTTCCGTGGAAAGACCTGCATGACTACAAAGCGGCCTGCCGCATGACGATTGAGGCTTTAAAAACAATTGAAAGATCAGTAAAGGCCGGAAGAAGCATTTACTTCCACTGCACGGTGGGTGAAGACCGCACGGGTTATCTGGCGGGTCTGTGGGGCCTGTGGACCGGTGAATTTGAAACGGCAGCACAGGCCTTTAAAACCGAAATGTGTGCCCGGGGTTATGAAGCGGGTAATCCACGCAAGCCTTACAAAGAGGTTGTCGCCAAGATTCGTGAAACACTGACGCCGACCTATCTGAAAATGGCCACGGTGCTGACAGAAGCCCGCGCACGCGGGCAGAACCTGCACGGGTCCCTGTGCAATCAGGAACCCGTGATTGAAAACGCTGCGGCTTTCCGCTGCGTCAGCAAAAGAAACTAGAACATGGTGTTGGTATTTGCGGCCTTTTCAGGAATCTCCTGAATCACGTCCCAGTGCTCGACAATCTTGCCGCCTTCAACACGGAAGATGTCCACGATCGCGCGTCCGCGGTCGTCTTTGTTCTGTTTGGACAAGACATGCAAAACCACCAGATCCCCTTCAGCAACCACACGCTTGATTTCGCTGCGAGCTTCAGGATTGGCTTTGAAGTGCGGAATGAAATAGCCCGTGAACGGTTTCACCCCGTCCGGAACCATGGGATTGTGCTGAATGTACTTTGAACCAAAGTACTTGTCGGCGGCTTCCTGAACCTTGTGATCTCGAAAGACCATATTATAGAAATCAGTGACGATTTTTTTATTTTCTTCCACGGTGGTTTTCTTTGCCATCGCCGGAAGGGCCAAAGACAGAATCAATGCGGCAGTTACTGCTTTAAATGCTTTCATCGAATGCCCTTTCTAGTAACCAATGGTGAAACGTTGTTTAAGGTGCAGGGATTTTTCCAGTTCATCCACCATGGCGACAGCATAGTCGGCGGTGGAAATTCGGCTTTCGTTTTTTGCATCAAAGACCGGATTGTCTTTTCCCAGACGGAACTTGCCGGTGCGAGGCCCTGGTTCGATCATCAGTGCCGGACTGAAGAAGGTCCAATCCAGATCGTTCTGGGTGCGGATGAAGTTCAGAATCTCGCGCGTGGCGCGTGCGCCGTCTTTCCATTCCGCGGGGAACTGAGGCGTATCCACCAACTGCACTCCCGGAGAAATCTCCAAAGACCCGGCCCCACCCACAATCAGCAGACGTTTGATGCCAGCTTTTTTCGTTGCGGCTGCATAGGATTTGGCGCCAGTCACACTCATGTCAGTTCCTGGATTATAGGCACTCACAACAGCGTCCTGACCCTTCAGAATTTCAGCCAGCTTGTCCGTGTCAGTGACATCGGCTTTTTTCACCAGCAGATTTTCGCGGGATTTGATTTTTTCGGGATTTCTGACAATGGCGGTGACTTTGTGTCCGCGGCTTAGCAGTTCTTCCAAAATGTCGGTTCCGATAAATCCGGAAGCTCCGATCAGTGCTACATTCATGGTTTTCTCCTTTGTTAGTAACCATATTTGTTACAGTTTAATGCAAAAAAACAGAAGCCCTAGTCGACCTTGTGAACCAGATCCGAAAGCTTCGTCTGCTTCAGCTGATCTGCCACGCAGTCATTCACTTCCGAAAATACCGGCGTCAGCAGCTTCGCCATGCTGGTGCTGACAGGACATCTTGTATTGGGCCGGTTCGGGTTGAAAGCAAATACGTCGGATTCACCAACGGCCTGATAAATGTCACGCAGGGTGATCTTCTCTGCCGGTCGGGCCAGTTCGACTCCGCCGCCTTTTCCCTGATGACAAGTCAGCAGACCCGCTTTGGAAAGCTCGGCCATCAGACGGCGCACCACCACCGGATTGGTGTTGACGCTTCCCGCCACAATGTCGCTCTTCAGAAGCTCCCCATTGGGGGCATCGTGAGCTACCAGGGTCATAATATGAGTCGCAACTGCGAATCTGCTATTAGCTGCCATACTGTAACTATATTAGTTTCATTTAAGCCCGTCAAGAGGTCATTTATCAGCCCCCGCGGTTGAGGGGCATCCCTGTTGATTTTTTACCTGGGACCTGATTATCTGTCCCATATGGAAACAAAATACTTATCAGGTTTCGGAAATCACTTTTCCACAGAAGCTCGCCCGAACTCTTTGCCTCAGGACCAGAACTCTCCACAAAAGGCCCCGGCGGGTCTTTACCCTGAACAGCTTAGCGGCACGGCCTTTACAGCTCCTCGTCATTCCAATATGTTTTCCTGGCTGTATCGCATCCGCCCGTCCGTGATGCACAAGCCTTTTGCTCCGTTGAAGGATCTGACTTCCAAAACCTTCTTCAAGCCTCAGCACATCAATCCCAATCAAATGCGCTGGAATCCGCTGGCTGAAACTTCCGCGAAGCAGGATTTCGTGGAAGGCATCCGCACGGTGTGTGGCACAGGCTCTGTGCACGAACAACGTGGTTTGAATGCGCATCTTTATTCCTTCAACAAGTCCATGGACACGCGTTACTTCATGAATGCCGATGGTGACTTCCTGCTGGTTCCTCAAAAAGGTTCTTTGCATGTGAAAACCGAAATGGGCTTTATGGAAGTTGAACCCGGCGAAATCGCACTGGTTCCCCGTGGAATGAAGTTCCAGGTGAATCCACTGAAAGAAGGCACCACTTGCACTGGTTATATCGGTGAAAACTTTGGTGCGGCATTCAGACTGCCGGATCTGGGCCCGATTGGCGCCAACGGCCTTGCACACCGTCGTCACTTCCTGACTCCGGTGGCGGCGTTCGAAGACAAAGAAGGAAAGTTTGAACTGGTCGGCAAATTTGCCGGCGAACTGTGGGGCGCTGAAATCGGTCACTCGCCACTGGATGTGGTTGCATGGCATGGAAACTTTGTTCCATTCAAGTATGACCTACGCAAATTTAACACCATCAACACTGTCAGCTATGATCATCCAGATCCATCCATCTTCACTGTGCTGACTTCACCAAGTGAAGTTCCGGGCACCGCGAACGTGGACTTTGCGATCTTCCCGCCACGCTGGATGGTGGGTGAACACACCTTCCGCCCGCCGTACTTCCACCGCAACTGCATGAGCGAATACATGGGTTTGATCTATGGCGAATACGACGCGAAAACCGCTGGGGGCTTTGTTCCTGGCGGCGGCAGCCTGCACAACTTCTATTCCGCTCACGGGCCGGATGTGGATGCATTTGAAAAAGCCAGCAACGCGGATTTGAAACCGCACAAAATCGAAGCCACCATGGCCTTTATGTTTGAATCCCGTTCACCATATATGGTGACGGACTTCGCGATGGGAAAAGACTTCCTGCAGGACGACTATCAGAACTGCTGGCAGGGTTTTAAGAAATACTTCAAATAAAGAAAAAGCCGGGGCAACCCGGCTTTTTTATTTCATTCGGGCGTGAAAAATACGCGTGTCGTATTCAATCCGCACCATTCCGTTTTTCTGATATTTATCGAAGATCGCTTCCAATTCGGCTTTCATCGCGGGATACGCTGCACTGTCCATCTGAGGCATGTACGAAGAAGACAACAACCGCCCCAGCAATCCTGCGAAATCCAGATCCTGATAATTGAAAATCACATGCTCATTGTAGGCACCCAGAAAACTTTCAATCTGCGCCTGATCGATATTGTTGTGACGAACCTGCTTATAATCTGAACCATAGTTCGCAATCAGTGCTTCATAGTCCACGTTAAATCCCGTGCCCGTCATACGACGATCATTCCAGATCAACGCCGCCGTTCCCGGCGATTTCAGAATGCGTTTGAACTCTTTCTGCGTCGCCACCGGCTCAAACCAGTGAAAGGCTTGAGCGGCAATCACGAAATCCACGCTGTCGGCAGGCAGCCCGGTGTTTTCCGATGAACCGTTCACACTGTGAAAGTCAGGATAACCCACCAGCGTCTTTTCAGCAGCAGCCCGCATTTTGGCGTTGGGCTCTACACCGTAAACTTTGTTTCCGTTGTCCAAAAAGATCTCGGTCGAAATCCCCGTCCCCGAACCCACATCAGCCACCGCCATGTCCGGCCTTAACCCCAATTGGTCGATGAAAAACTTAAGCAGTTCGGAGGGATACGAGGGTCGAAACTTGACGTAGTTATCAACCCGGTCACTAAAGCGTTGAGTCGGTTTGAAATCCATATCTGAACTATACCGCAACGCTTCGGAAAAGTAAGCAGGTACCTTTTAGTTGGGGTTGATGATGTCCATTTTCTTTTGGATTTTAACGGGCGTCATATGGCCGTTGCCGGATTCGGTGTACCCGATCAACTCGACAGTGGCTGTGACTTTTTCAGGGCTGCCGATTGGCAAGCCGCCGCACTTGATCGGACAAGTCAGATCAAGAATTTCGTTGTTGGTCATGCGCACCGGAATACCAATGGCATCCAGCTGATAGTCAGAATAAGTGCAGGTGTAAGAACGAATTGAGGACTTGAAGGTGACCTGAATCATTGCCGGCGCAAAAAATTCCCCACTGCGGTTGGCGATACGAATCTGTGGAATATCAATGTACGGAGAAGCAATATCACGACGATTTGATCCGTCCTGATAAGCCATGCAGCTGATGGACGTGGAATGAATGACGAAGGCCTCTTTTTGCACCGTCATTTCCACGGCGGCTTGAGTTGTCATGGCAAACAAAAACACCAAAGCGCTGGCGGCTTTTTTCATAATTCCTCCTTGAATACAAAAAGGATACGCCCTGCAGACCGTGACCGCAAAACTTCAGACTTTTAAGTGATCCAGAGGATTCGGCGTAGTACTTAGGACTCTTCAGAAGGAAGATACACCCATTCGCCCACGCCATTTTTCAGACAGAAGACTTTCACGCGCTCTTCAAACCACGACCCCAGATTCACCGAGCGCACGGAGTGCCCGTTGATGGCTTCGGTGTGATCGTCAAACACGTGCATGTGTCCAGAGACAATCAGATCAAAAGGCTTTTCCGCATAGGCTACCGGAGTGTGCTTGCGAATCATCGTGATCAGCTCACCTTCATTGGACACACGATAATGTCCACTGCGTTCGCGGCTTTTTTTGCTGGCTTTGTTTCCGATGTGATCCCAGAACTTACCCGGCAGAATATTTCCCAGTGGTTTGATATAGGGATTGCGAATGATGCTGCGGTATTTAAGATACTTCTCGTCATTCATATTGATCAGATCCCCGTGCTCACAACGCACACGAACCCCGTCGATCAGATAATACTGAGCCTCGACAAAAACTTCGATCCCCAGACGTTTTTGGAAGTAACCCTCCACGTGAACATCGTGGTTTCCTTCGATGAACGTGATCCGGGCCCCGGCTTTGCGAAGGTCTCCCAGTGTCTGCATCAAAGGTTCGAATTTTTTGGCGAAATAGGTATGACCACCCACCCACAGATCGAAGATATCCCCGAGCATGAAAAGGTGAACTTGCTGCGGATTGCCCGCCAGCAAAGAACGCAAAAAGCGCAACAGGATTTTCCCATTGCGCTCTTCAGCGGTTTTCAAGTGAATGTCGGATATGAACCAGGCTTCCACTATTCTTTATTCAGATCGAATCCTTGTTTCTTGCGGATAAAGGCAGGAACTTCAAGATTCTGGCTGGAGAACGGAGAGCTCAGGACTTCACGAGCCATGCGGCGCGCTTCTTCCAAAGACTGCTGTTCGTGATCCACATTCATGGACAGCTGTTCCGGGTTATTGTGCTTGGATTTCAAGTCCTGGCTTTCTTTGAAAGCGCGGGCTTTAGCCAGCAACATGTCACGCGGGGACAAAGATGATTCCACTTGCGGCTGGATCGGGGTTGCAACTTCCTGTTGTGCAGGAACCTGCTGAGCCTGAACCGGCATCTGAGGCATCATGTTTTGTGCTGCCTGCTGAGCCATCTGTGGAGTCACGGCAGCTACAGGGGGAACAACCACAGTCTCAGTAACCTGAGGAGCTGCCTCTGTCTGCTGTGGTTGAAGCGTAAAAGACTGAACCTGAGTCTGAACCGCAGTGATCGGCGGAAGTTCAACCGCTGGCATCTGAGGCATAACTGGCATTTGTGGCATAGTCGGCATAACCGGCATTTGCGGGTACTGAGGCATTTGTGGCATCTGCGGCATTACCGGCATCTGTGGCATTTGAGCCATCTGTTGCGGCATTTGCGGCATCTGCATGTTCATGCCACCGAAGTGAGCTGCGTTCTGGTTCAGGAAATTCTGCATTTGATTAACCTGAGCCATGTCGTTCACAAGCTTCACGTCGTGAGCATCGAAACCAGTTGCGATCACAGTCACACGAACTTCATCGCCCATGCTTTCATCGATAACCGCACCGAAGATGATTTCTGCATCTTCATGAGCCGCTTCAGTGATCAGAGTGGAAGCTTCGTTCACTTCATACAAAGAAAGGTCAGAACCACCAGTTACGTTGATGATGATGCCAGTAGCGCCATCGATCTTCACATTTTCCAGCAATGGAGAAGAGATCGCCGCAGTAGCCGCTTCAACCGCACGGTTGTCACCTTTAGCTGCGCCAGTACCCATGATTGCAATGCCTTTGGAGGACATAACAGTGCGGATATCTGCGAAGTCCAGATTGATAAGACCGCGGATGTTGATCAGATCAGAGATACCTTTAACAGCCTGAAGAAGAACTTCGTCCGCTTTTTTGAAGGTTTCCAGAAGCGGAGTTCTTTCCGCCGCGATGGAAAGAAGTTTCTGATTCGGGATCACGATCAGAGTGTCCACGTTTTCTTTCAGTTCAGACAGACCGCCTTCAGCGTGTTTGCCGCGTTTTTTTCCTTCGAACAGGAAGGGTTTGGTAACAACACCGATAGTCAGTGCGCCAAGCTCACGCGCAATCTTCGCGACGATCGGAGCGCCACCAGTCCCAGTTCCGCCACCCATACCCGCAGTGACGAAGACCATGTCGGAGCCTTCCAATTTTTCAACGATTTCATTGTAGGACTCGATCGCAGCTCTGCGACCCACATCCGGATTTGCACCCGCGCCAAGACCTTTTGTAAGGTCAAGACCCAACTGGATCTTATTCGGAGATTTGCTGGCGTTCAGGGCCTGGATATCTGTATTGGCAACGATGAATTCAACACCGTTCATGCCGGATTCGATCATTGTGGCAACTGCGTTGCTGCCGCCACCGCCGACGCCCACTACTTTAATATTTGCACCAATATTGATATTTTCTTCCAATTCAAACATTTGATCCTCCCCACAGAATCATCCGCCGTCGCCGAGGCTTGGGCGAACTCAGGCTATAAATTTAAAAAATCTGTCCAAAAAATTCTTTGATCTTCTTGGTGATCCCGTCCAGCGATTCACCAATGTTCACTTCCTGTTGCTGTTGGTGCGTTTGAAGCAGATCTTTTCTCTGCCCCAATGCATACTGCAACAGTCCAACAGCGGCGGAGAATTCTCCAGACTTCACCACATCCGTCAGACCACCGATTTCACGAGGTGCCCCTCTGCGAACCGGAATATCAAAGATAAACTCTCCCATCTCGATCAGACCATCCAGGTTGCTTGCGCCCCCTGTAAGAACAATCCCGCCACCAAGCATTGGCATCAGGCCGCTCATACGAATGTCATTGGCAATCAGGTTCAGAGTCTCCTCTGCACGAGCTTCGATAACATCCGCAAGGTCCTTGCGAGGAATCACGCGGGATTTTCTTCCGCCGACACCCTCGACCTCAACAGTTTCATTTTCATTCACCATAGAAGCCATGGCACAACCATGCTTCTTTTTCAGCTCTTCCGCCGCGAACTGCGGAGTTCTCAACCCCACCGCCACGTCGTGAGTGAAGTGCTGGCCACCCACTGGAATTACAGAGGAGTGAGCCACACTGCCGTTGACGAAGTAAAGGGCGTTACAAGCGCCGCCACCCATATCAACCACGCACACACCCAGATTCTTTTCATCGTTGGACATCACCGCAGTAGCGGATGCCAGCTGGGAAAGAACCAGGCCTGCGATTTTCAAACCGGCTTTTTCAACACATTTTACTGTATTATTGATAGCACTCTGACCACCGGTCACGATGTGCACATTGGCTTCCAAGCGGATGCCGGACATGCCGATAGGATCTGTGATCCCGTCCTGGCCGTCGACTTTGAATTCTCTTGGAAGTACGTGAAGAACAGAACGATCCGTTGGAACCGCCACTGCCTTGGCAGCTTCGATAACACGGTCAATTTCAGAGGCAGTGACTTCGCGGTTCTTGATCGCGACCATGCCCTTGGAATCAAATGAAGAAATGTGCGAACCAGCAACACCCACCCACACTTCGGATACGGTGTAACCGGACATCAATTCTGCTTCTTCTTTGGCTTTTCTAATGGAATCAGTCGTGGCTTCGATATTGACTACGACACCCTGGCGGATCCCTGTATTGGGAGCGGTGCCCACGCCTGCGACTTCGATTTTTCCTTCGGGATTAACTGTGCCGATGACAAAAGAGACCTTGGTAGAACCAATGTCCAAGCCAGCCAATACCGGAGCTTTGGGTTTTGATGTACTCATCCTTAAGTCCTCACGGATGCCTAAACTATAAAAGTTTCAGGAAAGACCACCCGTTAAAATCATTTTAAGGGGCTTCTAAGGGGGCATCTACCCGACTTTGATCGGTCTTCCAGACTTAAGCTTAGGGATCCTTACGCAACCTGACAAGGACTTTCTTTGACAGATTCGCGTCTATGACGCGCGCGTCAAACTGGCGGGATTCGAGATAATCGACGACTTGGCTGACTCGTGCAGACTTCAAAGACACTTGGTCTTCGCCCATCTTCACCTGGATTCCAGTTTTGATCATGGTCATCCAGAAGCCTTCTTTATTGTCGTAACGAATTTCAGAAATTGTTTTTCTGCTGAACGATCCTTCAGCAGGAATTTGTTCAACCACATCAACAGCCTTCTTGCGAAGTTCTGTTTTTTTCACAAAGCCTTCTCCATCAAGCAGCACAACATCCGGAGCCTGCTTGCTTTCAACCGGATCCAGGAAAGTTCCATCTTTAATAATAGGAACAAGCTTTCCACCTTTGGCCATGAACAGAAGCTTCACCTCATGCGGGCGCACGCGCACAGACAAAGTCGTCGGCCAGCTTCTTTTGATATTCAAACCATCCACCCAGTTCAGGGCGTCGACTTCACGGGATACTTTTTTAAGTTTGATATTCCAAAGAGAAACGCCTTTGTATCGGGCAAGACTTGCCTCCAGGCGATCGACGTGAGGACGTAAAAACTGCTCCTGCCCCGCGGGTGGATTTTCAAGCACAACCTCGACCGAACTGATATTGAAAAAGCCATTTTCATTCAGATAAAAAAGCGTTCCCGCAAGTGCTGCAGGCAGAACAATGAATCCAAAGATAAGTTTTAAAACGAGCTTCTTCACAGTCGGAAATCCTCTGCTGTCGTGAATTTTAGATTAGCAACAAGATCGCCAACAATGAAACGCTGTCCGCAAAACAAGACCAAGGTCTTTCACTGGACCTTGATGCTCTTACCTTTTCCGCCCGCAACAAAACAAGCTTTAGTCCGTATTGTTTTCGACCTCATTACCGATAGATAGCAAGCGAAGGAGACTCTATGAAATTTGGCAGCAAGGTAATTTTAAATGTCGCAATATCCTGCGTGGTCTGCACTCTGGCCGCCGTCGGAATCTCCTCCTCCAAGATCCATGAACAGGGACGCGATCAACTGGTCGACAAATCCCAGGCTATTCTTTCCCGCCTTGAATCCATGCGCGGCTATGTCGCCATCTCTGGAAACCTGAAAGAAGACTTCACCGCCGCCGTGGAAAAATACCCGGATGGAAATCTTCCAGAAGATGTGCGCAAACAACTGCTGCGCAAAGTTCCCATCGTGGCCTCGATGGCCGTGGGTTTTGAGAACGCCGACAAAGACGGCTATAAGTTCCGCGTTTTCACTGCAGCCCCGCGCCGCGATTCCAACAAAGCCACCGCCTCTGAACTGGAAATTCTGAAACGCTTTGAAGCCGATCCGGAATTAAAAGAAATTGTCGCCAGTGGGGATCATGACGTTGTTGTGTATCGTCCGGTGCGCCTGTCTGAAGCTCAAGGCTGTCTGCTATGCCACGGCCACCCTTCCAAAAGCCCATGGGGCAATGGCAAAGACATTCTGGGCTTCCCGATGGAAAACTGGGGCGACAATAAACTTCATGGCGTCTTTGCCGTCACCTCTTCCACGGATCGCGTGGCAGAAGCGGCCAACAACACAACTTACTCGATTCTTCTGTGGGCTTTGCTGATCACCGTTGTGATTCTGACGGCGTCTTATTTCCTGCTGCGTTCACCACTGGGCTCCCTGCTTGAAGCCATCAGCACTTTGAATCGTGCGGGCGCGCAAGTTTCCACAACGGGTAATGAGATCTTCAGCTCCAGCCAAAGCCTGAGTAATTCCGCCGTGAAGGCCGCCGCTTCCATTGAAGAAACCTCTGCCTCCACGGAAGAGGTTTCCAGCATGGTGAAGATGAATTCCCAGCACGCATCCAAAGCCCGCGATCTGGCGCACACCGCCCAGGAAAAAGCACGTATCGGTGAACGCGAGGTGCAAAAGCTGACCACGTCGATGGACGAAATCACCTCCAGCTCCAAAAAGATTGAAGAGATCATCACCGTGATTGATGACATCGCTTTTCAGACAAATCTGCTGGCGCTGAATGCATCTGTCGAAGCGGCTCGTGCCGGCGAACACGGAAAAGGTTTTGCGGTTGTTGCCGAAGCGGTTCGCAGCCTCGCACAACGAAGCGCCACTTCCGCCAAAGAGATTTCCAATCTGATCAACGACAGTGTTGAAAAGATTGAGTCCGGTCATGAGGTGGTCCGATCCAGTGCCGATTCCTTAAAAGAGATTGTGACCACCATTGAAAAGCTGTCAGCCCTCAACACCGAGATTTCCGGAGCCAGTTCCGAACAGGAGCAAGGGATCCTGCAAATTAACAAGGCTTTGACAGACATGGATAAGATCACCCAAGCCAATGCCGCCGCCGCCGAAGAATGCGCTGCCGCTTCGGAAGAGCTGACACGTCAGTCATCCGTCATGGAAGAAGCAGTCCAGCAACTGAACGTTATTATTAGCGGAAATGCGGACCGAGCCGCTTCATGACCCAAAAATAGACAAATGATGACGGGAATCATAGACCCGTGCAGTTAAAGTGCTATCCTTCAAGACAAGGAGGATAGCATGATCAATCATTCACTTCTTATTGCCGACGAACTGGAGCACAAGGATGAAGCGTCCTTAAAAAGATCCCAGGTGAACCGTCGCTTCGCCTCGGACCTGTCTGTCCGCCTGAATTGCCCCGTTTCCTTGTTGTATGTCAAAACTCTGAAAGACATCCCCGGACGCCTGGCCCTTTCTTACGCTGAAAAAGCCAAGGTCATCAGCCACAAACACCACCAGCTGGCACCGGTCATGAACAACTTTGCCGTGCCCGGGAAACTGATTGTGAAGTTCGGCTCGCCAGTAAAAGAAATCTCGGCCGCCGTCAAAGACAACAGTGTCGAGGCTCTGATTGTCGGTTCACGCGCTCTGAAAGGCATGGACCGCTTTTTCCTGGGAAGTGTTGCCGAAGAGGTCGTGCGCAATGTGAAGCGTCCGGTTTATATTCTTGGGCCAGGAACCCAGCGTGATGACTATAGCCTGCCGACTAAAAAAGATTTACGCATTGCCATCGTCACCGACCTGACGAAAAAATGCCGTGCTTCTGAAACCTATGGCGTCAGCCTTGCAAAACGTCTGGGGGCCCACGTGGTGCTTTATCACTCGGTTGCAGAAACTCTGCGCACGGTGGAACAATACATGTTTGCTGCCGGTGAAGCGACTCCAAGCATTGATACAATTTACGCCGACATTAAAAAAGACGCACAAAACTCGATGGAGAAAAAACTGGAACGCCTGCGCAGCAAAGGTATTTCCTGTGAGGGATTCATCGAGCAGGAAAAAACTCCGCTGGTGGACACCTTCCTGGCGGGACCTGCGGGCCACTGCGATTTGATCTGCATGGGTGATGAAAGTTATGGTGGACTTTTGGGCACGCTGTTGGGGTCCAACCTTCGCGACATGATTGCAAAATCACCGGTTCCAGTGATCGTGGTTCGCTAAGCCCGTCTGCTCGCAGACGACCTGCAGATATTAAAAAAAAGGTGTCTCAAAACGAGACACCTTTTTTTGTCTTCCCCATTTTGTCATGTGCGCAAGCTGTGGACGCTCTTCCTTGCCTGGTTCTTAACTGGCCATGGACAGAAGTTTGCAGTTTTTGCGGGTATGAAACTGAAATCCCTTCTTTGCCTCGGACTGCTGGTTATGCTTGGGAGCCCTTCTGTTGAAGCGGCCACCAAACGTATTTGCACAATGACCCTGAATTCCGCCGATGAAAAAGAGGCGCTCAGGCAGCTTTATGCCTCTGAGGATGTAGAGATCACCGAGCTGGTTCCGTCTGAAGGCAAGAACCCCCGCTGGCTGCAAAATGCCTGCGCTTCCGGGATTCAGTGCGACGTGCTTTTGATTTCCGGCCACTTTGGCGGCGTGTTCTTTGGCGAAGGCAACAGCACCACTTTGGATTTGAAAGAGATCGAACGCCTGAGCTGCGACAACTCCTGCCCGGGCATTTTAAGCAAACCCAAGGATGTCTTCCTGATGGGTTGCAACACCCTTTCCAGCAAAACCCCGGACAAACGATCCATCGAAGAATACGTGGAAGTTCTGATCAAGAACGGCTTCCCCCGCGATCTTGCTGAACGCGTGGCTTTTTCCCGCTATTCTGAATACGGCATGAGCATCAGCCAGATCTTTTCTTCGGCCTTTAACAACGTCGAACGCCTGCATGGTTTCACCAGCACCGGCCCTATGGGTAAAGTCGCTGGCCCCCTGCTGAAAAAAGCCCTGCGTGAAACCAGCGCTCAGACCCTGTTCAGCAAGGGCCCGGACACCAAAAAACTGAATTCACTGTTTGGCGGAATGAGCTATCGCATCGTCACGCCCAAAACCGAGTCCGACCCGAATTACAAAGCCCTGACCTGCAATGCGTATTCTGAAAGCATCAACGAAAACCGTGAAGCCATTAATTTCCTGTCCAAAAAACTTCATCTGAAGAAATATTATGAACCTCTATTGGAAGCGACTCAGAATCCGCTATTCATGTCCCTTTTGCAGGACACTTTGCGGGCTTCTGCGGAAGCCACCCGTAATTTTGAAAACTTCTTTGTCGAGATCGGCTCGGCTCGTTCGTTGCCTTTAAAAATGAAAATGCAGTTTGTGGATCTGCAGGCGCAACTGGGATTGATTCCTTCCATGGTGAAAGCCGAACAACAAGAACGCCTGATCCGCCAGCGCCTGGGGGATGGGTTGAATTTCATCGTGACCGACCAGTTCTGCGCGATGAAGGATCTTTTAAAGAACACCGAATTGAAAGCCGCCTGGATTCCGTTCACCGCGGATGCCTGGCAGTTCATCCCTCGCCTGTCCCAGTGTTTCGGCGGTTATGACGACGGCGTTGAAGGTCTGCTAAAACAGATGATGTACAGCAATGAATCCCCGATTCGCCGCGAAGCCTTGCGCGCTTTAAAAGGCCGCTTGTATTCCCATGATCTCAGTCAGCTGCTGAAAGCCTCGGCTCAGTGGCCTCAGCGGGACCGTCTGGACATGAGCTACAGTATCGGCCTGAAAGCCCCGACTGAAATGCTGCCGCAAATGATTGAAACTTGTCTGACCAAAGCCGCCTCGGGCGACAGTGCGGAATCCCGCGATGGGTATCGTTGGTACTGCTACAACCAGTTTGAGCCGCTGATTGACAATCCGTTGAAATGTCATCTTTTCGCCCGCAATTTTGAAACACAAAGTGTGACGGGCGTGGACTGGAATTGTTTGACCCGATTTAACCACGATATCCACCTGGGGTCGTGTCTTGAAGCGGCCGATCGCAACACCGATGTTGAGAGTTCCGACAATGTCCGCTGGTACTGCTGGTCCAAATTGTCTGAGCAAAAACAACTAAGCCGGTCTGAATGTCTTGCTTTGGCCTCCTCAATGAAAATTCAAGGGAACCGATTCAAAGCCAACTGGAACTGCATGAATCGTATCGCAAATTGACCTCGGGGCCTGCCGGGTTTACAAACTAAGCTCTGGAGGCCACGATGAAACACACCCTGCTCTTTTCTTTTTTGCCACCGGCTTCGGTCCTTGAACGTGCCTTAAGCCAGTTCAAAGCCACCATTTCCGCCAAAGAACTTTCCGTCGAAGAAATGCTGGATCAGGTTCACAAGATCCAGCCTGCCGCCATCGTGGTTGTGCCCCGCCAGAAAATCAGCGCCGAAGTCATCAAAGCCCTTCCGGATTCAGTGAAGATCATCGCAACCTCCAGCGTTGGCTTTGATCATCTGGATATCAATGCTGCAAAAGAGCGCGGCATCCTATTAAGCAACACGCCCGATGTGCTGACGGAATGCACGGCGGATCTGGGCATGATGCTGCTTCTGAATGCCTGCCGTCGGGGTCGCGAGTATATGACCATCATGCAAGAGGGCTGGAGAAAAACCTACAGCCAGACCGATATGCTGGGCCTGCAGGTCAGCGGGAAAACTTTGGGGATTCTGGGCATGGGTCGCATCGGCCGGGCCCTTGCGGACCGCGCCCGCGGTTTTGGCATGAAGGTCCTTTACTGCAACAACAAACGCCTGCCCCCGGAGCTTGAAAAAGATGCGGTGTATTTCAAGAACTTCCACGACATGCTTCCGCATTGCCAGATTCTTTCATTGAATTCGCCAAGCACCCCCCAAACCAAAGGCATCATGGACAGCAAAAGTTTTTCCTTGCTGCCTAAACATGCGGTGCTGGTGAATGTGGGTCGTGGGAACCTGGTGGATGAAGATGCTTTGATCAAAGCGCTGGAAAGCGGTCATCTGTTCGCGGCGGGACTTGATGTGTTCTGCCATGAACCTGATTACAACTTGAAACTGCGTGATTTTCCGAATGTGTTCTTAACTCCGCACATGGGAAGTGCGACGGTGGAAACCCGATCCGCCATGGGTCATCGGGCTTTGGATAATGTCACCGCGGCGCTGGAAGGCCAACGCCCCGGGGATTCTTTGTACTAAAGCTGATTCAGGACATCCAGTCCCAGCTTCCAGCCGTCTCCGGCACCAAGGGTGACAAACACGTCGCCCTCTTTCAGCATGCCCAGAATTTTCTGAGTCGATTTATCATCGCGAACAAAGTACTGGGCATGTTCGTGCTTCATTTCTGAAGCCAGCTTTTCGCTGGTCACGCCTGGAATTGGTGCTTCACCCGCTGGATAGATATCTGTCAGCAGAACCTGATCCGCTTCCATAAAGGCCGTGGTAAAGTCATGCCAGCAGTGTTGCGTGCGGGAATAACGATGCGGCTGGAAGAAAACCACCAGTCTTTGTTTCGGATACTTTTCACGGAAGGCCTGCAATACCGCACGCACTTCAGTCGGATGGTGACCATAGTCATCATAGACTTTGATGCCTTTTTTCTCGCCCTTAAAGTGGAAACGACGATCCACACCTTCATAGCGCTGAAGACCCTTGGCACAAGTTGCAAACGGAATTCCCGCTGCCACCCCGGCACAGATCGCTGCCACGGCATTCAAAGCATTGTGACGGCCCGGAACCTTCAGATTGAATTCACCCACCAGATGTTTGGTACCCAGCAGACGATCGTTGCGGTGAACCGCATAGTGACCCTGTTCGCCTGTCACAACCAGATCGTTCTTTTCATCGAAACCATAGAACAGGATTCTTTTCGGGAAGTTTTCAAAGATCTGACGAACCAGCGGATCATCTCCGCACACGATGACTTTGCCATAGAAAGGAACTTTCATGGCAAAGTCGTGGAAAGACTTCTGCACATTTTCAAAAGTTTTGAAGTGTTCCAGGTGGTCCGAGTCGATATTGGTGATGATCGCGATTTCCGGGGACAGCTTGTGGAAGCTTCCGTCGGATTCATCCGCTTCGGCCACCAGCCATTCACCGGAACCCAGCATCGCTGTGGACTTGATCAGTTCAAAGCGGCCACCGATTACAATCGTCGGACTTAAGTTCGCTTCCAGGAAGATCGCTGAAGTCATCGAGGTTGTCGTGGTCTTACCGTGCGTCCCGGCCACCGCAATACCGCGTTTCAGGCGCATGATTTCAGCCAAAGCCTCGGCACGCGGGATCAGGGGGATCTGACGGGCACGAGCTTCAGAGATCTCAGGATTTCCGTACTGAATCGCACTGGAATACACAACGACGTCGGCTTCGCCCACGTTGCTGGAAGCGTGGCCTTTAAAGACCTTCACGCCCAGTTCTTTCAGTCTTTCCGTGTTGGCGTTTTCAGCCTGATCACTGCCTGACACTTTCGCGCCGATATTGTGCAACAGCTCCGCGAGGCCGCACATACCGATGCCTCCAATACCTACGAAATGGAATTTGGCGTGCTGTAACTTCATTGCAGGATTTCCTTTGCGATCACGGTCGCAGATTGAGGGATATAGAAGTTCTTTATATTCCGAACCATTTGATCACGCAAATCTTTATCCGCCCGCAAAGATTGGACTTCTGAAATCAACCTTTCCGGCGTTAAATCTTTCTGCAAAATCATGCGGCCCGCGTTTTTTTCCACAAGGCTTTCCGCATTCTTTTGCTGATGATCATCCGCCGCTGGCAACGGCACAATAATAGGAATGATGCCAAACGCCGCCGCTTCCGCAATAGAGCTGGCCCCACCACGGCAGACAATGATGTCCGCCCACTGATAGTACTTGGCCATGTCAAAGATGAACTCAAACGGCTGCACTTCACACGGGGCATTCTTGTATTTGTCAGTCACTCGCTCAAGATCGGCACTGCCCAACTGATGAACGACAGAAAGATCCTTGACCCATTCACCACCGCTCATCACCGCGTCACTCAGACAGTTGTTGATGATACGGGACCCCTGACTGCCGCCAAAAGCCAACAAATGGAACTTTTGATTGTCCGAGCTGTTGTGCACGGCCGCTTCGATTTCGGCACGAACCGGCATCCCGGTTTGGATGATGCTGTCACCCTTCAGATGTTTTTTGGCTTCGTTGAAAACCACAAAGCACTTGTCGACAAACCGGGACAAGATACGATTGGCCATACCCGGCATCGCATTGGGTTCCCACACCGCCGTGTTAAAACCAATAATGCTGGCTGCCAGCACAAACGGACCGGAAGCATAACCACCCACCCCGATCACATACAAAGGCTTCAATTGCCCCAGCAGACGGATGGACTGCCACAGACCCACCGGGATCTTCAGCAGGGTTTTCACTTTTTGAATCGGACTTTTTACATTCAATTGACCGGATTCGATCAGATGCAGAGGGAAACCCTCGCGAGGAACAATCTTGCTTTCCAGGCCTCTGGAGGTGCCGACAAAGTGCACCTCGATGCTGGGATCAAGCTTTTGCAAAGCCCGGGCGATGGCAATACCCGGATAGATGTGTCCGCCAGTGCCTCCGCCGGCGATCACGATATTCTTTTTAACAGTCATTTTAATTTTTCACCTTTGAAGCTGTCCAACGGGATCCAAAGCGACGGGAAAACTTGTCTTCTTCGAAAGAGTTCTCGATGTTCAGAATCAATCCGAACATAAAGCACAGGGACACCAAAGAACTTCCACCGTAACTCAAGAACGGCAGAGTCAAACCTTTGGTGGGAAGAAGTCCCATCACCACCCCTGCATTGATAAATACACTCAAGCCAAATGTCACTGACAAACCCAGAGCCAAGGCTCTTTTGAATGGCTCCTCAGCTTTGACCGCAATCTGCATTCCGCGGAAAACAACAAAACCGTACAAGGCCAAAATCAAAACAAAACCAACAAAGCCCATCTCTTCACCCAGTACTGCCAGGGTAAAGTCCGTGTGCGCTTCAGGAAGGAAGAACAGTTTCCCCTGCCCTTGACCCAAACCTGCACCGGTCAATCCGCCGGAATGGAAGCTCAGCATACTTTGAATCACCTGGAAGCCCTTTTGTGCCGGATCCGCCCAAGGATCTAGGAAGGCCAGAACACGCGCGCGGCGATAAGGCACACTCATCACCAGGAAATAGAACGCCGGGATCATCACCGCCACCGCACCGATGATGTATTTCCACTGCAGACCGAATGCAAACAACAACGTCACCGCCACCATCACGATGATGGCAAAGGTTCCAAAGTCAGGTTGTTTCAACAACAGCGCCATCGGCGCCACCAGCGCTACAAAAATCCAATGCCACTTAACACGCCCCATGAAGTTTTCCTGGCGGCACAGCAAACTTGCGAACCACACACTGAAGGCGATCTTCAAAAGTTCGCCCGGCTCAAAGCGCACACCGAAAGGAAGTTGAATCCAGCGGATCGCGCCACCGACTCGAACTCCCAGGCCCGGAACGAAGGTTGCCAACACACCCAGGGTCGCCACCAGCCACAAAGCCCAGCCGTATTTTTCAATGTAGCGGAATGGAATGTGGATGGTTGTCACCAGAACACCCATGGCCAAAACCGTAAAGATCAATTGTCGTTTGAAGAAGAACAGACCGTCGCCGTAGGATTCAATCGCGAAGATAAAGCTGGAGGAATAAACTTGAACCAGCCCGATTCCCAAAAGAGTGATGATAGCAAGAAACAGGCTGCTGGACAGATATCTCAACATAAACGTGGACTCCCCGAGAAAGTGGCTTCACGAGCCACTTTCTAAGTTAATCAGAAGTCCAGATTAAGGTCTATCGGGTCGGAAAAAAGCTGGACCCGATTACTCGGAGATCACTTCAGCGTCAGACTGCTCAGCTTCCTGTTTGGAAGGAGTCACTGGAGCTTTTTTCGGAGCAGCAGCTTTGCGTTCGCCACGTCCAGATGTAGCGCAGCAATAGATCACACCGTTCTGATCGGAAGTGTTTTTGTAGTTGGTGATAGAGAAATTGCGGTTGGCGTCGCAGCGGTTGGCCATTTTCATGCTCAGCTCGACATCAAGATCGTGGTAAACGTCACCACTTAGAAATTCACAGAACATCCCTGTGCTGGCTGCCATCTTTTCACGTTGTTCCTGGCGGGCTTTGAAAGATCCGGACGCACAACCGGAAAGAATAAGTGCTGAAGTGGACAATGCAAATAGCAGACGATGAGACACGGGGCGCCCTCCTGGCATGTTAATACTCAAAGGGCCTCATCCTCGAGGCCCTTTGCTTGTTTCTTGATTGTAAATTATCAGTGAAACTTTCTCACGATTTCTTTAAAATAATCGCCGCGTTCTTCAAAACTGTCAAACATGTCAAAGCTTGAGCAACCCGGAGAAAGCAGGACAACGTCCCCGATTCTCGACTTTTGGTAAGCGATCAAAACCGCCTCCTCAAATGTACCGATCAGGAAGGTTTCAGAGAAGTCACCAAGGTCGCGATTGATACGTTCTTTGGCTTCCCCGACCAAGATCAGGGTTTTCACCTTGCGTTTCACGGAAGTGCGCAAAGGCTCATAATTCAGGTTGGTGTCTTTACCACCGGCAATCAGGATCACGTTTTCATCAAAAGTGTCCAAAGCGCGCAGTACCGCGTGCACGTTTGTGGCTTTGGAGTCGTTATAGAACATAACTCCGCCCACTTTGCGCACGTACTCGATACGGTGAGGAAGACCGGTGAAAGTGTTGATCACTTTCTGAACCGCTTCACGGGTTGCACCATGTTCACGGGATGCCAGGATCGCCGCCATGATGTTTTCCACGGAATGTTTACCGCGCATTTTCATGCCCTTGATGTTGAAGCTTTCGATCTCTGGACCGGTACGAACACGGATTTCGTCGCCAATATTCACAGCGCCACCGATGTTCATGATTTGCGGCTCCAAAGCCGGTTTGCGGGAGAAGTAGAAGATACGACCGCGCTGAACTGCCGGATCACGAGCCAACTCGACAACCGCGTTGTCATCCGCATTCAGAATGCTGGTGGTTGCCTGGTTGGTGTTTTTGAAGATACGGCGTTTTGCGTTTACGTATTCTTCCATGGAACGGTAACGATCCAGGTGGTTTTCAGCCAGGTTCGTGAACACGATGTTGCCCGGATTGAACGTGTCACAGTGTTCAAGCATGAAGCTTGATACTTCCGCGATCACAACCTGAGCTTTGTCATCCAGACGCAGGTAATCCACCAGTGGTTTTTCGTTCGCCCCACCAACCCACGTTCTTACACCGGATTCAGTCAGGATCGCCTCAGTGATTTTCGCCACTGTGGTTTTACCGTTGGTACCAGTCAGACCGATGATCGGCTCTTTGATAAAGCCGGCAGAGAATTCGAACTCACCGGTGATCTTGATACCCTGAGAACGGGCATAATCAAAGATCTTCAGATTGCTTGGAACACCCGGGGATAGAATCACCAGATCCTGTGCAATGAAGGTTTTCGGACTGTGGCCGCCCAGTTCAAACTTGATTGGCAGCTCACCCAGTTGCTCCAGCTGCACGGAAAGTTCCGGCTTGGATTTGTGGTCTGTCACTGTCACTTGTGCGCCATGTTTGGTCAGGAAGTGCGCCAGGGAAACCCCTGTTTTGCCCAATCCCACAACCAAAATGCGTTTGTCTTTTAGATCGCTATACTCTTTATACATCTTCTTACCTCAACTTCAGAGTGGCCAAACTTAATACTGCAAGCAAAATGGAAATGATCCAGAAACGAACAATGATCTTGGTTTCGGTCAATCCGCCCAATTCAAAGTGATGATGAATCGGCGCCATTTTGAAAACTCTTTTACCGGTCATTTTGAAAGAGATCACCTGAGTGATCACTGACAATGCTTCGACCACGAAAACCCCGCCCAGGACAAGCATCAACAACTCATTTTGAGTGATGACAGCCATGGAGCCAAGGAAACCGCCCAGGGACAACGAACCCACGTCACCCATGAAGACTTGCGCGGGATACGCATTGAACCAAAGGAAGCCCATGCCTGCAGCCACGATGGTCGCCGCCACGATGCTGAGCTCCCCGGCGCCCACCACATGGGGGATTTGCAGATAGTTCGCGATCGAGAAATGTCCGGTTACGTATGCAAACAGACCCAAAGTCGCTGCCGAGATCATCACCGGAACAATCGCCAGTCCATCCAGACCGTCCGTCAGGTTCACCGCATTGGCGGTGCCCACAACAACAAGGGCTGCAAAGATCACATAGAAGTAACCCAGGTCAATCGAAACGGATTTTACAAATGGAATGGTCACTGCGGTGCTTAGGCCGTGGAAGTGAACCAGTGCCAGAACCACAAGTCCGCTGAT
Organism: Bdellovibrio bacteriovorus str. Tiberius; assembly: GCF_000317895.1. Lineage (NCBI taxonomy): Bacteria > Pseudomonadati > Bdellovibrionota > Bdellovibrionia > Bdellovibrionales > Pseudobdellovibrionaceae > Bdellovibrio > Bdellovibrio bacteriovorus. Next base: position 3,325,897 of record NC_019567.1, read on the forward strand.
CAGAAACTCGCCAGCCAAACGGATTTTACCGGACAGACCTTTGGAATTCTTTTTGCTGACTTTCAACCAGTCATCCATGTAACCGATCATCCCGAAGCCCCAAGTGACAATCAGAACACCCCATACCAGCGGGTTCATCATATCCACCCACAACAGACACGGGATCAAAGTGGAAAGAAGAATCAGACCGCCGCCCATGGTTGGTGTGCCGGCTTTCTTTTTGTGTGTTTGAGGACCGTCATCACGAATCGCCTGACCAAAGTGCTTCAACTGAAGACGTTTGATGAAATGCGGACCCCACATCCAGCACAGCAAAAAGGCTGTAAAGAAAGCGATAAAGGTTCGAACCGTGATGTACCTGAAAACGTTCAGTGGCGAGAATTCATCCGCCATTGAATAAAGCCATTGGTAAAGCATGCTGCGCTGATCCCCTGTTGTGACCTAAAAATTTAAATTTGCTAGGAACTTAAAGGGTTTAGCACATCCGCTGGACAAAAATCAAGCGGAAGTTTGTAAGTAACTGTAATCACTAATGTTTAATGAATTATCTGTGATATGACAGGGCTCATGTTTACCGCCCCTGAAAGTGCTAAAATAATGGCATGCAAGGAGGTCGTTGTGAAAATTGCGTTGAAAGACCATATGACCCGAAAACTCATCACTGTCAGCAAAGACGCGACAGCTGCAGAAGCTTTGCGTCTGATGACCAACTATTGGATTCGCCATCTTCCCGTGCTGGATGAAGAAGAGGATTATATCGTCGGCATGCTGTCAGAGCGGGATCTGCTGCGCTCGCCCCACACCGAAACTCCGGTGGGAAAATTAATGAGCTCGCCTTTAAAAACGTTCCCCATTGAAGCGCCAATGAAAGCCGTGGTCGATGCAATGATCGAAGAAAAGGTTTCAGCTTTTCTGATCACCAAAGATGATGAAGTCGTTGGTATTGTGACTTCGGAAGACATGCTGGTGCTGCTGGATCAGATTCTGAAAAAAGATGAGTCTTCAGACGCCCCTTGGGTCTTGGGAGATTTGTTCGCAAATCCCCTGCTGCAACGAACCGCCTATCTTGTCGGACAAGCGGGAGTTTAAAAAAGAACCGGGAACCTTTATTGTTTTTCGGCGAAATCCAGCGGTTCACACGGGAAGACGAAGCGCTCTAGCTTTGTCCCGCGTGAGGCTTTGACGACGGCGATGTCGCCGGTTTTCAGGAAGCCTGCCAGGTCCTGACCGGAAGAATCTTTATAGTCTTTTTCGATCAGCGCCAGGTTTTTGTATCCCGTGCTGTTCAGGCCTTTTGCGAAGGCAGCAGCGTCATCACCAATGAAATAAACTTTATCAAAGCCCGCCTGGCCAACCCAGGTGCCCAGTTCTTCATGCAGGTTTGCCGAAGCGGAGCCCAGTTCACGCATCTGACCAAACACGCCGACTTTGCGGCCCGGGACGGTCAAAAGCTTCATATTGTCGATCAAAGCTTTCATGCTGTCGGGATTAGCGTTGTAAGCATCAAAGATCATCTGCGCACCGGACTTTAAGTGCACCAGCTGATTGCGACCCCAGTTGGTTTTACAAGCGGGAAGTCCCGCCCACACCTGCGCCGGAGTCATACCGACCGCCAAACCCACGCTGGCTGCCGCCATCAGATTCGTCAGGTTTTGCGCACCAAACACCTGAACGCGCGCAGTCCCGGCCTCACCACCGATAGAACCCTTGATGGAGATCTCGCTCATATTCATGGATGAAATCATCAAATGCACATCCGCACGAGGATCTTCGGAAGAGAACGTCAGGATGCGTGCTTTCGGAAATTTCTCGCGCGCTTTCACGTACATGTTGTGAGTTTGTGTGTTATCCAGATTGTAAATGCGCACGGTCTGATCACCGGCGGCTTCATAGATTTCTTCTTTGGCTTCCGCCACCTTTTCAATAGTGCCAAAAAATTCCATGTGCGCGCGGCCCACCATGGTGCAAACCACCACATCCGGTTCTGCAATATGCACCAGCTCGGTGATTTCACCGGCGTGATTCATACCCATCTCAATGATCGCGACATCTTTTTTCGGAGGCAGTTGCAGCAACGTGAAAGGAACACCCCAGTGATTGTTGAAGCTTCCTTTGTTGTAGTGAACGTCCATGGCAGAGCCCACCAGCGCTGCGGTAAATTCTTTGGTCGTGGTTTTACCGTTGGAACCTGTGATCCCGACAATGCGGGCACTGGATTCGTGACGGGCCCAGTTGCCCAGCTTCTGCAGGGACTTCAAAGTATCAGGGACCAGCAAGATGGTGACTTTGTCCTTCAGCTTTTCGGTCTGGGCATTTTCTTCATGCACCATCAAAGCGGCAGCGCCGGATTCAACCGCTTTCTCCAGGAAGTTGTGGGCGTCAAAGGCTTCACCCTTAAGCGCGATGAAAAGCTGACCCTGCAACTGGGCGCGGGTGTCGGTGCCGATCCCAGCGAAATTGGTTTCTTTCTGGCTCAGGATTTTTGCACCCGTGACTTTAGCGATTGTTTGCAGGTCCATGGCTCTCATGCTTATCTCCCTTGCAAGGCCTCTTCGGCCACCTTCACATCACTGAAGGGGAACTTTTGTGTTCCGATAATTTGATAGTCTTCGTGGCCTTTGCCGGCGATCAGAATCACATCGCCTTCCTCGGCCCGTTTCAGGGTCTGAGTGATGGCATCCTTGCGGTCCACCACCGTTGTGGTTTTGGCTTTGTGGGATCCACCGACACCAGCCAGGATGTCCTGAATGATGGTTTGTGGATCTTCCGTGCGCGGATTATCAGACGTGATCACCACTTGGTCAGAATACTTCAAGGCCATTTCAGCCATCAAAGGACGTTTGCCTTTATCACGATCCCCGCCGCAGCCAAAGATCGTCCAGATGCGCGCCTTGGATTGCAGGTTTTCACGAACCTTGTTCAAAGCCGTCAGGACATTTTCCAGCGCATCCGGAGAATGGGCATAATCCACAAAGACAGAAAGATTTTTATCATTCGGCACAGACTGCAAGCGACCCGGCACACCGGTAAAGCGGTCCAGGGCCTCGATGCAGATATTCAGCGGAAGGCCCGCTGACAATCCCGCACCCAATGCCGCCAGGGCATTCATCACATTGTGAGTGCCTGACATCGGCAGACGCACTTCCCCTTCCCCTGCGGGGGTCCACACCTTGAAGTGTGTCAGGGCAAAGTCCATCTTCAGAATTTCATAGCGGATGTCAGAATCTTTTTCGCCGTAGGTCCACAACACGGCCGGATCCGCCACGCGCAAACGACGGCCGAACTTGTCAGCGGTGTTCACGATGGCAAAACACGGACGTTTGTGGGTCTTCCACAACAGATCCGTGAACAGGCGTTGTTTCGCCTCCAGATAGCTTTCCATCGTGTTGTGATAATCCAAATGATCACGGGTCAGGTTCGTGAAGATCACGGTGTTGAAAGGAACGCTGTCCACGCGGCGCTGATCCAGAGCGTGCGAGGAAACTTCCATCGCCACCGCCAAAGCCCCTGCCGAACGGAATTCGCGCAGACGCTTTTGCAAAAACACCGGATCGGGAGTGGTCATTTCAGAAGGCCACACCTGATCGCCCAGATGGTGATTGACTGTGCCGATCACTCCGGTGGGAATTTTGCCGTGATTCAAAATGGCTTCGGCCATGTACGTGACAGAAGTTTTGCCGTTAGTGCCGGTGACGCCGACGCAGAAAAGCTCCTGCCCCGGATCCCAGTAAAAACGGCTGGCCAAAACATCCAGCACTTCGCGGGAATTTGGCACCTGCAATACGATCCCTTCATAACCTTCCGGGATTTTCGCTTTGTCTTCCACCACCAGCGCCGCGGCCCCTTTCGCGACAGCATCAGGAATAAAAGTATGCCCGTCCAGCTTGCTACCACGAATCGCGACAAACACCGAACCCGGCACCACAAGGCGCGCGTCGTTGAAGACCCCTGTCACTTCAATATGAGAGAATGAGTTTTCAGGAATCCCCGGCAGAATGGAAAAGAGATGTTGCAGTTTCACGCACTAAGAGTAACTTAGGTCTCAGATATGAGACAACTCGGAAAACTACATTGCCAAGAAATAAATCACAACGACGATGCGCCATGGGTCATCTTCTTCCACGGCTACGGCGCTGATGCCAACGACCTGTTTTCGCTGGGGGAAATCATCCCGACAAAGAAAACGTACAACTGGTTATTTCCGAATGGAAATCTGGAAGTACCCATTGGCCCGGCCTGGATGGGACGCGCCTGGTGGACAATTGACATGATGGAAATCCAGCGTGCTCAAGAGCGCGGCGAACACCGCGACTTCAGCAACGACACCCCCAAGGGCATGAGCAAAGCCTATGACATGGCCATGGAAATGATCCGTCAGATGAAAGTTCCGTGGAACAAAATCGTACTGGGCGGATTCAGCCAAGGAGCGATGCTGGCCACAGAGATCTATCTGCGCGCGCCGGAAACTCCGAAAGGTCTTGTGATCATGTCCGGAACACTGGTTCATCAGGACGAATGGAAGCAGTATGTTCCCCAGCGCGCCGGCCAGCGATTCTATCAAAGCCATGGCATCAACGATGCGGTTCTGGGCTACAAACAGGCACAAAAGCTTGAGACCCTGCTAACCCAAAACGGCATGAAGGGATCCCTGCAAGGATTCCGCGGCGGCCATGAAATCCCAATGCCTGTCATCACCCAAATCGGGGAATACCTGAGCACTATTCCCTAACGGGCGTCCCGGGTTGAGACGGAAACATTTCAGTTTCTTGTGACCCGGGCTTTTTGCTTCAGGGCCCTTCAGAAAGCTCCGTTAGATAGAGCATGAGCATTCTGATCGTACTGGTATCTCTCATTCTTACCGGCTGTGGCGGCATTACCGCTATACTGGGGTCTTCCAAAAGTCCGGCCAAAACACCACCCACCAAGGTTATTTCCCTGGATGCCGCAAACTATGTCGTCGCCTATGATGGCGAAGGCTCAGTCACCTTTGGATCCAGTGAAATCACGCTGGCACCCAAGCCGGCAACGGCCGCCAACCAGACTCATGCGGCCTTGGTATTTATCAAAGAAACTGTCGATACACCGGTTCAGGATTTTGAACTGACCGTGGATCTGGCCACCAGCCAGCAACTGCGCCAGAACACCGCTGCCAACGACTGGGAAGTCTTCTGGCTGTTCTTTGGCTACAAAGGAAACATCACTGACAAAGCCACGAACTATTATATTTCCAAACCGTCCACCGGATCCGAGCTGGGACTGGCGCACGGCGAACTGGGACAGAAGTTTTTAGGCACTGACAGCGCCAGTAAGACTGCTGTAGGCGGCCGCCACAAGTTTAAGTTTGTGCGCAAGGGAACCTCGTTCAGTGTCTATCGCGACGACCAGCTTTTTTATTCTTACACCGACGGAACCTTCCCTGCCGCTCTTTATACCAGCAAAGGCGCTTTGGGGTTTTACTCTGAAGATGCCGAAGTTAAAATCTATTCTGTGCAGCTAAAACGACTGGACAGCGGCACGGTGGCTTCGGAAGTACTGCCGCTGTTAACTTCCAACACGCTCGAGTCTCGATCCCCACAATCCGTTTCCACTTTGAACACCACTGTCACAAACTCGTCCCAGACCGGGAATCTATTCTGGTCCTGCAACTATAAAAAAATCACCGGCGAAGTCACCGGCCTTGCCAACACCGACTGCCTTTCTGTCGGAACCATCGGCAGTGATGGTGTGTTTTCCTGGGTGCCGTCATTGGATCAGATCGGAACCTGGATCTTTAACTTTGAAGCCTCTGAAAAACGCGGTGGCTTTGGCAACAAAGCCTTCCAGGTGCAGGTGCGCCCCGACTGGACAAGCAGCTCGCAATTGTTCCTGTTCGATCCCGAGTTTTCCATCAGCAAAACTCTGGATGCCACAAACATCCTGACCACCCGGGCGCCCGCCAGTGCCGACAACAACAAAACGGCGAACTGGCCGGCTTTGACCACGGCAGACTCGATTGATCTGTCAGGCTTAAGTGAAGTCACCCCTTGGCGCAATGACGGGGTTTCATTGAAAAATGCCCTGCACTTTGATGCTCTTCATGACGATCAGGGTTTGCCGTTAAGTGTTGCCAATCTGGGAACGACTCAAGATCTGCGCCTGTCCTATTGGTTCAAACGCGACAACGCCGACAGCAAAACGGCCGTGCTGGCCAATCACGCCAATGGCACTTTGCAAAGCCGCCATTGGATCGGTGTTATTTCCAGCAGCTATACGGATGGCGGATCAGAAGTCGTTTGTGATGATCCGAATGCAGCCAACGGCGGATGGATGTTCGTAACGACCCAAGTGACTGCTGGCAAGCTGAAGACTTTCGTCAGCGGCCGCGAAGTGTGCAGTCAGAATCTGCCGGCGACGTACAATTTTTCTTCGCCCTTAAGACTGGCGCCCCGGGTTCAGACCTTTTTCCCGTTCGCGGGCCAGATGTCTGAAATTGCCGGCTACACCCAGTCCACCCCGACCGAAATCTTTCATGATTTCACCGCAACGGCGGAACGCTATCGTCCGGTGAAAGTGGGCGCCATTACCTCCAGTGATTTGGTTTTGCACTGGGATGCCGCCAATGCTGATCGCGGCATGGCACCTTCAGCAAGCGCACCGGGTTGGTTGGGTTGGTTTGATCTGGCTCCGAAAGCTTTGACCAAGATCATGGGCGGATTTGATGGCAATGCCTCTTCAGGCTTTGTGACTCCAACCGCCGCGACGGCCCACATGCAGTTTGATGGTGTTGATGACTACATTCAGGTGACTTCGCAAGCGGACCTTGCAGCCCTGGGCCCGGCGTGGACCATTGAAGCGTGGTTGCAACCCGGAGCCGCCTTGGGCGTGGACAACAACTTCCCGCCAAATGACGTGCGCCACGATTTGTTTAAGACCATCTTTGAAAAAGCGCAGTACGACAATGGCAACAAGCTTTCCCATGGCCTGGGTCTGCGTCTTGGAAAAAACAATACCGTCGACGCTTTTTACGTGAACAACTATGGTTCGACCGACACCGTCTATGGCGGAATCAGCCTGAATGCCAATCAGTGGTATCACGTTGCTGTCAGCTTTGACAAAGCCACATCAACATTAAAAAGTTATGTCAACGGCGCGCTTGAAAGCTCCAAAGTCGTCAATATCAAGCAGGACTCCAACAACGTGGCCCAAAGCGATGGCGATGTTATTGGCGGAATGTCTGATGGCTTTGTCGGAATTCCTTTTGACGTCGATGGCCGCCGCCGCTTCAACGGAAAGCTGGCAGTGTTGCGCGTTTACCAGAAATCCTTGGCAGACAGCGCCTTGAAAGCCCACTGCCTTGCGCAGAAAGACCGCTACGGCGTGACCTGCGACTGATCCTTCCCAATTGCAACGTGACAACAGGAACGCATGAGTCAATATAAGTGCATGAGACAGCTCATCCTTATTTCTCTGCTATTGCTTTCAAGCCTGGCCTTTGCTCACCGTCTGGTGCTGGAAGATCCGTCGGAAGTTCAATCTCTCGAAGAAGGTGACTTCAACCTGGGGGCCGTTTTATTCCGTCTTCCCGGCGCCGATAATAAAAAACTGCTGAAGCACCCCGCTTACAATTCTTTGGTGACTGATCTTGAAAAAGACCTGGAGGCCCTAAAAACACAGGATTCCAAACTGGGCGTGGGCATGAACTATGTTCATCGCCTGTTTGATATTCGCTGGTTGAAGTCACCGGCGGCAAAATTTGAACTGGTGGGTGTCGTCAACCGCATGGATCGCACCGTGTTCAATCCCGGCACCTGCGGCGAAGTCCGTTTGATCTATCGCCTGTCCTATGCAAAAACTCAGAATCAAACTTTGATTCAGTCCCGTTTGCCGATGACCCTGAATGCCGTCTTTAAACTTCCAGCCACACCCCTCTGTCAGGCCGTCGCCAAACAATGGTCCTCTCAGCAAAAACCTCCGCTGAAATCCTGGGTGACACTGGCGAATCTGAAATCTCTGGAAGTCAATTTGCAGGCCGTGCGCTGGCCGTCGACGATTCGTGGGGATATGGGTGGCCATGCTGAATATTTCCTGCGAGTGTACCGCCTTAAAAACAATTCTTTCGTGCCGACGGCGATGGAAAACACCCCGGACGTGGCCCGTCTGCAAAATGATTCTGCTTTGCGCGCGGAACTGCTGGCTTGGATTTCGACCCCGGAAAACATCAAGGCGCTGGATGCCGGAACTTTAAATATTCCAGAAAAGTTTCTGACTACCAAAAGTTCTTCCTTTGCTTTGCACGGGATGAACCGTCTGGCCAACCGTCCGTTTGATCAGATATTCAAAAAAGACGACTTTAAAAATCTGAAACTGACGGATCTGGAAAACATCTATGGGCCATCCTCGTTCCGTCGCCGATTGAATGATCTTTCGTGCGCAGGCTGCCACCAAGGGCGTACGATTGCGGGCTTCCATTTTCTGGGTAAAGATCCTGAATCCACGATCTTTGCCAATTCCATTTTTTCCTCCCAATCCCCGCACATGATGCAGGAACAAAAGCGCCGTCAGGTTTATTTCCAAAATATCTTCCAGGGAAAGACGCCTGACAGCTCCCGTCCGTTCTCGGAACGCGATCCCCAAACCCCGGGGCCCATGAATGCCCACTGTGGCCTGCCGGGTTCGGAATACCAGGCTTGGACCTGTGCTGCGGGTTTAAAGTGTGTGGCCGTGGTAAATCCTGAAACCTCCAAAGAAATCGGCGAATGTCTGCCGGAACAACCGGTGGCGGGCAATCCTTGCGAACCCGGAACAATCACACAAACCGCGCACTCGCACAAAGATCAGATGAAAGCCTCTGCTCGCACAGCGTGTGCCGGTCATCAGGTCTGCCAAACCACGAAGGTCGGATTCCCGGGTGGAATGTGCTCAGGTGGTTGCGAGAATCTGAGGCCGGGTGAAGCTTGCGGCGCGATCGCGATTCTTCAAGGATTCAATGACTGTCTGGCACGCAATCGTCCGTTCGGAGAATGCCTGGCGCAAAACACTCGGCCCGCGGGACTGCAAGCCTGTGACGACAACACATCCTGCCGTGCCGACTACATCTGTAACAAGACCCAGTCCGGAAAAGGCGTCTGCATTCCACCTTACTTCCTGTTCCAGCTGCGCGTGGACGGCCATCCCAAACCAATCTAAGTTTCTTTTCACAGACGAAGGGCCCATTGCGGCCCCACTGTCTGCACCCTCTTGCGGTACCTACGACCAGACCGATTCTTGCTCGGTGGAATGGTCAAAAATCCTTGATAACCTATGACCCTATGTTCAATTCAAAGGCTTCCAAGGGCAAAAAATTTATCGACCAGCAGGTCATCAAGCTGGCCGACGGCGAAATCCTTTTCCGCGAAGGGGATCTGAGCCGCGAAATGTACATCGTGCAAAAAGGCGCCGTCGAAGTCTTTAAAAGAGTCGACGGCCAAACGATGATTTTAAGTCGCATCGACCGCGGCAGCATGGTGGGCGAAATGTCTTTGCTGGAATCCCTGCCAAGATCCGCCTCTGCACAGGCCGTGGGTGAAACCACCCTGCTGATGTTTGATCCGGGAAGTTTTTTACTGAAAATCCGTCGTGATCCGACATTTGCTTTTGAGCTGATGAAACAACTGAGCGGTCGCATCCGTCAGACCAATGAAAAATTGATCACACTGATGGCGGCAGAACAATTTTCAAAAAATGCTCTGCAAGAAATCACGGAATCCTCTTTATGATTATTGATGTCACCACCGAAAAGATGGTGGTCATTTCAGATCTGCATTTGGGAAATCCCTTTTCCGAAGCCAAAAAATCCCTGATCGAATTTCTGTACTGGGCAGCAGAAAACAAATATGACGTCTGCATCAACGGCGACGGACTTGAGATTGCGCAGGTGTCCTTTCGTAAAATGGCCGAAGACGTACCCGAAGTCTTTCGTGCCGTGAAAGCTATCACCAAAGCCGGCAACCGCGTGTTCTATGTCGTCGGCAATCATGACATTGTTCTGGAAAATTTTCTGGAAGACTGGGGTCCTTTGACCCTGGCGCCATTTTTAAATGTTAAGTGTGGCAAACAGCGCATTCGCATCGAACACGGACACCTGTATGACCCGTTCTTTGTAAAGCGCCCGGATCTGTACGAATTTTTGACCTGGTTGGGTGGATTTGCCCTGATGGTCAGTCCCCGAATTTATAAAGCCTGGATCAAGTTTGAAGAATTGAAATCCCGCCTGCGCCGACGCTTCCGTGGCAGCAGCGAAGTCCCGTGCCTGCCCGGGGAACATCCGGATTTTGTGATTGCCGCCGAAGAAATCTGCTCGCGTGGCTTTGATGCCATTATCTTTGGCCATACCCACCATCCCGGCACCATTGATCTTCCTCAAGGAAGATACTTCAACAGCGGCTCCTGGATGATTTCACCAACCTATATTGGCATCACAAATCAAGATGTGGTTCTGAGTCAGTTTGAAGCTGACAAGGGTCTTTAGCCGCCTTTAACGGCGGCGCGTAGGATCGCCCAGTTCCGCCAGAATATCCCAGCCGAACTTTTCAAGTTTGGAATCCCCGATGCCATAGATGTTTTTCATTTCATCCAGGGTGCGTGGATTTTTAACCGCCAGTTGTCTCAGGGTCAGATCACCAAAGACCACAAAGGCTGGCACGTCGAGCTCTTTCGCTTTCTCGCGTCTCCAGCGCTTCAAAAGCTCCATGCGTTTTTCCTGAATCTCATCCAGCACGATATCATCGGTGTTGGTGATTTTCTTGGATTTACTCGAAGCTTTTTTCAGCTTGGTCACAACCTGATCCATCTTCGCCAGCGGAGTCACAGACTTCTGGATACGACGGGCTGATTTCGGGTCACAGCTGTCGCAGTGACCACAGCGCTCGATACGCTGGGAATCCTTGTAGTAGGTCAGAATCTCGGCGTGACGGCATTCGCCACCTTCCGAGTAGTTCACCAGGGCGTCCAGGTTTCTCCAGCGCGCGTCTTTGATTTCATCCGGCGCTTCAGAGCTGTGAATAAAGAACGACTGAAGTCCTTTGTCTTTCTTGGAATACAAAGTCAGACAGGTGGAATGCTCGCCATCGCGGCCCGCACGGCCCATTTCCTGATAAAGAGCATCGATATTCGCCGGGATCTGGAAATGCACCACCAGGCGCACATCCGGCTGGTCGATCCCCATGCCGAAAGCATTGGTCGCGACCAGAATACGCAGGTCCCCTTTGGCATAAGCTTCCTGAGTGCTGGTGCGAACATCTGAAGTCAGACCCGCATGGTAATAGCCCACACTTTTTCCGAACTTCTTTTGCAGGAAGGAGGCGATGCTTTCAGTCACCTTGCGGGTGCCACAGTAAACGATGATGCGGCCTTCAGGTGTTTGTTTGATACTTTGAAGCAGCAACAGCATCTTTACGTCTTCGTCTTCACACAGCTCAACTTGATAGTAAAGATTGGAACGATAGAATCCGTGAACCATGCGTTCAGGCTTTTGCAGTTTCAGGTGTTTGGAAATATCATCCAGTACCGTCGGCGTTGCTGAAGCTGTCAGGGCCAGCACCGGAACATCCGGGCACAGTTTTTTCAAAACATTCAGCTGTGCATATTCTTCGCGGAAGTCATGCCCCCATTGAGACACGCAGTGAGCTTCATCAATCGCAAAAAGACCCACCTGGCGGTTTTGCACCCAGCGATGAAAGCCCTCTTTCTGGGCGCGCTCCGGGGATAGATACAAAACGAATGCGCCACCTTTGTTGATTTCGGCAAACACTTCACGTTTGTCGTCATCACTTTGTCCGGAATGAAGGGCGCCCGCCGGAATGCCATAACGGCGCAACGACGCCACCTGATCCTTCATCAAAGCAATCAATGGGGAAATAACAATGACAAGTTTTTGCGTGGCTACGGCGGGATACTGATAACAAAGAGATTTGCCGCCTCCGGTGGGAAGGACAGCCAGAACATCACGGCCGCCCATCACCGACTCGATGATCTCTTGTTGCCCGCGTCGGAAACCGGAAAGATTGAAGTATTTTTTAAGGTGGTTTTCCTGCGGGCTGACGGCGATTTCCATAAACGACACTTTCATTCAAAGACCCCCTGATTTCAACAAGATTGCACGGCTTCTTGTGCTGCCGCGCAAACAGGCAGCAAATACAAGACAATGCTCTAAGTGCTCTAAATTCCAAGGGAGTTCCCGGTCGTTTCCGAATTCCAGTCAGAAAGATTTTGCAAGACCCGCCAGGTGATTTATGCGAACCTATAAATTCGAAGGAGTTTTTATGAAGGCACTCTCATTTCTAACGATTCCTGCGCTGCTGCTGGGTTGTTCCTCCCCTGCCCCGAAAGAGGCTCCAGCCAAGGAAACAGCGCCGGTCGCAGCCGATCCTTATCCGGACAAGGCCGTCTGTTTTTTGCTGATTGATGCACAAACCGGCCAGATTCAGAAGTCCGTCAATGAAGAAAACTGTCAGGTGCAGCGTCCGGCGTGTTCGACTTTCAAGGTTCCCTTGGCGGTAATGGGCTTTGATTCCGGGCTGTTGAAGAATGAAAATACAAAATATAAATGGAACGGCAAAAAGCACTCCATCCCCGAGTGGAACAAAGATCAGACGGCCGCTTCATGGATGAAAAACTCGACGGTTTGGTATTCTCAGGTATTGACCGGCAAAATGGGCTTCCAGAAACTGCAAAGCTATCTGCGCAAGTTTGATTACGGCAATCAGGATATTTCTGGCGGCATCAAGACCGCGTGGCTGACTCCGGCTTCATTCACTCCGGATGAAAAGGGATTCTCTCTGCGAATTTCCGGATTTGAGCAGACTGACTTCCTGAAAAAGCTTCTGGCCGACAAACTGCCTGCGACCAAGCGTTCACAAGAGCTGACAAAGAAAATCATGTTCCTGGAAAAAACCCCGAAGGGTTATGATTTCAGCGGGAAAACCGGCTCAGGTTATACAGATGCAACTTTAAAAAGACGTATCGGCTGGTTCGTGGGATTCATCAAAACACCTGATCGTCAGTATGTCTTTGCAACAAACTACATCGACACCGTGGACGTGGAAAATGCCGAATTCGGCAGCCGCCTCGCCAAACAACTAACCATCAATCTGCTAAAAGAAGAAAACCTCTGGTAAGAAAAAAGGCACCTTCCGGTGCCTTTTTCTATTTCATGATGACGGTGATTTCTTTGCTTTCTGGGACTTGCGAACCTGGGATCGGGAAGACTTCGCTGACAGTGCCCTGCCCTACGAACTTCACCTTCAGATCCTGACCGCTGACTTTGCGAAGAACTTCGCGGGTGGTCAGGTTCATCAGATTTGGAACAGTGTCGTCAGTCTCAATGTTCGTGACTTTGTCCAGTTCGTTCGCGGTCAGCAGCGTTCTTGGAGCTTCAGCTTTTTTGACCACTTTCGGTTCGGAAGCCACTCGGCGGACTTTCGGATTTACTGTGGATTCTTCAGCCAGCTGCAAAGGAGCAATCCCTTCTTTGCGAACCGCATAAGATGCGATTCTTGAGAACACCGGAGCTGCCACCGTCGCCGCATAATAAGATTTGCGCGGGGAATCCACCGCCACATAGATCACAAATTTCGGATCATTGGCTGGAATGAAACCACCGAAGCTGGAGATATATGCGCCACGAAGGTAACCACGGCCATTCGGATTTACTTTTTGGGCAGTTCCTGTTTTACCCGCCACCATGAAGCCATCGACACGGGCATTGCCGCCAGTACCGCCCTTGGTGGTCACACCCAAAAGCATCGCGCGCATTTGTGCGGCTTGCTCCGGGGAAAGAATGCGGCGAATGGGTTTTGGCTGAACTTCAACCAGCTCGCCCGTTTCAGCATCACGCATACTTTGTACAATGTACGGAGTATTCAAAACTCCACCGTTGGCAATCGCCGCAAAAGCATTGGCAATCTGCAAAGGTGTCGTGGAAATCCCGTGACCGAAAGAGATATTGGAAAGCAAGTGCTGTCTCCAAGGAAGCCCCTGCACCATACCGCGGGCTTCACCCGGCAGATCCACACCCAAGCGCTGACCAAATCCGAAATCAAGCAAGCCCTGGCGCAAACGCTCCTGGCCCATCTTGAAAGCAATCTTGGTCGTACCGACGTTGGAAGACACAGCCAGAATCTCGGAAACAGTCAGGTCCTCGAACTTCTCTCTGGTTTCGGCTTCTTTGATGATGCGGTCGCCAACTTTAAAACTGCCTTTTTCACAATAGAACTTTGTATTGGGCTGGATCAGACCGTCACGCAAAGCTGCGGCGATCACAAAAGCCTTCATCGTGGAACCCGGTTCAAACGCATCGGTCACAATTTTATTACGACGATATTCTGATGGAGCCTTGGCCGCTTTGTTCACGTCAAAAGTGGGAGCAGAAGCCAGGGCAAGAACTTTGGAAGTCTTCGCATCCAGAATCACACCCACTGCATGGTCGGCTTCGAACTGGGAAACCGCATTGGCAAGTTCGCTTTCAAGGCGGTACTGCAAATCGGAATCCACGGTCAGCTTCAGCTCCGTCCCTTCCGGGTTTTCAATGAACATCAAACCATCATTGATCAGCGGACGGCCGCGGGCATCGCGCTTGACCAGAACTTTCTTTTTATTCCCGGTCAAAGCCTGATTGTAACCCAGTTCAAGACCTTCAAGCCCCTGACCTTCACTGCCCAGGAAACCCAGGGTTTGCGCCAGCAGGGTTTCGTTCGGATAAACGCGGCGCCACTCTTCAACGAATGAAAGACCACGGATGTCCCAGGATTTGATTTCGTCGGCTTTATCCTGTTCCAGCATACGCTGAATCCAAACGAAGCGGCGGTTGCCGTCTTTGATTTTCGCATAAACGGATTCAGGCGACTGATTTAGAACTTTCGCCAGCTTCCGGGCCACCTGTTTGCGGTTTTCCAGAAGTTTCGGATCGGCATACAGCGAATAAGCCGCAGCGGACATAGCCAGGTCACGGCCATTGCTGTCAACAATCGCCCCACGGCGTGCTGGCAAAGACACCTTGGTTTGGAACTGACGGTTTTGCAAAGCATTCAAACGGTCGTTGGGAAGAAATTGAAGATAGGCGGCGCGCATCGCCAAAGCGGACCACAACACCAGAATTCCGACGAAGATGACAACAATACGTGATTTCAACTTACAGATCCTTTTTTGCGATGCCTTTTTCAGCCACAGTATTCATCTCGGAAGCCAACGGGCCCGTCAGATGAATGATCTGATTGGCCTGAACTTTTTTAAGCGTGAATTTTTGCTGTGCCACGGAATCCAAAAGCTGGGGACGCGTGACTTTTGCCAAAGAGATTTCCTTGGTGCGTTTTTCTTCCCAGACTTTTTTGTGTTCGCGGGTCAGCTTTAGAACGCTGTAACCCATACGGCGCTCTTCCATCTGCAGGAACACGATTGAAAACAAAGTAAAGATGACAATAAGAATACTGAAGAAAGGTTTAAGCTGCTTAAAGTTTTGTGAGCTCATCCTGAGCACTCCTCTCGAATATTCTCAGCTTCGCAGAGCGGGAGCGAGAATTTCTGTCACACTCTTCCTGAGTGGGAACAATTACTTTCTTAGTCACCGTGCGGCCCAGATCCTCGGACTCACGGAAAATATTTTTTACGATACGATCTTCCAGAGAGTGGAAAGAGATCACCGCCAGTCGCCCGCCGGGATTCAGCGCGCGAATCATTTTCGGAATCGCCTCTGCCACCACTTCCAGTTCGGAATTCACCGCCAGTCGCAAAGCCATGAAATACTTCGTAGCCGGGTGATGGCCTTTGACCTGCCAACCGTCCACGCGTTCAATCAGCCCTGCCAGGGCACCTGTTGTCTGGAATGCTTTGGTTTTGCGGTCATTGACGATCGCACGTACGACTCGGGAAGGGCGATAGACCTCGCCGTATTCCTTGAAGATTCGAATGAGCTCATCCTCAGAAGCCGTATTAATAAGCACCTCAGCTGTCAGTCCCTGCTGCTGGTTCATTCTCATGTCCAGGGGGCCGTCGTTATAAAAACTAAAGCCTCGTTCTCCCTGGTCCAATTGCGGAGAACTCACACCTAGATCTAAGAGCATCATATCAAAGTTATTTAGATTGTGTTCTGAAAACTGCGTGAAATTACCATGGATTACGTTTAACTGGCCCTTCTCGACTTCAGTCTGGAAGCGGCTTTGCGCGTAGGCAATCGCAGTCAGATCTTGGTCCATGACCGTGGCTTTCATCTGGGGGTACGCATACTTCATGGCCATGTAGTGACCGCCCCGGCCAAAAGTCCCGTCGAAGTAATGCAGCTCTTTCTTTTCACGCAGTGGATAGAATGCTCCCAGCACTTCTTGCAGCAAAACCGGATAGTGTTCAGGAGAAAATTCAAACGGAAGCTCGACCTTAGGCGGGATCACTTCTTCCTGACGTTCAATTCTTTCACCTGATTGGGGTTTGTACTTCTTCATGGGGGCCGCGCTTTCACTATAGTTTTCGGGCTATTAGATGATTCAAGGTATGAATTATTCTATTGAGCGTCAAGTCGCTTTGCCTTAACCTGTTTTTAAGGCTTCTTCGTATTGAAAAGGATTTCGATGCTTATCAACTGCCCCCGCTGTGGTTTTCAACAACCTAAAGACAAGTACTGCGCGCAGTGTGGCGTTGATATGGAGAGCTTTAAACCGGCGACTCCTCCAGCCTGGAAACGTTTTTTCGGAAATCCTTTAATTCAATTGTCTTTGGTGGTTGTTGTTGCTGGCGGTGTCGGCATCACTCTTTACAAAAAGGGCCAGCAAAACCTGGAGCGCCGGGTGAGCTATCTGAAATCCACGGTGCAAATCAATTCCGCAGGCGGCCCGGTTGACGTGCCCCCGACAGAAGACAGCGCCAACTTTGCCAATCAAGACACACAAGAGTCGACCCAATCTTCCGAAGCTGCTGACGGGACCATCGACGCTTACAAAGTGGATCCATCCCCTGCCACCGCGACGGCTGTGGCGGCCGCCGCGGCACCAGAACTGACTGATCGCACGGGCCGCGCAGTGGCCAAAGCCGGAGCCCATCTGATTGTCTACTACACGGAAGTTTCCCGCGGACGCCTGAATGCCATCTTTGGTGCCAGCCGATCCACCGGGCAGTTTATGAATTTCAACGAGTACTCGGCAGGTATTCTGCCGGACTTTGAGAAGAACGTGATGAACCGCCCGGACATCAAGATCCTGCACAAGGAGGACCGTCCTCTGACCGCCTCCAGAACTTTGCAGTGGTCTTACACCTTGAAAGACCGCAGAAATCCAGCCATTGAAATCGGCCTGACCACGTTCTTTGAACTGAATGACTTTGATAACAACAACCTGCGCGGCAACCTTGAGATCCAAAGAAACTGGCGTGAGCCGGCTCCGGGTGGCGGGTTTGAACTGCAGCGCAAATCTTTCCCGGCGATTTTTGAAATCGGCGGCGAGACTGGTTTCTTCATGTCGGGCGTGATGCCTCCGATGTCCAACATGGGCCCGGAAGAAGACCAGCTGATGAACTTTGAAATCTACAAGATCCTGCGCTCCCCCCAGTTCCGTTCCGGCGAGAGCGACTTTGTGATCTTTGTTGAGTTCGAAAAAGGCAACTGATTCACCAAAGGCAGCAGCATGGCATTTCAACAGGAGCTGAGTCACCACTATGGGCCTCAGGTACACATCATTGACAGCCCTTTCCTTAACGGTCTTTTAGCCAAGCTCTGCCACCCCGACACTTATCAGCCTGAAATCAACCGCATCGTGGAAGTGCTTTACACCCACATGATTTCCATCACAATCAACAATGAATTCGCGATGGAAAAGTTCGAGCAGGAAACCCGCATGACGGCCATGCATCCGGATAAAAAGCTGTCTGGCCATCGCATCAACCCCGGGCAGAAAGCCGTCAGCGTGAACCTGGCCCGTGCCGGAACTTATCCCAGCCACATCTGTTACAACTTTCTGCACTTTTCTTTGCCTGGGAAAAACGTCCGTCAGGACCATATCTTTGCCGCCCGGGTGACAAACAGCAAAGACGCAGTGACCGGAGCCGAATTCGGCGGCATGAAGATCGGGGGCGATGTCAAAGACGCTCATGTCATCTTCCCAGACCCCATGGGGGCCACCGGCAACACCATGGTGACCGCTATCGACCACTACAAGACCCACATTGAAGGTCCTGCCCGCAAGTTTATAGCCCTTAACCTGATTGTGACGCCCGAGTATTTGAAGAATGTACTGGCTGCACACCCAGAGGTCGTAATCTATGCCTTAAGACTTGACCGGGGACTGTCCCCTCAGGCAGTTTTAGATGCAACTCCCGGACAATTTTGGGACCAGGAACGCGGCCTGAACGAAAAGCAATACATCGTTCCCGGCGGCGGCGGCTTCGGCGAAATCATGAACAACTCCTTCGTGTAGTTGGAGAAAGGGCGACCATGACAAATCTTTCCTTGAAACCTTACCTTACTGAAGAGCAAATCCAGCAAAAAGTGAAAGAGATTGGGGCCACCCTTTCCAAGAAATTCAAAAACGAAAAGGTCGTTGCGATCTGCGTTTTGAAGGGCTCTTTCATGTTCTATTCTGATTTGGTTCGTAACATCGAAGCAGATATCACTTGTGAATTCTTCGGCGTGGCTTCTTACCACGGCGGCACTTCTTCTTCCGGCGAAGTGAAAGTGACTTTGGATCTTGCCGGTCCGGTTGAAAACTGCCACGTGATCCTGGTGGAAGACATCGTGGACACAGGTCTGACCATGAACTATCTGAAAAACGCCATCCAGTCCCGCAAACCAAAATCTTTGACGACGGTTGCGTTGCTGGAAAAACCGGATGCATTGAAAGTGAAATGTGACATCGATCACGTGGGCTTCAAAATCGCCAACGAATTCGTTGTTGGTTACGGTCTGGACTATCAGGGTTACTACCGAAATCTTCCTTACATCGCGCAAGTTCAAAACTTCCAGTAAGCAAGACAACTGCACAAATAAAAAAGGAGCCCGCAAGGCTCCTTTTTTCGTTTCAGGATCTGTTGCTGTTTAGAACTTGCAGTTCATTTCAGCCAGGACTTTTTCCTTAAAGATCGTCTTCACTGAATCCAGAGCGTAACCCAAAGAAATATCCTTCAGATCCGGCGACACTTTCAACATCAACACCTGATAGTCCTGACCTTCTGGCCCCATTGCCGGCAGCTTCTCTTTTTTCGTCAGCACACCATCACGATAAGTGATGCTTAAACCCGGGCGCGCCACCAGCACGCCTTCTTTCAAGGGCAACTGAGCGGCAGCAATTCGGATGGAATCCTGAATGCCGGTTTCTTTATCTGAACGCAAAGAAACGACCACGGCACCTTTGCCGTCTTTTTGTTTTTCCACGAAATAATCACAAGAAGTCGCATCTGTGTTCAACAGATTGGAAAATCCAAGGACCTCTTTCGTGGATTTGGAAACTTCCGTCGCAGCGAAAGTCACGGTCCCAAAAAACAGAATAACGGCGCTAATGGCAAAGATGTGCTTTTTCATAGGGCGCAGTATAGGCGTGCTTAAAGCCCCTTTAAAGAGGCAATAAACGGCCCTTCCGAAACCCCGAAGAGCCTTTTAATTTCATGCATTTAGCCACCATGAAAAAGCTGCCTGTCAAAACTTCACACAGGCTTTTTCAAAGCTTTTAGCGCATCAAAATGCCGACACCGAAAAGTACGTATAAAAGCGACGACCCGTAGTTGATCCACTTCATCGAAATCTTCTGTGTGAGCTTTTCCCCAAACACCACTGCCAAACCATCAGCAAACATCATCCCCGCAGTCGTGCCCAAAGTGACCAGCACGATGTTCTGATACTTGGCCGCCAACGCCACGGTGCTAAGCTGGGTTTTGTCACCGATCTCGGCGAAGAAAAACAACACGGTCGTAGTCCAGAATGCACCCCATTTCATGTTGTCAGTGTTCGAGTCATCTTTGTCCGGGATCAGTATCCACAGGGCAAAACCGAAGAAGGTCAAAGCCAGCGCCCAGTTCAGCCACTGATCAGGGACGGTGGCTGCGATCCATTCCCCGGCCCAGGCGGCCAAGGCGTGATTTAGAACGGTGGCGGTAAAGATCCCGGCCATCACATGCCATGGTTTTTTGAACTTTGATGCCAAAACCAGCGCTAACAACTGAGTTTTGTCGCCCATTTCTGTGGCGGCCACCAGTAAGAATGAATTGATGATTGCTTCCATTTGCCCTCTATACGGTTATGACCGTGGGGCTGCTTCAAAAAGAAAACGAGACCACACGGTGCTTTGTTAAAAACACTCGTGTCAGTCTCGTCAACGAAAGGACTTTTGGGGTCCTTGGGCATTTAAACCGGAGTTCATCACTCAGTATGTCGGTTTAAATCAAATCTTGGGAAAGATTGCGACTACTCCCTAACTACCCGGCCAACTTACGAAGGGGGGAAATGAAAGTCAAAAGAAAATTCCCCGCAACTTGATGTTGCGTATGACATTCTACACCTTGGCGAACCGGGCTGAATTCTCTATAACTGGGGGGATGAAGACTTCGATAAAAACACAATTAATCCGCTCGCTTGTCGCGGCCCTGACCGCCCTGGGACTTTTGGCTTTTCTGCTTTGGTATACTCAGCGTCCGCCGACAATGGGTGGTGACTTTAAATTAAATCACAACGGACAGGCGTGGCAGTTTTCGGAAAACGCGAAAAAGCTGAATCTTCTTTATGTTGGTTACGCAAAATGCCCGGACGTGTGCCCGATGGCGCTGAGCTATTCTGCTCAAGCTTTCAAACAACTGACTGAAAAAGAACGTGAAAATGTTCAACTGATCTTTATCAGCGTGGATGCCGAAAACGACACCGCAGAATCGGTGTCTGTTTACGCTCACCAATTCAATCCGGAATTTATCGGCCTGACCGGCACCACCGCTGAAATCGATGCGGCGATCAAACCGTTTGGCGCCAGCTACATCGTGGAAAAAGATCCGAAGTCCTATCTGGGCTATTCGATCTCGCACACGGACCGCGTATTTGTTTTGAATAAAAAAGGCATTGTCGTCGACAGCATCCAAAGCCCGCGCTCTGCCGATGAAATTACAACCAAAATCAAGGAGAACCTATGAAAGCCATCGTACTGGCAGCTCTGACAGTGGCGCTAAGCCCTGTTGCGTTTGCCGCGAAATCTGCCCCGGTCACTATTTCTGACGCCCGCATCTTTGCGCCAATCAAAGGCACCAATGCGACAGCAGGCTATGGCGTGATCACGAACACGACCGACAAGGAAGTGACTGTCACGGTTGAAAAGATCGAGCCCTTCAAAGCAGTTGAAATGCACGAAACCGTGGAAAAAGACGGTCGCATGTCCATGCAGAAAGTGGAAAAGCTGACCATCCCGGCGAAAAAGTCCGCGGAACTAAAACCCGGCGGCAACCACATCATGCTGTTTGACCCAACCCGCGAAGTCAAAGCTGACGAGACACTGAAAGTGTCTTTGAAAGTAAACGGCAAGGTTGAATCCTTCGACTTCAAAGTCATCCCGCGCGTGGAAACCAAGAAAGAAGAACATCACCACCATCACTAGTCCCAGCAGTGATTGAAATAGAAAAAGGCGGAGCATTCACTCCGCCTTTTTTCGTTTTTGACCTCGACGTTGGGACTAAACTAATTCAAATTAACTTAACAATCTAAAGTATGTTTATTATTCATCCGAACTAAGTGGCCGGAGGAATAATGCCAGCACGCCACTTTATATTTACCAGTATCTTCATCTTCTCCTCACCCCTACTTGCGCAAGAGCCACAAACTACTGAGGTGACAAGTGAACCTGTTGCAATTTCGGAAGTAAAAGAAGTGACCCCACAGGCAACGGTTCCAGCAGTACATGCCGAACCTATTGCCCCTCCCGCTCCGGTGAATCCGGCGCCAGCCCCTGCTCCAACTGTCGACCCAAAAGTCGAAGTCATGCAAAAACAGATCGAGGAAATGCAGAAGCAACTTCAAACTCTTTCAACTCAAAAAAATGCGCCACAAACAGCACAACCAGTCTCCCCTATTCCAACGAAGCCTTCCACTCCCTCTAACAACGAAAAAGGAAGTCATGAGGTTCCGCTATTAGGTTCTGAGACCGATTTTTCTAATCTACGAAAACGTGAATTCTCTCTTGGCTGGCTATACAACAGTACCAATTCTGAAACAGATTTTTCTCAAGGCGGCGCAAGCGGCAGCGGCGAATCAAGGAAAGTAGAGATTCAAATCGAGTTCGCGAGGAACTTTACCCGATACGAAATCGGTACTTTTCTTACTAATTCCTATCGCGAAGTAGAGGATGAAAATTTAACCACAACTGTATTCGGGGCACTCGTGCGATTTAACTTTATCGAGAATATGCCGGGCAATAACTTCGTACCTTACTTTGCAGGCTACCTTGTCCTTGCCGGGCAGGAGTATAACAGTGCTGTCTCTGACGAATATGAAATTTCCGGTAATGGACTGGGTGCCGCCCTTGGCTTTAACTGGTTCCCGTTCGGTGAAATTTTCGCCCTCAACGCAGAACTCCGCCGACTTAGCGGTGACCTAGACAACAACGCCTCACCAAAACTAAAAGTTGAAGAGGAGCAAACCACCGTAAATGTCGGCTGGCGAATCTACTTCTAACGAAAATCCAATTTAGAATAGAAAAGGCGGAGCATTCACTCCGCCTTTTTTGTTTTGAATCCTCCGAACATCTGAAAACCAAATCAAGGGGCGTTCAAAAAGGTTCAGATGCGAGGCGGAGGGCCTTGTCTGAAACGCAGGCGTACTCCAAGTACGCCGGAGAGAAAGATAAGGCCCGACAACGAAGCAGATGGGCCTTTTTCAACGGCCCGCCTCTAGCGCAGGTCAAAGAGCAGGAATTCGGTTTCCTTGAGGGCTTTGATTTTCAGGTTTTCTTCTTCCACCACCAGGGCATCCCCAGATTTCAGAATTTGGCCATTCACTTCCAGTTCGCCGTCGGCCAATTGCAGCCAAGCTCCCCGTTTGGAACGCAAAGCGAATTCCTGTTCATACCCTTCGGTAAATACCGACGCATACAGATCCGCATCCTGGTTGATCTTCTGACTGCCCTCACGACCATCTTTGGAAACGATCAGCTTGAACTGATTCAGTTTCTGCTCGCGGGTGAAGGACTGCTGGGTGTAACCCGGAGTCGCTCCAACCACGTCAGGCAGGATCCAGATCTGGAACAGTTGAAGGTCTTCGGTCTCGGACGGATTGTATTCGCTGTGGCGCATGCCGGTTCCGGCGTGCATCGTTTGAATTTCTCCGGCCTTGATCTGACCGACGTTGCCCAGACTGTCCCGGTGCTCCACAGCGCCTTTCAATACGTAAGTGATGATCTCCATATCACGGTGCGGATGCGCTGGGAATCCGGAGGATTTTGCAATCCAGTCCTGATTGATCACACGCAAGTCCCGGTAACCCATGAACTTTGGATCGTAGTAGTCGGCGAAAGAAAATGTGTGCATGGATTTCAGCCAGCCACCGAACTCTGCATAGCCTCTTTCCTCGGATTTGCGTTGATACATCATAATGACCTCCCACTTGAAATGGAGACTTGGTTGTTGGTTGTCTGCTCTAGCTTCGGCAGGAACTCCATTTCTTCGTAAATAATATTACACAACTAGACGATCTAAAAAAATTATAATTTTTTGATTAACATGATCTAAATTTTTGATATACTTTTTGAGATATGACACTGGATCAACTGCAAGTACTTCAAACCATAGTTAAATCGGGAAGCTTCCGGGCTGCTTCCCAGGAACTGCATCGCGCGCAAAGCGCGGTCAGCTATGCCATGCGCACCCTTGAAGGTGAGCTGGGCTTTAAAATCTTCAGCCGTGACCAGTACCGCCCGACATTGACCCCGCAGGGTCGCGCTTTCTTAAAGAAAGCCGATGACCTGATCCTTCAGTTCGATGAACTGGGGGAAACTGCAGAATTATTGAAAAGAGGACATGAACCGATCATCCGTCTGGCCGTCAGCGCTCTGTGGCCCCTCCCGAATTTGGTCAGTGCGCTGAAGGAATTCTCCTCCCGCTTCCCCCAGACGGAGATCAAAATTATCCACGATGTTCTGAGTGCCGATGAACATTTGCTGGAGGATCATGCCGACATTTCCCTGGGCACGATTTTCAACGATAAAGGGCTTCTCATCACTGAGGAGCTTTTCACTGTGAACATGGTGATGGTCTGCTCTGCCAAGCATCCGCTGGCGAAGCTGAAAAAAGCCACCACCGAGGATCTGAAGAGATATCCTCAGATTGTTCTTTCCAGCACGGTGAAAAGCTCCAACCGCTCCGGAGGAGTTGTGAATCCCGCCAACACCATCAGCGTTCAGGATCTGCAGACGAAGAAGGCCTTCTTAGAGGGCGGCTTGGGTTACGGACGCATGCCTGATTTCGCAGTTAAAGAGGAAATCAAGCAAAAATCCCTCGTGACACTGGGATTAAAACCCATTCCCCTGCACGCCGCTATTGGTCGACATGCTTCCAAGGAGCTTGGCCCCTGCGGCAAATTCATCTGGGACTATTTTTCACGTGGACAAGGCAAGAAGCTAAAATAGAATGTTCAGCGACAAAGGGACCATAACTTTCCCACAGTACGGTACCCGCAAGGAGGCAGAATGAAGCAGTATCACGATCTCATTAAAACAGTTCTAGAACATGGCGTGAAAAAAGAGGACCGCACAGGGACCGGCACCATTTCCATGTTCGGTTATCAGATGCGCTACAATCTGCAAGAGGGCTTCCCTCTTCTGACCACAAAAAAACTGCACACGCGTTCCATCTTTCATGAGCTTTTGTGGTTCCTGAAAGGCGAAACCAACATCAAGTATCTTCACGACAACAAAGTGACGATCTGGGACGAATGGGCTGATGAAAACGGCAACCTGGGCCCGGTGTACGGAAAACAATGGCGCTCCTGGGAAACCGCTGATGGTCGCACGATCGATCAGATCACCAACGTGGTTGAACAAATCAAAAAAAATCCGAACTCCCGCCGCATGCTGGTCGTGGCGTTCAATCCTGGTGATGTTGACAAGATGGCTTTGCCGCCTTGCCACGCCTTCTTCCAGTTCTATGTGGCGAACGGAAAACTTTCCTGCCAGCTGTATCAGCGCAGTGCTGATATCTTCCTGGGTGTGCCATTTAATATCGCCAGTTATGCTTTGCTGACTCATATGATCGCACAAGTGTGCAACCTTGAAGTGGGTGACTTTGTCCACACGCTGGGTGATGCGCATCTTTATCTGAATCACCTTGAACAGACGAACCTGCAGCTGACCCGCGAATTCCGCCCCCTGCCGCAGTTGAAACTAAACCCGGCGAAAAAGGATCTGTTCGACTTCACATACGAAGATATCGAAATCATCGGCTACGATCCGCACCCGGCAATCAAGGCTGAGGTGGCAGTATGATTTTGACTCATGTGGTGGCTTGTTCGCAGAACCGTGTTATCGGTGCCCAAGGGGGCCTTCCCTGGAATCTGCCCGAGGACATGAAATTCTTCCGCGACACCACCAAGGGTCACATCATGATCATGGGGCGCAAGACGTTTGATTCTTTCAACGGCCGCGCCCTTCCCAACCGATACCACATCGTGGTGACACGCGATCCTTCCAAACAAAGTTTCAATTCCACCGAATCAAGTCCCGTGGTTTTTGTTTCTTCCATCGAAGAAGCAGTGAAACACGCAGAACCTTTGACCGAGAAATGGGGCGACGAAGTTTTCATTATTGGCGGCGGCGAGATCTACAAACAGGCGATGCCGATCACTGACAAAATCTATCTGACCCTGATCCATCGCGAGTTTCCGGGGGACACTTATTACCCTGAAATTGACCAAAAGGTGTTCACTCAAACCCAGCGACGTGACATCGAAACGCCTATTCCTTTTTCGTTTCTGACTTACTTGCGCAAGTAGGGTCCAGAATCAAGTCCCATGTTGAGACTGATTCAATTTGGACTCTACCAATGCGATATTTTTTCCGAGAATAGAGTTAAGACGCTAATCCCGGAGTGCCTTATGAGTTCTTCCAAGACTGCGAAACGATTCAGAACCAAAGAGATGGCTTCGGTCGAAGTGTACGGCCACATAGGCATTCTGGTGGCCAAGCTTCGCAACATCTCGCAGACCGGCGCCTTTCTGGAAGTCTCGCAAGGAGACTATGTCCCGCAAAAAGGGGACCTTCTAAACCTTACAGTCAAGTTAGACACTGTCGATCGTACGCACAACGTGGCGGCCGAAGTGATATGGAGCAAAGGACTGGGCCTGGGCATTTGCTTTATCAACAAGGATCAAATCCTTGAAAGAATGATGGCCAAAGCCGGAGCCTTCTAATAAGATCTCTGCATCATGCAGATTCAAAACTCTCACGATCTCAGCTCTTCCAACACCCTTCAATTGCGCTCTTATGCAGAACGCTTTGTTGAGCTGTACACACCTGCAGATCTGTCCACCCTGCTGATGAATCCTGACCTGAAAAAGCTGTCTTGGAAAATCCTGGGTGGCGGCAGCAATCTGGTTCTGCCTTCACAGATCGAAGGCCTGGTGCTGAAGGTCTCGAACCTTGGTCGCAAACTGATTCACGAAGATCCGGATTACTGGTTCGTCAAAGCCCAGGCCGGAGAAGTCTGGAATGACTTTGTTCAATGGACCCTGGAAGAAGGCTATTGGGGCCTTGAAAACCTTTCCTTGATTCCTGGCACCGTGGGCGCAGCCCCGATTCAAAACATCGGTGCTTACGGCGTAGAGGTTAAAGACACCCTGTGGGAAGTCCATGCCCTGGATTTGCAAACTGGTGAACCAAAAGTTTTCAGCAATAAAGAATGTCATTTCTCTTACCGCGACAGTTACTTCAAACAAGAAAGTGCTGGCCGCTACCTTATCTGGGATGTGACTTTCCGTCTGCCCAAGAAAAACACTTTGCACCTGGAATACGGCGACATCCGCAAAGAAGTTGAGCGCAACAACTGGCCTCAGGATCCTCGTCACGTGGCACAAGCCGTGATCAACATTCGTCAAAGCAAACTGCCGGATCCCAAAGTCATCGGCAACGCGGGAAGCTTCTTTAAAAACCCTATCGTCAGCAAAGAGCTGCGCGATGGCCTGCTTTCAAAACACAACGACCTTGTCAGCTTCCCTTTCGAGGACCGCTTTAAGCTTGCAGCCGGCTGGCTGATTGATCGCGCGGGCTGGAAGGGCAAGAAGCTGGGCCCCGTGGGCATGTATGAAAAGCAAGCGCTGGTGCTGGTGAATCACGGCGGCGCCACCGCAGACGACGTTTGGAAGCTGGCTCGTCAGGTGTCTTCGGACGTTCACAGCCAATTCGGCGTGGAAATCGAAGCC
Organism: Bdellovibrio bacteriovorus str. Tiberius; assembly: GCF_000317895.1. Taxonomy (NCBI): domain Bacteria; kingdom Pseudomonadati; phylum Bdellovibrionota; class Bdellovibrionia; order Bdellovibrionales; family Pseudobdellovibrionaceae; genus Bdellovibrio; species Bdellovibrio bacteriovorus. Next base: position 3,353,264 of record NC_019567.1, read on the forward strand.
GAACCCATCCGCTGGTAGATCCCTCTATTTACAATTTAGGTCCACTGAATAAATCTTATTCATCTGAAAGACGCCGATACGCGTTCCTTTGAGTTTCAGAGGTGGAACAGCTTTCGCATTCTAATCAGCCGGAACAAATCAAAACTAAACCGAAAGGAAGTTACATGAAAAAGCTGGTAATGACTGCCTTGCTATTGGTCTCTGGTATCGCGAATGCAAAAAGCCTTTATGTTATCAAAAGCATTGATTACGACGTCACACGCTCGCAAAAAGCAGGCGAAGTGGTCTTCTGCGGCAACCTGGACAGCGAACGCAGCCTGGTTACAGGATGTGTGAATTTGAATCTGATGGAAGACTATCAAGTGCAAGCTGCCGACGACGGCTCCATCGTTCTTACAGAAAAGTCCTCTTCCAAATCCATCATGGTAGGCAATGTCGTGGGTGGAAACTTTATCATGGATGGCTTGGATAAGGGCTATCTGGCAGCCGCAGAATCCAACGGCCGCCTTCGCGTGAACGTACTGGTGCGCAACTCTGTCATCTTCAACGATTCTTTTGGTTGTTCCAGCATCACAGATTGCAGTTGGAATGTGTTGCGTGAAAAAAGAAACTTGTCCCTGGAAGTAAGCCTGGACGGTCAGCGTTTGGAAAAAATCAAACTGAACTAGGCCCTGTTAAATATACAAGCTTGCCCAAAAGGCCCCTCTTCACGATGGGCCTTTTTTATTGCGCTAAACAGGACCTAAGTCGGTCCTCCCCTACCAAAGCCTTGTACCCTAACACAAAAACCTCTCACAATATGGTATCTGAGTTCTGCCTCAGACACCCAAGGAGGGGTTATGAAAAAGACCACCATGTGGATGGCTGCTGTTGCCATTTCTGCTATCAGCTTTTTGCCGCTGCAAAACGCACAATCCGTAGATACCACTCAATATTGGATGAAGGTTCGCGCTGAAGACAAATTCCAGCGAAGCCTGGTTGCCAATACCGGCGCTTCCATCGAAGCGACTCGTGAAGACTACGTGATCGCGGTCGGCAGCCTGGAAGAAAAAAACGCCGTCGAAAAACTGGGACTGCTTGAAGTCAGCTTCCCGATGACCGACTCCATGGACTTCCCGGCGAAAGATGCCGCTTTCCATAACTATGCGGAAATGACCGACAAACTTAGAACTCTGACTTCCCAACACACCGACATTTCCCAGATGAACTCCATCGGAAAGTCACTTGAAGGGCGTGACATCTGGGCGATTCGTATTTCCGGTGACCTTGCCAATGCTGACACTTTTCCCGCGGCGATCTTTATGGGTGGTCACCACGCGCGTGAACATCTGTCTATCGAGCTGCCTCTTTATTATGTCGAATACCTGCTGACCGAATATTCCAAAGGCAATCCGCGTATTCAGCGTCTGGTGAATGCGCGCGATCTGCACTTCATCCCGATGGTCAACCCGGACGGTGCTGAATTTGATATTTCCACCGGCAGCTACAAATCCTGGAGAAAAAACCGCAGACAAAACAGCAACGGAACTTATGGTGTGGATCTGAACCGCAACTATGGCTACGGCTGGGGTGGCGGTGGCGCCAGCACAAGTCCAAGCAGTGACACGTTCCGCGGACCCTCGGCATTCAGTGAACCTGAAACCCAGGCGATCAAACGCTATGTGGAATCTCACGAAAACATCACAAGCCTGCTTTCGTTCCACACGTTCTCGCAGTTGATCTTGTATCCTTGGGGCCACCAGTACGAAGGCATTTCCAACACTCGTGACAAACAAGTTCACGAAGTGATGGCAAAAAAGATGGCTGAATGGAATGGTTACCAGCCACAGCAGTCTTCCGGTCTTTACATCGCCAGCGGGGACACCACAGACTGGTCCTACGGTGAACACAAGATTATTTCTTTCACCTTCGAACTTGATCCGGCCAACAGCGGCTGGGGTTCTGGCGGATTCTATCCGGGCGCGCAGATCATCCCGGAAGTGCAAAGAAAGAATCTGGAGCCGGTGCTTTACATGATCGAGTACGCTGACAATCCTTATCGCGTGCTTGATGGCAACGGACCAATCTTCAAACCCTAGTTTATCGAATCAAAATTAACTCTGAAAAAGGCGGCGCAAGTCGCCTTTTTTATTGTCGTTCGACATTGAATTTTTGAAATTTACTTAGCGAAGGTCCAAAAAAAACAATTGGACTGTCAGAAAAGACCGGACCGACTTCATGCTTGGTGTATGCCAAAGATCAGCTATCAAATCATTCCGCTTCATCATGTGTGCGATACTCAAAAAGAACTTCTGAACGAAGTTTACGGACTGTGGGAGGACACCTTCGGGCGCGTCCTGAACCGCGCCGGAGTTGAACTGGATCACGACGATTTCTTCCGTTGTCATGCAGCGGGAGTACTGCTGTATAAAAACGAAATTGTCGGATTCAATCTGTTCACCACTTTCGATCTGAATCTGCGTGCGCATCAGAATCACAACTATTTCAAAGAACTTGATCCGCAATTCGTAAAATCAGTCACCAAACAGGGCAACAAAATCATGACCATGGAATATTTCACGCTGGCCCCGTTGTGGCGCAAGCAGTCCCAGGAAATCCCCTGGGGTGAGATTCTGACGGGCCTGGGTTTGTTCTATATGGATCAGTCCCCGGCGGACTTTGTCGTCGGAACCCCGCGGGTGGATTTGAAAGTCGATACCATGTGCGAACGCCTGGGGGCCACAATCCAGGGGCACGTCGAAAAAATGAACTACAAGTGCGCCATTGCCGTGTTTGAGAAAAAAGTTGAGCGAAGCTTTGAAAACCCGCTGACTCACCACTGGGTGCGCAGGCTGTGGGACAAATACACTCACCACAAAGCTGAAAAGCATGCCAAACAAGGGCAGCAGACCGTCGTTGTCGCGCCGGAAAGCTCCGCCTCACCGCCTCCATTTGAGCTGACCCTTGCCGAGGCGGCCGCCTAAGACTACACTCTAGGCCATTCCCATACCCGGAGGTATTGAAATGGCCTATCACGTTCACAGCGACAAACCATATTTTGACCTGATCATCGGAGACAAAACCTTTTCATCCTGGTCCATGCGTGCGTGGCTGGTGGCTGTACAATCCGGTTTGCCATTCCGTGAAATCAACATCACTTTGGATCAGCCAAAAACAGCAGAACAGATCGCAAAGTTTTCTCCATCCGGTAAAGTGCCGGCTTTGAAACAAGGCAAAATTATCCTGTGGGATTCTTTGGCGATTGCCGAATACCTGAATGAACTTTCTCCGGAAGCGAAATTGTGGCCTGAAGACATCGGCGCCCGCGCACTGGCCCGCACCTATGCGGCGGAAGTGCATTCCGGTTTTGCCTCCCTGCGCTCGCAACTGAGCATGGATCTGAAACACACCGAAGAAGTCCGTCACCTGACCCCGGGAACCATCGCGGACATCAACCGCATCCTGGAAATGTGGACCAACGCTTTGAAAGTCAGCGAAGGGCCTTACCTGTTTGGTGACTTCAGCATTGCCGATGCGTTCTTTGCCCCGATTGTCTTCCGCTTCCTGTCTTACAAAATTCAGATCAAAGACAAGATGGCCAAAGCCTATATGAAGAACATCCAGGATCACCATGGCGTGCAATTCTGGGTCGAAGAAGCGATGAAAGAGAAAACTCCCCGTAAAGTCTTTTGACAGTCGGGAAAAGCTTTCACTAAGCCCCGACAACCCCTTTACATATAGACACGAAAAGGTGAACTTCTGATCCCATGAAGTTCACCTTTTTTTCTTTCCTGCTCGTTCTTTTCACCAGCTCCCAAGCCCTGGCTGAGCGCGCGATCGTGATGATGAACGACACCAAGGCATTTGAGCGAACGCTGAACACGCGTGGCACCTGGTCCCAGATCATTCCGGGAAAAATTGAAAAAAGTCTTCCGCAATTAAACACCTTTATCGTGGACACCAACACCCCTGCTGAACTGGAACAACTGAAGTTGTCCCCCGGTGTTGCCTACGTCGAAAAAGAATACTTCCATCCAGCCCCACCGGTTGTCAGTTCTGGAGTGGAGCTTGTTAACACCGACGTCGTCAAACCCGGCGTCCCGTGGGGCCTGAAGGCCGTGAAGGCTCCGCAAGCCTGGGCGCTTTCCAACAAGGGTGAAGGCGTGCGCGTGCTGGTTTTGGATAGCGGCATGAACGCCAGCCATCCCTCACTTGCACCGAACTTTGAAAAAGGTCGTAACTTTACCGGCGATGGCGATGTGACGGATTTCTCGGATCGCACCGGGCATGGCACCCACGTGGGGGGTACTATTGCGGCGGCCGATGACGGTGAAGGTTTTTCTGGCGTGGCGCCAAAGGCGACTCTATTGGCGGGTAAAGTCTGTCAGGATGGCGGCTGTTCAAATGTGGCCATCGTGGCGGCGATCTCTTGGGGTATTGATCAGGGGGTGGATGTGATGAATCTGTCCCTGGGAAGCTCGGGCAGCGGGTCCCCCGCGGAACAAGCAGCCCTGCTTCGTGCAGACCAGGCTGGCATCAGTGTCGTGGCCGCCACGGGCAATTATGGAGTGAATGAAGTGCTGTTCCCCGCCTCGGCGTCGACTGTGATTGGTGTTGGTGCGGTGGACAGGAATTTGAGTCATGCGGTGTTTTCCCAGTACGGACCGGAAGTTGCCGTGGTGGCTCCGGGCGTGCAGATTGTTTCAACTATTCCACTGGGTTCGGGTCGCTCCAGCACGCTGAAAATTTCCAATTCCAGTTTGCAGGAAACCAGCACCGCCTATCACCTGCGCGGCACCGCCACACCCTTTGAGGATCTGACCCGCACGGTGGTGGATTGTGGATCCGGCCTGCCGTCGAATTTTGCGGGCAAGGACGTCAAAGACAAACACGTTCTGATCACCATGGGTGCAGCCCCGATAGAGGATCTGATCCGCAATGCCATGCGTGCAGGGGCCAACAGCGTAATCGTGGTGAACAATGCCGCGGGCGTCATCGACACCCGGTTGTTCGATCGCGACAATGTGCTGTTCGCGGTGGGCATGTTTGTCGATGCAAAACTGGGGGCAAAGATCCGTGCCACTATAAAAGATCAGCCAGAAACACAGATCACTCTGAACACCGTCCCGACCAGTTACAAAGAAACATTCGGCACCTCTATGGCCAGCCCCCATGTGGCGGGCGTGGTGGCTTTGGTGAAAGCTGCCAATAAAGACATTAAACCTTCTCAGATGAAGGCTTTGATCATGAAGACGGCTTCTCCTATCACCCCGAACCCAGACAACCGTTTTGGCAAAGGCCTGGTCAATGCCGAAGCCGCCGTTAAAGCTGCCCTAAGTTCCCAATAGTGTCGGCTGTCAAATTATGAGACAGTCATTTGATTTCAGACGGCTCTTATTTGCATATAAAACTGGCCGGAACCTTGCTGATTAGGACGCCAGTGCTTATTGGAGTGCGAACATGATGAAGCTCTTGTTGGTTGTTGCTGTGATTATTGGATTGGGTGCTTTCCGTGCGGAAGCCGCCCCGCTTTGCCATGTGGCGAAGTCCACAAAGCTTGCGATGGATCAGCGCGATGATCTGCGCCTGAAATGTCTGAAGCAGAAAAAGAATCAAATCAACGTAACTCAGTGTCTGGCTGTGGCTGGCACCATGGAGTATTCCACCAACGCTGAAGACGCCCGCCTGGTTTGTCTGTATGACCTTCGCCAACAGCCAAATCTGAAAGAATGCCACGCAATCTCCAAGCTGATGGAGTTCCCGGACTCGGGCGACGAAGCTCGCTGGGAATGCCTGCGCAAGTTCAACCGCACGATCTCTAAAAAACAATGCCAGAAGCTGGCGAAGTCCATGAGCTATCCAGCCAATGAAGAGCGCGCACAAGTTTATTGCGAGCAGGAGCTGCAGTAGTATTGTCCGGTTTTATAGGCAGTCCTAGGCAACATCAGAGACCCGGTCTAACATGAATGTATGACAAGACTTGCTGGCGACTCCAATATCAGGAGTCCTCAGCTATGAATAAAACCTCGTATTTTTCTTCATTATTTATTTACAAACATTACAGAATTGCAAAAAACCAGACTTGCCCCCGCGTCCAGTCAACCCTATTCTGTCCTCATGGAACTAGGTCCTCAGAAAGGGTTTTCCGTGAACATGATGTCATCTGAAGAAAAAACGAAGAAAACTAAGATTATTGTAAAGGCTCCCACACAAGAACGTTCTCGCCAGACAGTAGCAACAATCCTTGATGCCTGCTCCCGCCTCTTGGTCAGTGAAGGTTTCTATTCAATCACGACCGATAAAATTGCCAAAGAAGCCGGCGTTAGCATCGGTTCTTTGTATCAGTTCTTTGGTAACAAAGAGTCTGTGGTTCAGGCGGTTGTGAAAAACATCCTTGAAGAAGACAAACGCATCTTCAGCGAGAAAATGCGCGCCATTTCCCCATTGGCACCTGAACAACGCGTGAAGGGCATGATTGAACTGGCTGTTGAAACCACTCGTCGCAACTCGGAACTTCGCTCTAAACTGACCACCATTCAGTACTATGTTGCCGAAGCTGCATATATGTCCGAGACAATCCGTTTCTTCCAGGAAGTTGTCCGCTACAACCTTCCGCAGATCCCGGGCCGCGACATGGAAAAGGTTTCTTACATCATGGTGAATGCCTTCATCGGCCTGACCAACACCATGGCTATCGACAACCCGACTGCGATCCACGATGCAGCCGTGGTTGAAGAGATCTACCAGCTGTTCCACAAATTCCTGGATCTGGGCGCATCTGCGACAGCTCCAGCTATGAACCGCAGCAAAGGTGATTTCATCTAAGCTGTTTGCACAAATGAAAATAAAAAAGGGAGCTTTCAAAGCTCCCTTTTTTTATTCCCAATTTTCAGTCTCGGTCTCTATTTTCTTTTGTCTTCCATCGCCACCATGCGGTCACGGCGGGCCAGGGTGATCAAAGCGACATTGTATTTGTCCTTTGGTACCGCGATCACCGTTTTAGCTGGGATCGGGTGACCCTTGCGGGCCTTGAAAGTCAGGTGCGGATTGAACACCTGGGCTTTGCGATCATCGCCATCAAACCAAGCAACGATTTCTTTGTACTTCACAGACACCGGCAATTTCAAATCCTGGGAATCCAAAGGCTTGGACCAAACCACAGAACCGAAATACTTACCTGCGTTCTTTTCAACTTCCAATGCCGCCAGGAAGCTTGCATAGAAGTTACGGGATGCGAAACCGAAGGTCTTGCTGGATTTCACATCCGTCACCAGTTCACCCAGTTCGCGGGTGCCGTACTTTTCAGTCAGCTTGCGCACGCCCGTAGGACCGTGATTGTAACCCGTCACCGCCAGTGGCCAGGAATTCAGCATGGAATAGTTCTGACGAAGAAGTTTCGCCGCCAGCTTTGTCGCTTCCATCGGATGGTTGCGGTTGTCCACGGTCGCAGAAATCATTTTATAAGGCTTTGCCGTGTAAGGCATGATCTGCCAAAGACCGCTTGCACCCACTTTGGAACGAGCCATGATATTGAAAGAACTTTCAACAAACGCCAGACGCGTCAGTTCCACCGGAACTTTGGCATCGCGGAAGATCTTTTCCATGTCTTCGATATAACGACCGGAATAGAAGATTGCATCCTGCATGCGGTCTTTTTGACCCAGCTGGAAACGCAGACGCTCTTTGGCTTCCGGCGACGTCAGTTTTAAAGCGATTTCTTTTTTAACTTCATCGACACGATTTTGCTTCGCACGCTCAGTCGTCAGGCCCGTCAGATCAACGATCTCGTAAACCTTCTCAACATTTTCAGAATCGTGAATCACACCCTGATTGGTGGAATATTTAGTATAGATATCAATCCAGAACTGAACTTGCTTGTCCATGCCCTTCGGGATGGAGAAAGCGGTCTCATTGTATCCCAGGGACGCCGTTTGATCTGCGAACACCGGAGCACGCCAAGGACGGCTTTCTTCCGGGCTTCTTCCCAGCACCTGCGGCACCACTTGCTCAGCGATATTCCCCTGCGCCATCGCAACAGGAGCTCCAAGCATCAAAACGTATAGAACTGAGACACTGAGTTTCATCATGGGAGGTCCACCTTCCACCATTTCAATCGGCTTATTTTACAAGATAGATAAGTAAATTATCAAAAAACGCGCGAATCTTCGTCTCATCCGTGGAACCGTTGTAAACGAAAGAGAAAGTCACAACTCGCCCGTCCTCCAAACCCGCATAACCCGCTAATGAGACCACGCCCGTCAGGAATCCCGTTTTCGCACGCACCCAGCGTTCTGCCGGGGAATTCTTCATGCGTTTTTTCAGCGTGCCATCAACTCCCGCGATCGGCAAGGAAGTCAAAAACTCCGGCTGGACCCGGAAATCGTTGCGTAAATGCTGCAGGACCTTCCACATCGCGAAGGATGACAGCTTGTTCTGGCGCGACAAACCTGAAGGAGACTCCAGATTGTATTGTTCTGCCGGCACACCCAGACTTTGCATGTGCTCATTGATAACAAGCACGCCATCAGCCAGCGTCGCACCTTTTGTTTTTTTCACTGCCCCCAGATTCTTGGTCAGCATTTCGGCAACATAGTTGTTTGAAAACTTGTTCATGTCGGCAACCATCTGCTCAATCGGTTTGCTTTCCGATTCAGCGACCAGTTCGGCCTTCTCTGGTGTGACACCGTTGCGGATCGTTCCGGTCAGTTGAATTCCTCTTTGGGCCAGGAAAGCTTTCAGATTGTAGCCTGCCCAAAGGTCCGGCTGCGTGATGTTCTTAAAGACCACCACTTCCTTCAAACCCTGACCAATACTGCCGCCGACGTGAATCACATCCCCCGGAAACTTTTTGTCTTCATCACGATCCGCCAGCAGATTGTTCGCAGAACCACCCACAGTTTTGGCCTTATTAATCAGACGGATATAATCATTTTCCGGATCAATCGTGACGTCTGCTCCGTTACCAGCGCCGTTTGCACGAACGAAGATATTCACAGAGTTCCAGTTAAAGCTCATCGCTCCGACCGGGGCATCATAGGCACGATCCACGCGCTCTTTCTGCCGACTCATGTCGTAACGAACACTGTCGAACAGAGAATCATCAACGACGATATCCCCTTCAATTTTTTTGATTTTGGTGCGGGTGAAAGCGTTCACCAGATACCACATGTTTTCAGATACAAATGAAGGATCCCCGCCGCCTTTAAGGTACAAAGTCCCCTTTAAAGTTCCGTTTTTCAGGTCGCCGCTGGTCAAAAGCTGAGTCTTAAACTTGGTCCCCGGAGGAAACGACGCCAAAACCGCCGACGCTGTCGCAATTTTCGAAATGGATGCCGGGACCATCATCTTGTTCCCGTTCACATCCAGAAGGGTCTTCAGCTCTTCGCCTTCCCCGATGGTCGCATAAATCCCAACATCCTTGGAACTAACACCATATTTCTTGGCCAGCGCCTCAAACTCTTTGGAAATATCCTTAAACTTATCATCGGCGGAAGCAGACATCGCCACCAAAACGATCAGCAAAACATTCAGAATAATTTTCATCAAAAATTCCCTTCCCAAAAAGACCCAAATCCCGCAGACAAAACGTGTCTGGACGATGGTAATGTTCTTAGTTTTCTTTCGCAAGTCTTGGAGTCACTTGTTAGACTGAAGTTCATGAAAAAACGTGAATGGCTAATTGTGATTCTGCCACTTCTGGCGACGTGGTCCTTGGACCGCATCACCAAGATCTGGGCGACAGGAATCACGCAGTTAAAATCCCATGGTCCTGTGCACTTCGTTCTTCATCATAACCATGGGGCTATGCTGGGACTGTTCTCGGATCTGCCGTCTGTGCTGCGTATCGTGTCCCTTTCCACGGGCGGCGCGTTTTTGCTGGCGACTTATGCTTTGATTCAATACCTGCTTCCGATCAAATCCCTTACTTTGCGTTCCGGTCTTTCCATTCTGATTGGTGGAATCATCGGAAACGTCACCGACCGCATCATCTGGGGTTACGTGGTGGACTTTATCGTGGTCGGCACGCCGTCCTTGTCCAGCCCGGCGTTCAATGTCGCCGATGCCCTGCAATGGGTGGGTTATGGGCTGATCGTCTATGCCATCATCCGTGAAGGCGAACTGCTGTGGCCCGAAAACAACGTGCGCAAACAGTATTGGGTGAACATGCCGTTCCAGCTGAAGTACTGCTTCATTCTGATGGGTGTGGGTTTAAGTCTGACCCTGATCTGCTCGGTGTTTTCCTATACGTACATGCGTGTGACAATTCAGGAACTGGTGGGTAATAACGCCTTTTTGCTGAATAAATTCCTGGTGCCATTTGTGATCACGTTTATGATCATCTCGGTCGCTTTCTGCGCGATTTTGTTTGCGGTAGGTCGTCTGATTTCCCACCGCATTGCCGGACCTCTTTATGCCTTTGAGCGCTTCCTGAACCAGGCCCTGGAAGGAAAGGCGGATGCTCATCTGAAACTTCGTACCGGCGATGAGTTCAAACATCTGGAAGAACTGGCTGACGAAATCAACAAACGTCTGCACCAGATCAAAAAAGAACGTACCGTCAATGTGATCGAATACAAAGAAGAGGGTTAAGCCCCTCTTTTGGTCCTGATTTCCACCAAAATCCACAGGTTTTCCCTCTGAATTCCGATAAACAAAGCATGCGCAGTACATTGATTGCATTCCTATTTTTGGCCATTTTCCCTTTTGCAGAGGCTCTTGCCGACAGCTGCAGCATGTCCAGCATCCGAATGCAGGCCAAACAAATCGCTCAAGGCTATCAAAAATACGACATGTCGATGGAAATCGACTCACTGACAAGTCGCATGCAGCGATGCAAGATTCCAAGTCGCAAACTGGGTGTACCTGACACTTTCTATTCAACCCTGCGCACTCAAACTCTTCGAGCTGAATTCAATCGCATTCAGGTCGACATGGAACAATATGCGAACACCGGCAGAATCAACGAATTCGTGGAAGCCTATACCGCCTATGGCAAAGAGCTGGGGTTTCCTCCGAACATTCTGAAGTCCTTCACTAACGGTCTTAAAGCGAAGGCCGAAAAATCCTATGCCCGTGAAAAACAATCCTGCAAACCCATGGACGTCAGCAAAGAGATGGGCCCGGTACGAAATCAGGACTCCATCGGCTGGTGTTATGCCTTTGCTGCCGCGGATGTGCTGTCCTTCAAACTGAAAAAGAAGATCTCTGCAGCCGATATTGCCGTCAACTACAATGACAGCCTGTTCAACACAGGTGCCAAGTACGTCGGGGTCAAAGCCGGCAGCCTTGAGGGCGGCTTCCCATCCGGCGCATTGGAAGGGGCTATCGAAAAAGGTCTGTGCCTTGAAAAAGATTTCCCCAGCGAAGACAACATCAACGGTGAATACCAGGAGCTGATCACTGAGATCGACAAACTGGGCCGGGATGAAATCACTTCGTGGTCGGCTCCGAACTGTGAAAAGGTTTATCAGACCTCTCGCCGTCTGTTTCCGAATGTGAGCACCAAGGATCTGGAACACATCCTGAAAACTTCTTCGCGCGCGGATTTCATCGATCAAATGGCCAACCGCACGTGCAAACAGCGCATCAAGACCGATTTGAAAGTCTCTTCCCCATGGACCTTCCGTGAAAAGTCCTTGGGTGATGAAATTGATGAGCAATTGACGGCGAAAAATCCAGTAGTACTAAGCTACGATGCTCAGGGCCTTGGCGACCGCCGGGACTATTCCGAGCTGGGCATGCACGCCAGCGTGCTGGTGGGCCGCAGGTTCAATGAAAAGTCCGGACAGTGCGAATATCTTCTAAGAAATTCCTGGGGACGAAGCTGTGGTTTCTATGATCCTTCTTATCAGTGCAAAGAGGGTAATATCTGGATTCCGAAAGCGGACATCGTAAAACGAGGCAAGGGTGCAACATATGTTAAGTAGTCTGATTCTATTCCTGACAACGCCCCTTTTGGCTGCGGATCTGACCTGCCAAAAAGGCAGCTTCCGCATGCCGTACAACGCAGAAACCAAAGTCGTTGAAGCACAGACCTATTGTTTCAATGAAGACCGCACCGAGCTTTACTCCAAGGACTGCCAAAGCCGCAAATGCACGGCTTTCACGGTCGATATCGAGGTGAAGACGGCGGATATTCTGGACCAAAAAAGCAATCCAGGTTTCAATCTGTGCCGCAAACTGGGTGGCAAGCCGGAATTGTTGGAATTTGAAGCGTCCAAAGAATGGTTCGCTCTGGATCGCTGTGTCTTTAAGGACGGATCATTTGTAAGCACCGGCGAACTGGTGCGCCACTATCTGCGACCGCGCAAGTGATTACGACTGCGGGGCTTTCAGGCGGATGATCAAATCCCCCATGGCCTTCGCACTTTCCTCATCGTGGGTGACCATCACCGTGGTCAGTCCACGAGCCCGAATCACCTCAAGACACTGCTGCTGAACCTGATCCCGCAAAACTTTATCCAGACTTGAAAACGGCTCGTCCATCAAAAGCAGTTTCGGATCGGATGCAATGGCACGCGCAATAGCCACCCGCTGCTGCTCCCCGCCTGAAATCTGATGGGGATAACGATGTTCATGCTGCTCGATCCGGAAGTCCTGCAAAAGCTTCTTCAAAAGATCCTGGCGTTCTTCCTTGCTGTCTCGGGTGCAACCGAAAAGAATGTTCTTCGCCACCGTTAAATGCGGGAACAAAGCGTGCTGCTGAAACACCAGACCGATCTTTCTTTCCTGAGGTGGCACAAAACGTCCGGCCTCGCCCGCAATCACCTCACCACCGATGACAATGCTTCCCGCCTGCGGCTTCAGAAAGCCCGCGATCAGTTTTAACAGCGTGGTTTTGCCACTGCCGGAAGGCCCCAGCAGACAGGCGATTTTTCCTTCAGGTACCACGAAAGAAACATCGGTGACGCCCCCGACTTTATAACGATAAGAAGTATTTTTAAGCTCAATGCTCGACATCACGCCACTCCAAACTGCGTTTTTGCACCCAGTGCAAAAGAATCACGGCCACTGTAGACATCGCAATCAAAACCAAAGAATAAGGGGCTGCTTCAATATAGCGATCATCACTGGAAAATTCAAAAGCCGCCACGGCCAGGGTCTTTACATCAAAGGGACGAAGGATCAAGGTCGCCGGAAGTTCTTTGACCGTATCCAAAAACACGACAATGAAAGCCGTACACAACGACAGCATCAACAAAGGTACATGCACCAGAAAAATGGTTTTGGCTTTGCCCTTACCCAAAGATGCCGCAGCCATATCCATTTCTTCCGGAATGCGCAACATCCCGCTGTGCAATGGGCTGTAAGCCGTCGCCATAAAACGAACCGTGTAAGCAATCAGCAGACCCGCGATACTGCCGGTAATAATAAAAGTCGAACCCGTAGATTCACGCAACCAACCAAAGAGCATCATCAGCCCCACGGCCACCACCGCCCCCGGAATCGCGTATCCAAGATTTGCCAGCAACGTCACCAGACGCAGCCACTGGGCGTGAAAACGTTCCGCACACACCATCACAAAAGCCGCCGTCACGGCAAGCACTCCGGTAAAACCACCCAGGCGCACTGACTGCCACAGGTATTCACTCAGGGACTCCATAAAACCCCATGACGTCGAATAACTGACCAGACGAAGCAAAATCCCCACTGGCAGCAAAAAACCTGCAATCACCGGCAGCGCACATGCCATCACAGCCAGCACGTTTTGCCCGCCGTGCAGCCGCACCAGATCTTTTTGCTGGTGTTGGCGCAAAGAACTGTAGCGCATCCCCCGGCGACCCAAAGCTTCAACGCCCATCAGGACAAAAACAAAAATCAAAAGCAATCCCGCCAGACGAGCGGCCACCAAAGGCTCGCTCATGAAAAACCAGCTGCGATAAATGCCAGCACTGACAGTTTGCACACCCAGCACCGTGACCGTACCGATATCCGCGATGGTTTCCATCAAAGAAAGTGCAATCCCCGTGGCGATAAAAGGCCGTGCCGCAGGCAGTGCAATCTTGCGGAAGAAACGTGCTGGGTAAGTCCCCAGAGTCGCAGCGGCTTCCCACCATTCACGGGGTTGAGACAAGAAAGCTGTGCGCGCCAGAAGGTAAACGTAAGGAGTGGTGGAAATTCCCAGCACCCACATCGCCCCACCCAAGCTGCGAAACTGCGGGAACCAGTAATCCCCACGGGACGACCAGCCCATCCAGTCACGCAAGAGGGTCTGCACGGGACCGGCGTATTCAAACAACCAGCCATAAGAATATGCCGAGATATAAGCCGGAACCGCCAGGGGCAGAATCATGCCCCATTCAAGCCAGCGGCGGCCCGTGAAAGAAAACTGCGAGGTCAGCCAGGCGGCTGTAACACCGAAAAATCCGCAAATCGTGGCCACGCCCAGGCACAGCCACAAGGTTTGCAGAATGTATGAATTCAAAAGATTCTCTGAGACATGCAACCAGCTGTCGGCCGTTTCAGGTGTGAACGGCAACCACCACGCGGACAACACCAGCAACAGAGGTGCTATACACAAAGATGCAACTAAGACAGCCAGAAACCTCAGCACCGGCAATTACTTCCAGCCGGCCTTGTCAGCGATGCGAGTCGCATCTTTGCTGTGATTCGCCCACACAGACAAATTAGTGCCTTCATTTTTATACGGTCCCCACGCTGCCAATACAGCGTCCGCTTTGACCGCCGGATTCACCGGGAATTCTTTGTTGGCGGCTGCATAGATGTTCTGTGCGTGATCCGCTGTCAGGAACTCAAGCAGCTTCTGGGCATTTTTAGTGTTCTTGCTGCTTTTAAGCAAACCACCACCACTGATGTTCACGTGCGCGCCAGTCAAATCCCCTTTACCGGCTTTTTGATTCGGGAAGAAGATCCCCACTTTTTGCGCAACCAGTTTGTCTTCCGGAAGTTCAGACACCATCATACGACCGAAATAGTAGCTGTTCGCCACCGCAAGTTTCGCTTCGCCTGCCGCAACGGCTTTCAACTGATCCGAGTCCCCGCCTTGAGGAGGACGTGCCAGATTCGCCACGAAACCATCCGCCCATTTCTGGGCGTCTTTCACACCGTGTACAGACACGATGTTCGCCAGCAGAGACTGGTTGTAGGGGTGAGAAGACGAACGAGTCAGGATCTCACCTTTCCAGCGCGGGCTTGCCAGGTCTTCATATGTGGAAAGCTCTTCTGGTTTTACTTTTTCTTTATTGTAGAAAATCGCACGCACTCGTTTGCTCAGGGCGAACCACTGGTTGTCCTTGTCGCGATAGATCGCCGGAACGTTCTTTTCAAGCACTGTGGATTTCACAGGTGCGAACAGGCCCTTGTCTTTGGCGATAGTCAGATTGGCAACATCCACTGTGATCAGAATATCCGCCGGGCTGGAAGCACCTTCAGATTCAAGACGCGCAATCAGCTTCGGAGCATCGTCAGAAAGGAATTTCACGGCGATGCCGGTTTCTTTGGTGAACTGATCAAAGATAGGTTTGATCAATTCCTCTTTGCGGGCAGAGTAAACAACGATTTCTTCTTTGGTGACCTTATCAGCGGCCACAGCAGGAACGGATTGAAAAACAGTGGCCAATAGCAAGCCGGCATACAACATCATTTTGGAAGACATGATGGATCCTTTCTCTTCGAGGACAGTGTTATTAAAACCCGTGCAACCTATCCCAGGACCCCTGCCCGGGCAAGAAAAGCGCCCTAATTGACGGTAATGAAAAGCTAAAGAAAAACGCCTTGGAATTACCCTTTGCGGCGAAAGTGAAGAGTCCCCGCAACTGCCGCCACCGGAGCGGGTATTTGCTACATTCCGGGGAACCGATCCCCCCGATTTTAAAGACTTTTTTCAGGTCCCGCTGGCTTTTGCCAAGGCCTGTGTTATACCGTTCGCCATGAACGAAACCACGCCTCTTAAAGCCGTCCTTGTCGGTATCCAACTTCAACGCACTTCAGATCAGGAACTTAAGGGTTCTTTGACGGAACTTTCCCGTCTGGTCACCACTCTTGGGTATGAAGTTGTCGGTCAAATGTCCCAGCGTCGCAGCTCTACCAAAACCGCCACCGTGTTGGGTGATGGCAAACTGAAAGAACTGGCCGAGTGGACCGGCGGCACGGGCAAAATCAGTCCGAACTTCACCAAGAAAAAACACAAAGCGGCTTTGCGCTTTAAAAAAGATGAAGAAGAAGACGATCTGTTCGGCGATGACGTCGAAGAAGTTTTCGAGGTCGAAGAGGGTGCCGAGGACATGGACTCCACCGGTGACACGACTCCTCAGGAAAAAGCTCAGGTCGTTGTTATTGACTGTGACCTTTCCCCGTCCCAGTTGCGCAATCTTGAAAGCGCCACTGGCGCACAGGTTCTGGATCGCACGGGCGTGATCATTGAAATCTTCAGCCGTCACGCACGCACTCGCGCGGCCCGCCTGCAGGTTGAAATTGCACGTTTGACGTATGTAGCTCCGCGCATGCGTGAATCCACAGCTGGCGATGACCGTCAGGGTGGTGGCGGTAAAGGGGCTGGTGAAACCAGCATCGAGCTGGATCGCCGTAAGATCCGCGACCGCATCAAAGAACTGAAACAGGAACTGGCTTCCATTTCCCAGGAACTGGACACGCGCCGTTCCCGCCGCGAACAAGAGCTGACTGTGGCACTGGTGGGTTACACCAATGCGGGCAAGTCTTCCTTGATGCGTGCATTGACCGGCAGTGACGTACTGATCGCCGACAAACTGTTTGCAACCCTGGACACCACGGTTCGTGTGCTTTATCCCGAAACACGTCCCAAGATGCTTGTGTCCGACACTGTTGGATTCATCAAAAAACTTCCCCATGATCTGGTGGCGTCTTTCAAATCCACTTTGGATGAAGCGGCAAATGCCTCTTTGCTTTTGTATACGGTGGACTGCTCTGACCCGACCTTCCGCTCACAACTGGAAGTCACCCGCACGGTATTGGCCGAAGTGGGCGCTCAGGACATCCCGAGCATGCTGATCTTCAACAAGCGCGATCGCCTGTCACAGGAAGAAGAAGCGGAACTGGCGAAGGAATTCCCGGAAGCGCACTTCATGTCGGCCAAGAATCCGGACGACATCGCAGCTTTGCACACGAAACTTGTGAAGCACTTTGAAAATGCCATGGTCGAAGAAGACGTTCTGATCCCGTACACCACTCAGGGTGCCATCGGTGATATCCGCGCAAAAATGCGCGTGCTTTCAGAAAACTATGAAGCCAACGGCGTGATGCTGAAAGTTCGCGCTCGCAAAGAAGACCTGGAGCAAATCAAAGAACGCTTCGGTCTGGCCCCAGGCAAAGGCAAAAAGAAAAAGCTAAGCTGGAACATCGACGAAGAATAACCAAACTCAAGCACGCTGAAGAATGAATTTGCACAAGGCGCAAGGAGGAAGGCGTACTCCCTGTACGCCGACGACGAGCAACGCAGCTGCAAATTCATTATCCAGCGTGCGCCTTAGATCCAGATGATTTGGGCGTCGCTGACTCTGTTTAGATAGTATCGTTTTGCTGCCTGATCTTTATGGCAGAACGCCTGCAGATAGTCCCCGTCTGGATTTCTGACGATTCCAATCGGGGTCACACGACGGGTGGAACCACGATCTGATCCACCTTCATAAACCATATCGATATCTTTTTTGGTCTGAATCGCTTCGATGATGGATTTAAACTGTGGCGCACTCAATGACGCCAAAGAGTATTCCTTCCACCACAGATTCTTCCCCTGGCTTTTGATGGCTCCGGCCAAGGTCATTTCCGGCGGCATCTTGGCAAAACACGCCAGGCCCACATGCAAGCAGGCTTTCGCATCGTCATAAGCACGGTGCGCCTGACCACCGTCAATGTTCAGATGTCTGACCAGCGTTTGCAGTTTGTGATTTTCCACGCCGTGAATCCATTTGCGGGAAAGAAGACTTGTGCACAAAGCCGGTTCCGGCAGCAAAGGCAGATGGTTTTTCTCGAAATCAATAGCCATGAACCCCAGATCGAATGGTGCGTGGTGAGCCATTACGATGGCCCCTTTGAAGAACTCATGAATCTCGCGGATCTTTTCGGTGATCAGCGGAGCATCCGCCACCATTTCATTGGTGATACCGTGAATGCCGATAATAAAATCAGTCATCAGCTCGCGGGGCTTGAACAAAAACTGCAAACGGCCGACTTCTTCACCCTTGTACCACTTCACGGCACCAAACTCGACCACGTCATGCCCGACCGGATAAGCTCCGCTGGTTTCAGTATCAAAGGCGACATAAGTGTATTCATTCAGTGGTAAATCAAGATTCATAGCGGGCCAATCTACCTTTCTTGGGGCTGTTGGTCCAGTTCCCCGTGCAAGGCCCGCGCGAAAACTTTGTTTTTCGCGGCAGACTGGGTCACAATTAGGCGAACTATCTATGCGAAGATACATTGCTTTTACCATTATTCTGATTAGTACTTTGGGGGCCACCGCCGCCAAAGCCAGCACGTCTCCAACCTTTGCGTTGTCCGGTGATGTGAGCCTGCTTTCACACTATGTGGAACACGGGCTTTCCCAATCCGACAATTCCCCGGCTTTGCAGGGATCGTTCTGGTTCAACTTCGGATCTCAATTCCGCCTGGGAGTCTGGGGCTCGAACACGAACTATGAACATGGCGATGACCATTTCAACCTGCGCATGAATGCGGAAGTGAAAGTGGATTTCTCACAAAACGCGTCCATGGAAATCGGTTACACCAAAAGTCAGTATTATAACGGTGGCGACCATAACGGGGATCTGCTCAGCCTGCACCTGAATCTGTGGAGGTCGCGCATCATGTACGACACAAATTCCAACTGGGAAGCGACCCATGAAAAGTCAGAGCGTTTTGGTTTTGGCAATATCATGGATGTTTTCGGCGGCTGGAAATGGAA
Organism: Bdellovibrio bacteriovorus str. Tiberius; assembly: GCF_000317895.1. Classification (NCBI taxonomy): domain Bacteria; kingdom Pseudomonadati; phylum Bdellovibrionota; class Bdellovibrionia; order Bdellovibrionales; family Pseudobdellovibrionaceae; genus Bdellovibrio; species Bdellovibrio bacteriovorus. The sequence continues at coordinate 3,372,144 of NC_019567.1, forward strand.
CAACGAAATCGGTTACAACACGCCGGACGTTGAAACGATCAATCCGTACTTTGATGCACGAACCGGGCTGGGAACAAAATGGGGTGTGATCTTCTTTGAAGGAGCTCTCACCGCGACCAGTGAAAGCTCCCAATTTGACGGGGCTGGCGACTATTTCTTTATTCTGTCTGCATCGACGGATCTGTAATTCCCGTCTCTTCTTTCAGGTCCTGATCCACTTGCTGTTTCAGGTCCTTCTTTTCGGCCTCTTTACGGTTGCTGATCTGATTCACAAAGCTGTCATACACAGACATATCCACACGGGACGGGCCAAACAGGGTTTCCAGCTTGCGCGGCTTGTGACCGTCGGAAGTGATTTCCTTCTGAGCGATCTTCACCCGGATAAAACCAACCAGCTTGGCTGGATCGATTTCACCGCGTTTTTCCTTCACACTGATGCCACCTGTGACATTCACGGTGTTGTTTTCAAGTGTGGCCATGATCTTGGCACGAACCATATCAAAGCGCTCGGAAGCGACTTTGTTCGCAGACATCACACTGCCATCCGGAACGGCCTGAATGAACAAACCTGAAGTCAGCTTGATATCCGCATCTTTCAAACCGGTGGTGATACCCTTGATCTTGTCCATGACCTTCACAAAGTTTGCATTCGGCGTGGACGTGCCACGTTCAAACAGCATGTAGTCAGGAATATCAAAATCATATCCGTCCGGAGTGACCGTGACATTCTTAGCCACGTCGGTCATCTGATCCGCCAGATAAGCCGCCACCACTTTCGTGGAACCCATGTCCAGCAGGTTTGGAGTTTTATCCGCCGGTTCCATGAAACTTTGGAAGGCCTTCAGCGGCTCATTCAGAATATCCAGGAAAAGTTTTTCCAGAGTGATTTCAGCACCGAAGTTCTGGAAGTTGTATTCAATAACAGAAGGCGTGGAGAAATAATCAGAAACCGCTTTTTTGGTTTCTTCAGATTGCCCCACCAGCCACATAACCAGGAAGAACGCCATCAAGGCCGTCATAAAGTCGGCCAAGGCCACCTTCCAGGAACCCCCGTGGTGACCTCCGCCCGAAACTATGATCTTTTTGATAACGATCGTTTGCTTTTTTTCTGCCATAGTTTATTTCCAGTCCAGTTACGGGGGCTATGCCCCCTTCACATCCTCGGCCAAGCCGATTAAGCTGCTTTCTTAATCTCTTTGGTAGCCTTGTCGACTTCGTCAAAAGATGGACGCTCTTCAGGCATGATAGAGCGACGAGCGTACTCCACACATACAATCGGAGGCGCACCTCTTTGCAAAGCCACCATCGCGGCTTTGATGCAACCAAGGTAACGTCCTTCAGCATCGATATCCGCACCCATTTTCGTCGCAGTTGGTCCAATCAGACCGTAAGCTCCGAAAACCCCCAACATCGTACCCACCAGAGCGGAGGCAACCAGGGCACCGATCTTTTCAACCCCGTCGGTCAAATGGGCCATCGTTTTTACGATACCCAAAACCGCGGCAACGATCCCCAGACCCGGGAAACCGTCGGCCACTGTCTGCACGGCGTGAACCGCCATGTGTTCTTCGTGGTGAATGGCTTTGATGTCGGCATCAAGCAGATCATCCACATCATACGGGGACATTTCAGCGGACAGGGTGATTTTCATCGTGTCGCACAGGAAGTGAACCGCGTGATGGTTGTGCATGAAACTTGGATAGGCTTTAAAGATGTCACTCTTATCAGGTTCCTCGATGTGTTTCTCGATACCTTGAGGACCTTCTTTACGGAAAGCCTGGAACAACTGGAACATCATCTGCAACAACTCGACATAATCCTGCTTTTGCGGACCCTTTGCTGTCATTGCTTTGATAGCCATTTTGAATCCGGCTTTGATAACCTTCATCGGGTTGGCGATAATGTACGCTCCGAGGGCCGCGCCCCCGATGATCATCAGCTCCAGAGGGGCCGCCTTGATGATCACGGACATGTTACCGCCGGCTATAAGGAAGCCGCCGAACACCATCACGAATACAACTAATATACCTACAAAACCCATAAGATATGACCTCTCAGTTTCTCTATCGGACCGAACTGTGTTAATATTGAGTCAGTCGCAAATAAACTTGCCCATGGTCCGGAGAGATACTAAGAGGAAACTCATGAGAATCAGCCTGTTTTACGTTGTAGCCATCCTGCTTTCCCTGATCGCAAGTCCAAGGTCTTGGGCTGCTGATCCCAATGACACGGACCCCTTGCTTGCTGACACCAAAGTCGTGCCTTACGAATGGAGCCCGGGTCAGGGCGGCAATATCGAAATTAAAATGACGCTCCCCGAAGGATATCACGCGTATGAAGACAAATTCAGCGTGGTGATTCTGGAGCCAGATGGCTTCAAAGTAGCGCCGTTCAAGATTGAGCCGCTGATTCAATGGCACGATAAGTTCTCGAAAAAAATGCGCAGCGGAGTGGAAAAAGCCGCAACACTCACCGCACATATTGAAGCGCCTCACCGTTTCTTAAAAAAGCACACCAAAATGAAAATGGAGCTCACCTATCAGGCGTGTTCGGATCAGTTCTGCCTGTTCCCGACGACAAAACTGATTGAAGTTCCTATTGTCGTGACCATGGTGGAAGGTGAAGCTCAGATTCAAGAGGCTGACGTGCAACCAATGGTTGCACCGACGGACTTCTTTGACACCGCGAACTTCCAGAAATATCTGGGAAGCAGCATGATCGCGGGTTTGATCTTTGTGTTCTTTGCCGGGATCTTCACCAGCTTCACTCCGTGCATCTTCCCGATGATTCCAATCACGCTGGCAGTTCTGGGCAATCATTC